>NZ_JBALOV010000004.1:112872-177210 GCF_036965045.1 Bacillus sp. JJ1533 | reverse complement strand
CTATCATTTATTGTTAATCAGCTTGATGATATCCCGAATACGCTGTTCGTGGTCTATCATTTATCGTTTTACGATTTGGTGATATTTAGGTAATTATACTTATTTCCTGTACCAGAACTTCGCTTATATATTATCGCCCCCATCCACAAGACATGTGCTCCAAACTTTCCTATTCTTATAGTTGGAAGAAATAGATCAGAATGGAGGATGATGATGGAACTAGCTAAACCATATTTATCGGAAAAAAACGGAGATTTATGGCTCACCGAAGATGAATACGACAACCTGAAAGTCAGCTACCGAATCAAAGAGGTTATATTTGATCAACAATCATCTTTCCAGGATGTCATGATTCTGGATTCCTATTATTTTGGAAGAATGCTTGTATTAGATGGTATTGTCCAAACGACTTCAGTGGATGGACACATCTATAACGAAATGATAGCGCATGTGCCCATGTCAATTCACCCAAATCCGAAAAAAGTATTAATCATCGGTGGAGGAGATTGTGGAGCTGCGAAGGAAATTTGCAAGTACGATGCAGTCGAACACATTGACATGGTAGAAATTGATGAACTTGTTGTAAAAACTTGTATCGAGCATTTACCTGAGGTATCTGGCCAACTAGCAGACCCGCGTGTTCATTTTGTTTTTGATGATGGGGTAAAATTTGTGGCAGGTAAGAAAAATGAGTATGACCTTATCATCGTGGATTCATCCGATCCGATCGGACCTGCGAAGGTATTATTCGAAAAAAGCTTTTATCAAAGCTTGCATGAAGCTTTGAAAGAGGACGGTAAGGTGGTCTGCCAGAGCCAATCACCCATTTTCCATGCAGATGTAATGAAACAATCATACAGAAGGATTTCTGAGCTTTTCCAAGAGGTCAAATTGTATACCGCTGTCGTACCTACCTATCCTGGAGGGCTTTGGAGTTTTACCATTGGGTCTAAGCAGCATATTAAACCAAACCCAAGCAAAGTCAGTAATAAAAATACAAAATATGTAAACGAGCAAATTGTGGAAAGCTGTTTTTCGTTGCCGCAGTTTCTTAGTGAAAAACTTAATGAGAAGTGAGGTAGGGGTTAGTTCTATTCTAGAATAGAACTAGCCCTTTTCTAATTTTTATGTAAAGTAACCTTGACGTAAAGTAGGCTTAATTCATTATATACTAATCAATCAATGACCGATATTTTTCAATAACGTCTTTTGTCAAGATGCCATTCTTATAAAAATGGTTGGCATAAACACTCGCAATCATTTCGTTTTCTTCGGTAATCTCCATTTTTTCCAAAACACGATTGATCATTTCTGCTAACTCATTAGGGTTTTCGTACATCGTATTCCAGGCACGTACTTGTAGCTCCAAATCTTCGCCAAGTGCTGCTGCTTCGATTTCATCCATTGCTAATGGTTCATCCAAATGTGCATATGGGTCCTCATATACATCTGTATAAATACACTGAATTGGATTGTACTCTTCTAAATCATAAGTAAAGGACTGATCCCCGACTGTAACAATCATTTCTTTTTGTGTAAATTCTAGCTTCCCGTTATCTAATGTGATAGGTTCAGCGAGTGACTTAATGGCACTTGTCACGTGTGGGGTGCTCAGCCAATAATGGTAGTCAGGATTTAATTGTGACACATAATCCTCAAATGAGGTCTCATCTAATTTTTCTTCATGATTCAGTAAAGTAAATTGGGCTGGACGATAAAAATAACGTGCATCCAAATGACTCATGAAAATTGTCCATTCCGTATCTGGGGCGTCGAACAATACACGAAAAGCAAATCCATCTTCTGTTTTCTGTAACTCATAATAGACAATCCAATGCCCGAGCTCTAAAGGTTCCTCTGATTCCTCTACTCTTACATTTTCAAAAGTGAAATGAATAAGCGCTTTTGATGAAAAACCGCCGTCTGTATTGATGTAGAGATGAAGTGTATCTCCCTGCCGTTCAATTCGTTCAATGGTTGAATCATGTAAGCTTTCCGCAAAGACATCTTGAACAGTTTCTGGTAAAAAAGCAATAGCATTTTCTGTTTGTTCATGGGCCGCATCTAAAATCCCCTCAAATTCTTTGTCCGCTTCACGCATCCATTGGAGGTAATCGTCGCGTATGGTTTTAGGTAATGTTGGTAAATTTAAAGTACCATTCTTCACATACGGAATGAAACGGCCTGGCAAAATCTGCAGGAGTTCCTCTTTCACTTCCTCTAGTTCTTCTTTTAAACGGGAAAGAAGATCCTCGCCTTCTTCTTTTGCCTCTTTAAATGAATATTCCCAGTCCTCGTCAGTTTCACAGATCGGTAAAATGTTACATTTTGTAAACTTTTCTTTCGCTTCTTTCGTTAGATTCCACATAGCCTCACCCCAGGGTAGTTTATAAACCTAGTATAACAGGATTTATCGACTTTGAGCTGTATATGGTTGTTAGTGGGAATGAGCTTTCTTAAAAAATGGGCTACACTATAGCCTAATCCTTGCATAGGATATTTTATGAATCTGTGGAGGGATAAAAATTGTATTATGCACAATATGGGTATGGGCATCCATATCATTACCATCATCACCATTATCATCCATTTTATATGAATGTACCAATGCATCACTGGAACTATTGGGGTTATCATCAAACACCGATGTATAGAGAACCAATTGATTTCAAGGATCATGGAAAAAAGCCATATGTAGTCAATATCAATGAAGCTTCTAAACTAAACAACACGTATCGTACTGCGATTTGGACAGGTAACCATTTACAGGTGACTTTAATGAGTCTTCAGGTTGGTGAAGACATCGGGCTGGAGGTGCATCCACATGTTGACCAATTCTTGCGTCTTGAACAAGGGCATGGGCTTGTTCAAATGGGGAATCGGAAAGACCATTTAGATTTTGTACGTGAAGTCAATGAGGACTCAGCGATTTTCATCCCGGCTGGTACTTGGCACAATGTAACCAATACAGGAAAGATCCCGTTAAAACTTTACTCCATCTATGCACCGCCAAACCACCCTTTCGGAACAGTCCATAGAACAAAACAGGAAGCTCAACAACAAGAGCATCATTAAAGGTGGACAGGAAACGAATTTTTAATCAGCATACGTACCACTACTAATTTATAAAAATATCAAACATTCTGTTAAATTTCTTTCAAGTACTACCACTCTTTGATATAATAATGAAAAAGTGAATTGTTCAGGTAAAGGCGCCTTAACCGAAGCCATATTTTATGGCTGTTTGTTAGGGTGCTTTTTTTGTTTTGAAATGTTAACGCTTTCTAAACCTGAATTATAAAAAAGACAAATAGATTGGGGGCTTATCTATGTTTAAATGTACATTGAAAAATGAAGTATATCAATTTCAGACAGTAAAAGAGATATTAGCGAAGGCAAGCGAGGAGAAGTCTGGGGATAAAATGGCCGGAATTGCAGCGCAATCAAATTTGGAGAGAATGGCAGCAAAGGTTGTGCTAAGCGAATTAACGCTAAATGAAATTTATGAACAACCTGTTATTCCATATGAAACGGATGAAGTCACGAGGATTATCTATGATGATCTGAATCACTATATTTTTAAAGAAATTTCAGGTTGGACGGTTGGGGAATTAAGAGAATATATCCTCTCACATAGTACCGGTTCCTCGCAATTACTTCGTATTAGTAAAGGATTAACCAGTGAGATGATTTCTGCTGTTGCCAAGTTAATGTCCAGTATCGATTTGGTAATGGCGTCACAAAAGGTTAGACCGACTGCTCACTGCAACACAACAATTGGGGAGAAAGGCCGTTTAGCTTTCCGCTGTCAGCCTAACCATCCGAATGACAATTTAGAAGGAATTCTTTCCTCCTTAAAGGAAGGACTTTCGTACGGGGCTGGGGATGCAGTAATTGGAGTCAATCCTAATAATGATTCAGTAGAATCTGTTTCTAGAATTTTACACATGACCCATGATTTTATGAGACAGTGGGAAATACCGACACAAAACTGTGTATTAGCGCATATTGCCACTCAAATGAAAGCGATAGAAAAAGGGGCACCTAGTGGAATCATTTTTCAAAGTTTAGCTGGAACAAATTCAACAAATGATGATTTTGGCGTTTCGAAGTTAATTTTAGATGAGGCAGCAGACCTAATGGCCAAACACGGCACTTCAGCTGGTCCGAATCAATTTTATTTTGAAACTGGACAAGGCTCTGAGGTATCACTGAATTCTCACCATGGTGTAGACATGCAGACCCTTGAGTCAAGAACCTACGGATATGCACGCCACTGGAAACCATTCATGGTGAATAATGTCTCTGGATTTATTGGACCAGAAACTCTTTACGACGGAAAACAAATGATACGTGCAGATTTAGAGGATCTTTTTATGGGGAAACTACATGGAATTCCAATGGGGATTGCGCCAACGTATACAAATCATATGCAAGCCGATCAAAATGACCAGGAAATTGCTGGAATGTTAACCGCTTTAGCTGGTGCAAACTTTTATATGGGAGTTCCAGGTGGGGATGATGTGATGCTTAGCTATCAGGATACTAGTTACCACGATGATGCTAGTTTAAGAGAGATGCTTGGTTTACGACCATTAAGGGAATTTGAAATTTGGATGGAGAAAATGGGAATTATGGAAAATGGACGATTAACTGAAAGAGCAGGAGATTTATCGATTTTTAAATAATAGGGGTTGATGAAATGGATATTCAAGACATTGTCAAACAAGTAATTGAAGAACTTGAAAAAAAGAAAAATGTATCAAGCACCGAGGAAATAGCAGAAACAGTTAATCGGCATATTATTGTTGAGAATAAGAGGGAAGTCAGGGTAGATAATCCTGTCGACTATGACATCATAGAAAAAGCAAGGAGGATTACGCCAGCCAGAATTGGAGTGGGGCGTGCAGGGACACGTTTGAAGACAAAGGAATACCTCTATTTTCGTATTGATCATGCGGCTGCACAGGATGCTGTATTTAATGGAGTCTCAGAGGAATTCCTAAAAGATATGAATCTACCTGTCCTTCACTCAAAGTCGGAATCGATGGATGAGTATTTAATGAATTTGGACAGTGGCCGATTTTTAAATGATGCATCCAGGGAGTGGGCTAAAGCAAACCTCTCTAAGAACAAACAAGTTCAAATCATTATATCTGATGGCTTAAATTCAAGCGGAATTGAAGCCAATATTCCAGATTTACTTCCGGCAATGATGCAAGGATTAGAGGCAAAAAATATTTCAATGGGTGAACCCGTGTTTATTAAAAACAGTCGTGTGTGGATTCAAGATGAAATAGCGGCCATTACAAATTGCGATGTGGTCATTTCCTTAATTGGTGAAAGACCAGGGCTTGCAACTTCAAAAAGTATTAGTGCCTATCTAATCTACAGACCAACGGAAAATACGGTTGAGGCGGATAGAACGGTCATTTCGAATATACATGAAGGGGGAATTCCTCCTGTTGAAGCGGGTGCCTACCTTGCTGACGTAATAGAGAGAGTTTTAACGCATAAGGTAAGCGGAGTGAAGCTTGCACAATTATCCTAAATACTAGTCATTTATATATAAGAAAAAGTCAGGTAAAAGGAATGTTTAAGGACATTTTTATACCTGACTTTTTGTCGTAGTCTTCTTTTTTTCTAACTATCAAATAAATTCATAATATTGACATAAAAATATAAGACTCTTATAATACTTAATATACCAATCTCTCTATAGAAACAGGAGATAAGTACTATGACAAACAACAAGATTGAGGAGTTATGCTCCCTCCATACAAATCTATCGGAGAAAGACGTAGAAATTATCAAAAGTGTAGCTGCAAATCTATTTTTAATTGCTGATTTAAATAAGGCAAATGTATTTATTGATTGCCTTACAAAAGAGAGAAAACATGCAATTGTTGTAGCGGAAGCCTCACCAACAACTACAAAATCCATCTATTCAAAACCGATTGTCGGTAAATTTGCTTATGATGCTTTTGAACCTTCTGTGGTATCTTCATTGAAGACAGGAAAACCAATTTTTCTTAATCGTGCATTAACACAAGAAGGCAGAACCGTAAATCAAAGTGTTGTCCCAATTAAAAACAATAGTAATAAGGTCATAGGGACCTTGATCATGGAAAAAGATATCAGTGAGCAGCTTAAAACGCAAGAAAAAATGGAAGCGTTGTCAGAAGCGACCGAGACATTAAGCGAAATTTTGATTGGTATTACACAAAATCATCCAATCATTCCAGAGATGCTAGAGGAATCTTTGTTTTTAATCGACCATAGTGGAAAAATCCTTTATTGTAACCCTTCAGCCTCTAACTTAATACAAGAGATGCATGTGGATGGACATTGGGTTGAAAAGATGTTGTATGAGTTTTTTCCTGGAATAAAGGATATTCTTGAAGACCCTGAAGAACTGTTAATCGAGGAAGTAAAGATTTTGGATAAAGTTTTTCAGGTGAAAAAGATAAGGCTCACTCAGAAGGAAAATGAAAATGGTTCCTTTGTCATTTTAAAAAATATAACAGAATTACGAGAAAAGGAAAGAGAGTTAATCGTTAAATCAGTTGCTATCCGGGAAATTCATCATCGGGTGAAAAATAATTTACAAACGGTAGCAAGTCTTTTACGTTTACAAATGAGAAGAGGACTCCCAGAAGAAAGTAAAGTTCATTTTGAAGAAAGCCTCAATCGAATCACAAGTATTGCTGCAGTATATGAGATTATTTTGTCAAATTCAACTGTAGATGATGTTAATTTATATCAACTCATTAAAAAGATTGGTAATGCACTAGTTAATGAATCAAGTCCGAATAAGAAGATTAAGATTTCCTACGAAGGGTCGAACCTGCAAATCAAATCTAGTAAGGCTGTTACTGTAGCCCTTGTTGTTAATGAACTTATTCAAAATTGTGTTAAACATGCGTTTAAAACAGTGGATTTTGGAGAAATAGAAGTCTTACTACAGCAAAAAGATGATCAAATAATGGTTCAAGTTATAGACAATGGTGAAGGATATTCTCCAATGTCACAAACATCATTAGGGCTAGATATTGTAAAAACGCTTATCGAACATGATTTGTCAGGTCATTTTAAGATTGAAAAGGCAGCAATGGGGACTATTGCCTTAGTCGTTTTCCCGATAGAAAAGGAGGGAATTCTGGCATGAAGAAAAGAGTCATGGTAGTTGAGGATGAATCGATTACCCGGATGGATATAGCAATGATGCTCGAAGATAATGGGTATGAGGTAGTTGCGCAAGCAAGCAATGGTGAAGCAGCATTGGAAAAAGCGTTTTTGCTAAAGCCGGACCTAATTATTATGGATATTAAAATGCCTAAATTAAATGGTTTAAAAGCAAGTGAAATTATTTCGAAAAGGTTACATACTCCAATTCTAATTTTAACGGCCTATAGCCAACGTGAATATATTGATAAAGCAAAACAAGCAAATATCATGGGGTACTTAGTTAAGCCAATTACCGAGGCAAATTTAATTCCTGCTGTGGAAATTGCTCTAAGACAAGCTGAGAATGCAAACACATATCGAGAGCAAGTCCAGCATATGAATAAACAGCTTGAGGATAGAAAATTAGTCGAAAAAGCAAAAGGAATTATCATGAAAAGGTACAATGTACCCGAAAATGATGCGTATAAAAGAATGAGAAAGATTAGTATGAATAAGCAGGTTACTCTGGAGAAAGTAGCAAAGCACATTATCTTAAAATATGATGTGTAATCATTTTTTTACAAGTAAATAGACTAAGCAAAGGTGCTGAGGCGGTATTTATATTAAATGCCGTACAGTACCTTTTTGTCTTTTTTAGGGATTGTCTATTGTGTAAAAAATAAACTTATTCTCCATTTATATAAAAATAGTAAATAAGGAGGGATTTTTACATGGAAATGGTAGGACAAATTGTTATTTATATCATCATGATTTGTGCAGTAGCAGGTGCTATTGCTGCAATTCGAAACAGTGATGAAGGCCTGGGTGCACAATTTATGGAAGGGCTACATGCAGTTGGGCATATTTTCGTACCAGCAGCTGGGATCATGGCATCAATACCATTTTTATCTTGGTTCATTGATAAAGTATTTGGACCAGTATTTTCTGCCATCGGTGCTGATCCGGCCATCGCAGCTACTTCTATCCTTGCAACTGATATGGGTGGTTACCAATTAGCAGAAATCTTAAAGGAGACCCAAGAAGGTTGGATTATGGCAATGATTGTCGGATTTATGGCGGGGGCGACAATCGTTTTTTCAATTCCGATGGGACTAGCTATGCTTGATAAACGGGATCATAAATATATGGCTCTTGGTGTAATGGCAGGGGTATTAACAATTCCGATTGGTGCACTTATTTCGAGTACAATTATTTTATTAACAAACTCTACTGTACGTGATTTTATCTCTACATCGGGAGAGGCAAAGTATCAATTTGCATTAAGTTATGGTCAAATTCTGTTGAATTTAAGTCCGCTTCTCATATTTGTTGTCCTTATAGCAGCTGGGTTATATTTTCTTCCAGATCTAATGATCAAAGGGTTCATGCTGTTTGGACGTCTCATGGACGCAGCAATCAAGCTTGTACTTGTATTCTCGATTGTTGAAATTTTTACAGGGCTCTTCTCAACTATTTTTGGAGCTTGGGGATTCGACCCAATCATGGCAGATGCAGACGATCAATTCCGTGCACTTGAAACAGCCGGTTATATCGGTATCATGCTAGCGGGTGCATTCCCAATGGTATATTTATTACAGAAGTATGCGGGAGGACCGCTTGAAGCACTAGGACGAAAGCTAGGCTTAAGTAAAGAAGGAAGTGCTGGATTGATTGCGACAATCGCGAACATCCTTGCTATGTTTAAATTAGTAAAAACAATGCCACCAAAAGATAAGGTTATCAACATTGCGTTTGGGGTTTGTGCAGCGTTCTTACTTGGAGATCACTTATCCTTCACAGCTAACTTCCAGCCAACACTAATTCTGCCAATCATTGTTGGTAAAATTTCTGCAGGTGCTATTGGAATAGGTTTAGCTTACTGGTTATCTGTACCAAAGGCTCTCGAACTGGAGAAGAAAGACCGTGAAGCAGGTATCATTGGAAAAGATGAGTACCTACCAAAGGAAGATATAGTAGAACAACAACGCAGCTTAGAGGCATAAAAACAAGGAGGTTTTTTAGATTGAGTGAAGAGAAACAGCGATTTATTCAGGAATTCGTTCCAGGAAAACAGGTAACATTAAGTCACTTAATCGCGAACCCAGGCCAAGATATGTTTGAAAAATTAGGCATACAGCAGGCAGGCGCTATTGGTATTCTTACATTAACTCCGAGTGAAACTGTAATTATCGCAGGAGATCTTGCAACGAAAGCGGCAGATGTTGAAATTGGCTTTTTGGACCGCTTTACCGGGAGTCTTGTGATAGTCGGAACAGTATCTTCTGTCCAAATGGCAATGGAAGAGATTAATAGATTCCTATCAGAAACCTTAAAATATACCCCGGCAGCCATTACTAAATCGTAAAGGAGTATTGAAATGGCTATAAAAAATAGAGCGATGTTAATTGGTTCAATTGGGGCTGGTAAATCTACTTTAACAAATGCTCTTTTGGGGAAAGGAGTGGAGGCTGTCAAAACCCAAGCACTAGTTTATTATGACTGGATTGTTGATACACCAGGTGAATACACTGAAAATCCATTATTCTATAAAAATATAATGGCGACCTCTCTTGAAGTGACCCATGTTTTATTTTTACAGGATGCGACAAGGAAAAAAACAATTTTCCCTCCTGGATTTAGTACAGGTATCAATAAACTCCCAATTGGAGTCGTGACAAAGAGTGATGCTGAAAATGCTGATATCAATGCAGCCGTTCAAGAGTTAAAACGGGTTATTCCAAACGGACCTATCGTGGTTAGTTCTTCTATTACAGGTAAAGGCATTAAGGAGATTAAGGATCTGGTAAGCTGTAACACATTGCAAGCTATGAGAGAATATGCAGTATCAAACCAAAGCGAATCACTCATTTTTGTGTGAAAACCTTTACAAATATAAAATAGTAGATTAGAATATTACTATAACAAATGAATTTACCAGGCAAAGGCGCCTTATATGATCTGTCAGCAATGACAGCTTGTATAGGGTGCCTTTTTTTCTTTTGTAATTAGTTTGGAATGAGGTGAGCTACATCAAAAAGTATGAGCCTCAAAGTGAGGAAATTTTAAGTGCTGGAATTGACATAGGAACCAGTACGACCAAGATTGTAATCAGCCAATTTTCATTAATGAATATGGCTGGCGGAACACACATGCCACGAATTGAGATTATTAATAAAAAGATTTTACATCGCAGCCCAATCTATCGAACGCCATTATTGGATTCTACAACAATTAATATCGAAGAAGTGGAAGACCTTGTCAAAAAGGAGTATGAAAAGGCAAGAATTACCGCTAATGATATTAAAACAGGTGCTGTCATTATTACAGGTGAAACAGCTACAAAACAAAATGCCCAACAAATGGTTCATCAACTATCTGATCATGCTGGTGATTTTCTTGTAGCAACTGCGGGTCCAGATTTAGAAGGAATTATCGCAGCAAAGGGTTCAGGAGCATATGAGTTTTCGAAAAAGACAGGAAAAGTGGTTGCCAATATCGATATTGGCGGTGGAACAGCAAATGTAGCTGTTTATAAGTCAGGAAAACTATGCGGAACCTGTACGCTACATATTGGTGGTCGACTCATTGAATATAGTCACTCCAAAATTAAAAGTATTTCTCCACCAATAAAAGAGCTATTTAATCAATGGGGTGTTTCCGTTAAGGAAGGCGATATCAGGAACGATTTTGAGGAAAAAAGGCTAACTGACTATATGGCATCCGTCATTTCTAGAATGCTGGAAAGAAGATTGACCGACTCAGACAGAGTCTTACTTTTAGGACACGAGCCAAATTGGAAGGAAGAAATTGAAACCATCATGTTCTCAGGTGGAATCAGTGAGTGTATCTATCGTCATGAATCCTCATCTGCAGGTGAAGCAGAATATGACGACATAGGTGAAACGCTAGCCGCTTCCTTAAAAGAGAGCAAAGAGTTAACTAAATGGACTTGGATTCATCCTGATGAGACTGTACGAGCAACAGTACTGGGGGCTGGGACACAAACTACTGAAATTAGCGGGGCTACCATTCAGGTTGATAGCAATGACCTACCTCTTCGAAACTTACCTGTTTATCAAGTTCCATTAGGAAACAATCTAGATACAGGTTTGAAGCAGTTAGGAAAATCTGTTGAACAGGCAATTGAAATGTATGACCCAAACCAAGAAGGCCAAAATTTCGCCTTGTATTTTACAGAAATCCCTTATTTGAGTTTTAAGGATATTCAAGCATTTGCCAAAGCGATCTTGGATTCAATGAAAGTAAAAGTAAATAACAAACAGCCACTGGTTATCGTTCTCGAAAGTGATCATGCGAAGGCATTGGGGCAAACATTGAAAGTTCAAAGTCCTGCCCAAAGTATTATATGTATTGACCAAATTCGGGTTGAACACGGGGACTATATTGACATTGGTCATCTTCTCCAAACAAGTGTTGTCCCAGTAGTTATAAAAACATTAACATTCCACCATTGAGAAAGGAGGGGGCCTAATGAGGCTAAAAACTAATTATTTAGGTACAGTTTATCAATTCTCTTCATTAAAAGATTTATTTGCTAAAGCTAACGAAGAGAAATCAGGGGATCGTTTAGCTGGTATTGGGGCTGAAACAGTACAAGAACGAATTGCAGCGAAAGAGGTTCTTAGTCAGTTAACACTCTCAGATATTCGGGATAATCCACTTCTCCCTCCTGAAAAGGATGAAGTATCAAAAATCATTGAAAGTCAGATTAAAGAACCGGTATATCAGTCTATTAAAAATTGGTCTGTAGCAGAGCTAAGAGAATTTATTTTAAATGATGAAGTAACTGGAGAGGATCTAAAACGCCTGAGCCTAGGGTTAAATAGTGAAATGATTGCAGCTGTTACGAAAATCATGTCCAATCTCGATTTAGTACATGCTGCAAATAAAATAGAAATTATCACAAAATGTAATATTGCAATTGGACAGAAAGGGACTCTTGCATCACGGCTTCAGCCAAACCATCCAACAGATAATGTGGAAGGGATTATAGCTTCACTAAAAGAAGGGCTTTCTTACGGAATTGGAGATGCTGTTATAGGTATTAATCCTGTCGATGATTCAGTTGAAAGTGTAAAACGGCTGCTTCATGCTACACATGATTTTATCCAAGATTGGCGGATTCCAACACAGAACTGTGTACTAGCTCACGTAACAACGCAAATGAAAGCCATTGAACAAGGAGCACCAGCTGATATGATTTTCCAGAGTATCGCTGGAACTGAAGCTGCAAATCGTTCCTTCGGTATTTCGGCAACAATGCTTGAGGAAGCTAGGGACATGGCTCGAACCTTAGGAACGGGAACCGGTCCGCAGGGCTTGTATTTTGAGACAGGGCAAGGATCTGAGCTATCAGCAGAAGCTCATTTCGGAATCGATCAAATGACGTTAGAATCGAGAAATTATGGTTTTGCACGCTACTATGATCCATATATTGTTAACACTGTTGTTGGTTTTATCGGCCCTGAGTATTTGTATAACAACAAGCAGGTTATCAGAGCGGGGCTAGAGGATCACTTTATGGGGAAAATGCATGGAATTCCGATGGGTGTAGATATTTGTTATACAAACCATATTAAAGCCGACCAAAACGATATTGAAGATTTGAGTGTGCTATTAACTGCAGCTGGAGTAAATTTTGTCATTGCTACACCGATGGGGGATGATTGCATGCTTAATTATCAATCACTCAGTTACCATGACGTCGCTACCTTAAGGCAGACATTAAACAAAGGAGCATCCCCACTATTTGCGGAATGGCTGGAAAAAATGGGCATCTTCGAAAATGGCAAACTTAGCAAAATTGCAGGAGATCCAACCATTTTTTCACGTTAGGAGTTGAATCAAATGAATGCTGATTTAATAGAAATGGTCACTAAGCTCGTTATTGAAAAGTTACAGAATGAAAAAGAAACAGATCAACAGCAGTCTGTGGCTGATAAACAAGAAGAAAAAGCTGTTACATTTTGGGATCATTCTTCAAGCTCAACAAAGAAAAAGACAATTCTTTCTGCAGAACATAAAGAAGAAAGTACTGAATCTGTGGGGGATGTTATTCACATTAAACCTTATACCAACAATTCAGAGGATCCAATCGAACAGGAAATAGATATACCAACCAGCCTTGAGACGGCAACAGGTATCGAAAATCCTAAAAATCCTGATGAGCTGAAGGAATTAGTTTCGAAAACACCTGCTCGAATTGGAATTGGAAGAGCTGGTCTGCGTCCAAAAACCAATACTTGGCTAAAGTTTAGATATGACCACGCCGCAGCTGTAGATGCTGTCTATGGAACTGTGAATGATAACCTTCTAAAAAGCTTGGATTTATTCAAGATTGAAACGAAAGTCAACGATAAAGAGGTATATATTCGCAGACCTGATTATGGACGTAAATTATCGGATCAAGCAAAGAAAACAATCCTTGAAAAATGTAAGAAAAACCCTACAGTCCAAATCATTGTATCTGATGGGTTAAGCTCGAGCGCAGTCGAAGAGAATGTGGAAGATGTTTACCTCTCCTTGCAGCAATCTTTAAAAAGTCTTGGCATTGATACTGGGACACCTTTTTATATTGAAAAAGGCAGGGTCGCTGTCATGGATGATGTCGGTGAAATCCTTCAACCAGATGTTGTTGTTCTCTTAATCGGTGAGCGCCCGGGACTTATTAGTGCAGAGTCTTTGAGTGCATACCTTTGTTATCAGCCAAGAATAGGAACGATTGAAGCAGACCGGATGGTGATTTCAAACATTCATAAGGGGGGAATTCCTCCTGTAGAAGCCGGTGCTTATATCGGAACTGTGATTCAAAAAATCTTAAAATATGAAGCTAGTGGAGTATCACTGGTTCAGAAAGAATCATAGGAGGTAATCAATTTGGCTTTAGAACGAATTTATGCTGATATTTTAGCTGTTCGTATCATACCAAATGTAGATCCAGTATTGGGAAAGGAATTAAACCTTGAACCGCATCAGCGAAGTTTGGGAATTTTCACATCAACGGTTGATGATATTGGATACACAGCTTTGGATGAAGCAACAAAAAGGGCTGCTGTTGACGTCGTCTATGCACGATCATTTTACGCGGGATCTGCACATGCTTCTGGGCCACTATCTGGTGAAATGATTGGTATCTTAGCAGGACCAACACCAGACGAAGTTCAAAGTGGAATTGATGCTGTACTTCAAACAGCTGAAACCGATGCCTATTTTGAAGCGCTTAATCCCGAAAAAACACATGCTTTATTTGCTCACGTGATTTCAAGTTCCGGTTCTTACCTTTCAAAAGAGGCAGGTATCAATCAGGGAGAACCGATTGCTTATTTAATCGCACCTCCCCTGGAAGCTGTTTATGGCTTAGATGCAGCCCTAAAGGCTGCAGACGTAGAATTAGTTAAGTTTTTTGGGCCACCGTCTGAAACGAACTTTGGTGGGGGCTTGCTGACAGGTTCGCAATCTGCTTGTAGGGCAGCCGCCGATGCATTCCGAGATAGTATTCAACGGATTGCCGAAAATCCACTCAAATATTAAATAGAAAGGAGTTTATCCTGTGCAATTTGACCAAGATCTTCAATCCATTCAAGAAATGCGCAATGCTGTTAAACGAGCAAAAGAAGCACAGCAGAAGTATTTGTCCTATTCACAGCAGCAGGTGGATGAAATTGTTGAACGAGTCGCAAAGGCTGCTTATTCAAAATCACTTGAACTTGCAAAAATGGCTGTTGAAGAAACAGGGATGGGTATTGTTGAGCATAAGAAGATAAAAAATGAAGTAGGTTCGATGGCGGTCTATGAATCAATTAAAGATGAAAAGACGGTTGGAATTGTCAATGAGGACCGAGTAAAGAAGGTAACAGAAATTGCCTATCCTTATGGAGTAGTAGCTGGGATTATCCCTACGACAAACCCTACATCGACCGCGATTTTTAAGGCATTGATTTCTTTGAAAACTAGAAATGCTATTGTGGTAAGCCCACATCCACGTGCCGTTAGATGTACAGTGGAGGCACTGAAAATTTGTGAACAGGCAGCAATTGAAGCTGGAGCTCCAGAAGGGCTGATTGGTTGGATTTCTAAACCTTCGATGGCTGCAACATCTGAGTTAATGAAGCATCGTGATGTTAACGTTATTTTAGCAACTGGCGGCGGCGGATTAGTAAGGGCAGCTTATAGCTCGGGCAAACCTGCTTATGGTGTAGGACCAGGAAACGTACCTTGTTACATTGAGAGAACAGCAAATGTTTCTAAGGCTGTTTCAATGATTGTTGATAGTAAATCCTTTGATAACGGCACCATTTGTGCAACAGAGCAAGCTCTTGTTGTAGATAAGAATATTAAAGAAATGGTGATTCGTGAACTTAAAAACAATGGATCATACATTTTGGATGAAAGTGAAAAAGCAAAGCTAGAAAAACTAATATCACCAGAGCCAGGAAAATTGAATCCTGCAATTGTCGGCCAAAGTGCTGTTAGAATTGCTGAAATGGCAGGGTTTACTGTACCAGCTGAAACAAGAATATTAGTTGCTGAAGAAACGAATGTTGGAAAGAATGTCCCATTATCAATTGAAAAGCTTTCTCCAATATTTGGCTTCTATACAGCAGATAGCTATGAGGAAGCGAAAGAATACTGTATAAAGCTTCTTAATTTAGGTGGAAGAGGACATAGCTTAGCTCTTCATACAAATGATGAAAAAGTTGCAAATGAATTTGCCCTTGAAATGCCAGTTTCAAGATTGATGGTTAATACACTTTCATCTATTGGGGCAGTTGGTGCAACTACAGGCTTATTGCCGTCGTTGACACTGGGTTGTGGTTCTTTTGGTGGAAATATCACTTCTGATAACGTAACTGCTCGTCATCTTATTAATATAAAGAGAATGGCATATGGAATTAAAGAAGTTTCGATTCCTAAACCATCCGTTTCAGTTACAAACCTTACACAAGAAACGAGCAAACCTCAAAGTGTTGATGATATTGTCAAAAAAATCTTGAACAAAGTACCATCGAAAAATGAAATTGATGAAAAGCAAGTGGCAGAAATGGTGAACCAAGTTATCAAAAAATATCAAATGAATTAACAAATTTTTTACTATAAAAAAATAAAATAACGAACTAATAGGAGGAAATAAAAATGAGTAGAGAATTAACAGCATTAGGAATGATTGAAACTAAAGGATTAGTTGCTTCTGTAGAAGCTGCAGATGCGATGGTCAAGGCTGCAAATGTTCACTTAGTAGGTAAAGTACATGTGGGTGGCGGTATTGTTACAGTTTTAGTACGAGGTGATGTAGGTGCAGTAAAAGCGGCTACTGACTCTGGAGCTGCAGCAGCTCAACGTGTTGGGGAAGTCATTTCTGTACACGTAATTCCACGTCCACACAATGAATTAGAAAGCATTTTGCCAAAGTTAGAAATCCAAGAATAATAAATAGACATATAGATTAGGAGCATGAAACATGGATCAACGACTCATAGAAACAATTGTGGAGGAAGTTGTAACCCAATTGAATGGGAAAAAGGAAGATTCTTTTTCGATTCCAATCGCCGTTTCTGCTCGACATTGCCATTTAAGTAATAGTGATCTTGAAGAACTTTTTGGTGAAGGATTTGAGTTAACAAAAAAAACGGATTTGTCACAGCCTGGACAATTCGCAGCAAATGAATTCGTTACAATTGTGGGACCAAGAGGCAGCATTGAAAAAGTGCGCATTCTTGGTCCTGCGCGTAACATGACCCAAGTAGAGATTAGTCAAACAGATTCTATTAAACTTGGTGCAAAGCCACCTTTGAGAGAATCCGGTAATCTTGAAGGCTCAGCACCAGTAACGATTGTTGGACCTAAAGGCAGCATTTACAAAAAAGAAGGGCTAATCATTGCTCAGGCGCATATTCACATGAATCTTGACGACGCCCAGAATCATGGTGTGGAAGATGGAGACTATGTGAAAATAGAGGTTCAAGGAGAACGCCCAATTACATTTGGTAAGGTGTTAATTCGTATTTCACCAAGATACAAGCTCGAAATGCATGTCGATACAGATGAGGCCAATGCTGGTTTTATTAAAGGGAAAACATTGGGGAGAATTGTTAAATATGAGGGGAACGGTCATGATTGATCGAGAGATGATTGAACGAATTGTAGGCGAAGTTGTTGCAAGGCTATCGAAAGAGGATACCCATTTACTAGCAGTGGAGAAACCAAATTTATTAGTAGTTGGAGATATTTCGTTTGCAGAGCCTGAACAATTATCGAAATTGCAAGCGAAATGGTCGATTAGCCATTATGTCGGCGAGGAAAAAGTAAGGTTGGATCATATCAGCCATGTACTTTTTATGCACGCAACACAGGACTTGCTTGTAAAAGGAGCTTTGGGAATATTTGATACACCTGAAAGCAAATTACTTTCTCGATGTTTCATGGAGTCAACTCCTGTAACGATTGTACCCACTATCTATTTAGAGGACCATTTGTATTCCAAGAGTCCCCGTAACAAAGCATACGTTGCTCAACTAAAAGGGTATATTGAAACACTCTTATTGTTTGGAGCAAGGGTAGACATGTTTGAGCGCTTTGTAGATACAATAAATGGAACCACTGACTTAAGGCAAGAGGATAGGCGAGAATCTAAAAAGAAAAAAATTCTAACAAGGCGTGATATACAGGATTGTGATGGGAATATCATAGAGGTTGATTCTCATACAATTATCACACCGCTAGCTAGAGACACCGCTAGAGAAATGGAAATAGACATCAGGATACTTGATCCAAAAGGGGCGAAAAGATAAATGGAATTAGGGACAGTAATTGGAAACGTTTGGGCCACAAGGAAAGAGGATGAGTTACAAGGATTAAAATTCTTAATTGTGCAACCTGAACAAGCAGACCGAACGAATGCTGGAGTTCCATTTGTTGCTGTAGATAGAATCGGAGCTGGTTTTGGTGACCAGGTTCTTGTAACGCGCGGAAGCGCAGCTGCTAATCTATCTGGTGAAAAAAAGATACCAATAGATGCCCTAATTATTGGAATTATAGATTCTGTCGATGTAGAAAAAGAGGTGAAATGAACGTGGGTAGAGCATTAGGAATGATTGAAACGAGAGGATTGGTCGGTTCGATTGAGGCTGCTGACGCAATGTTAAAATCGGCCGATGTTACGTTGGTAAAACAAGAAATGGTCGATGCAGCCCTTGTTACTGTTTTGGTTCAAGGGGATGTGAGTGCTGTCCAAGCTGCTGTTGATGCCGGAAAAGAGGCTGCGGGAAGAGTTGGGGAACTAGTTTCCGCACATGTTATTCCACATCCGGATGATTCTATCAACTCCACATTATTTGAAAGACAGAAAAAAGAAAAGGTGAAAAGCTCTCCAGCACCTAAAAAGTCGGCAACACCAAAACGAAATCCAAGAAATTCAAAAAAGAATGCAACAAACGTCAAGAGTGAAACACCCAAAAACGAAACACTTAAAACTGAACCTTAGCAAGATGAAGAGAAACCAGAATTATACGTATCTTATTGAATAAACAACATGACTAAGAACGGAGGAGAAAAATGGCTTTTACACGAAAAAAAATAGCTGTCATTGGTGCAGGCTTTACCGGTGCAACAGCCGCTCTTATGCTAGCTCAAAAAGAGCTAGGAGATGTTGTATTAGTTGATATTCCTTCACAATCAAATCCTACAAAAGGGAAAGCCCTTGATATGCTTGAGGCAAGCCCAGTTCAGCGCTTTAATGCTAAAATTACAGGAACCTCTAATTATGAAGATATTCAAGACGCTGATCTAGTCCTCATTACCGCTGGTCTTCCGCGCAAACCAGGAATGAGCCGCGATGATTTAGTAGCTACAAATGAAAAGATTATGATTGAAGTTTCAAAGAATATAAAGAAGTATGCTCCCAATAGCTATATTTTAGTTTTAAGTAATCCTGTCGATGCAATGACGTACGTGTGTTATAAGACAACAGGATTTCCGAAGAATCGCGTAATTGGACAATCAGGTGTTCTAGATACAGCTCGTTTTAATACCTTTGTTGCAGAAGAATTGGGAGTTTCGATTGAGGATATTTCAGGATTTGTTCTTGGTGGGCATGGGGATGATATGGTTCCGCTTGTTCGCTATTCCTATGCTGGAGGCATACCTCTTGAGAAATTACTGCCAGCAGAACGAATAGAAGCTATTGTGGAAAGAACTCGTAAAGGCGGGGGAGAAATCGTCAACTTGCTTGGCCAAGGGAGTGCCTATTATGCACCAGCTGCCTCGATGGTCGAAATGGCAGAAGCCATCCTTAAAGATAAGAAACGAATTTTGCCATCGATTGCCTACCTAGAAGGCGAATATGGATACGAAGAAATTTACCTAGGTGTTCCGACTATCCTTGGCGGAAATGGAATTGAAAGTATAATTGAAATTCCGTTGACGGAAAATGAAAGAACCGCACTCGAAAAATCTGCTCAATCTGTAAAAAATGTATTAAGTATACTGGAAACAAAATAAAAACATTTAAATAATTTGAATGAAGACACCTATAAATCAAGCAAAAGACCACTCTTCGGTACGGAAGAGCGGTTTTTTTCTATCCCATCAACTCTGATTATGGAACGTCTCGCTATACAACATAAAGTCTTCAATTTTATTCAAGTTCGGCTCAAAACCAATACCTGGGCCCTTTGGAACTTCGATATACCCATCCTTCATCGTAACCTCAGGAGTAATAATGTCCTCTTTCCAATAATGAGACGAAGGCGCTGTATCTCCAGGTAAAGTGAAATTTGC
This sequence comes from Bacillus sp. JJ1533, assembly GCF_036965045.1. Taxonomy (NCBI): domain Bacteria; kingdom Bacillati; phylum Bacillota; class Bacilli; order Caryophanales; family Bacillaceae; genus Bacillus; species Bacillus sp. JJ1533. The sequence continues at coordinate 157,248 of NZ_JBALOV010000004.1, read as the reverse complement.
TAGACTTGTGATGGCGATATTGTGTGCTCGTCCAATTCCGGCTTCAAGCATTCCACCACACCACATCGGAATCTTATTTTTCACACACAGCTCATGAATCTTTAAGGATTCGGTGATACCTCCAACACGACCGATTTTAAGATTAATGATTTTTCCACTTCCAATTTCGATTGCCTTCCGAACATCTTCCGCCGTGTGGATGGATTCATCAAGGCAGATAGGGGTATTCAATTCTTTTTGCAGTCTCGCATGATCAATCAAATCATCATAGCCAAAAGGCTGCTCGACCATCATTAGATTGAACTCATCCAATTGTCTTAGGTACGGAATATCATCAATGGTATATGCACAATTTGCATCCGCCATAAGCTGAATAGCAGGAAATTCCTGACGAATGGCTTTTAATATACTCATATCCCACCCCGGCATAATTTTAACTTTAATACGCTTATAGCTTCTTGAAACAAAGCCTTCTATTTTTTGAAGGAGCTCTTTCTCAGACTTTTGAATGCCAACACTTACTCCAACTTCAATTCTATCCTTTTCTCCGCCAATGGCTTTAGCTAATGAAATTCCTTGTTCCTTTGCGTAAAGGTCCCAAATTGCGCCGTCTAAGGCAGCTTTTGCATTGTAGTTCCCTCGCAGATCCTTGAATGCTTCCGATACATCATCAGGGTGTTGTATCTCTGTTTTCATAAGCTTTGGAATGAAGATATCCTTAAGCATATGCCAATTGGTTTTCACTGTTTCCTCATGGTAAATCGGGATTGCATCAGAGACGGTTTCCGCCCAACCTGAGTGGCCGCTTTTCGACTTAACTTCCACCAAGATAAAATCTTTATCTGTTAGGGTTCCAACACTCGTTTTAAAAGGATGAAGCAATTGCATTCTCATATATCGCAAAATAATACTTTTAATCTCCATTTTTGAATCTCCTCGAAACTTTATTTTTCTAAAAGGTACATGTAATGCCCGTTATGTTCGGGATCTTTTATTAAATCAGTGACAACCCAACCGTGATTCAAATAATGGGTGAAAATTTGTTTTGTTTTTTCTCTCCACTTTAGCGCAATATCAAAGTTTTTTTTCTTTATTTCTTGAAAATTACCTGGTACTGGAACCAATAAGGTCTCACCGGATTCTTCCAATTTGATGTCACCAGGCGTTAAACAGCCATCCACAAACCCTGTGCGAATTAAAACAGTTGCATGACTAAAATCAACGTTTCTGTTAGCATGCTCTTTTTCGTTAACAGACCATTCTACTACGAAACGATCAGTGGATATCCCGTCGTTCATGCCGTCCGTCATTTCCCCATATGCATTTACGATATAAGAGGTACAAACAGCGCCCAATTTATGCAGGTTCAAATTGGCGTTTACCGTTTCAAGCGGGTCATACGTCCAAGAGATTAAATCATACCCCATTTCGGAAGCCAATTTCTTTTGTTCATGTTTCAACAATTCACCAATTCCTAGCTTACGAAAATCAGGGTGAATCCCAAGATTATGAGAGACAAGGTAGGGCTTTTTTCCATCAAAGCCAGGAAAGCTATATTGGAAGCCAATTAGCTCGTCTTTGTAAAAAGCCCCTAAAACAAATCCTCCGTTTTTTATTGTGGCTGCTGTATGACTAATAGGAACTGTGTCTTCAGGGCTCCAGATCAGTGATTCTAGCTTGTGAACCTGTTTTAATTCATTATTGGACGTTACATTCTTGAAGGTTATTGATGATATGATATCTTGTTGCATGTTTGCCTCCTTTGTGCCGATTCAATAATTTCATTTCATATTAATCATTATAAAATTAATTCAACAAAAGGGACAAGGAAACAGGTTTTATTTACGCAGGGAAAGCAGAAGAAAAGGGAATCGCTCAATGAACGATTCCCTTTCCTGTTATTTACCAAGACTCTGTAGATACTCAACTAAGGCATTTATTTGATTATCATCTAATGTGTCCTTAAATGGAGGCATTCCAGGACTACCATTTTTAATTTGATTGAGCAATTGATCCTTGTCCTTTAACATATCGCTCTTCTGTAAGTTCGGTCCATTATGACCGCCTTCACCGTTGTCACCGTGACATGCTAAACAGTTGTTTTTGTAAATATCTGCACCCTGATGTACAGTTGATTTGTCTCCTTCTTCAGCATCTTGCTTCTTATCAGTAGCTGCAGGGTCATTTGCTGTTGGTGAGACGTTGATTTGATCTTCAGGGATATCTTCTAGGGATGCGTATTTACCTTCAAGTGAGAAGGTGTAGATTTTGTCACCATGAGTTGTTCCTGCAAGTGAGTTACCTGCAGCAAAAATCGTGATATATTGCTTACCATCAATCTCATAGGTGATTGGTGGTGCATTTGCTCCTGCATCCATTTTAAACTCCCATAATTCGTCACCGTTTGTTGCATCGAATGCAATTATTCGTCCATCATTATGACCAGCAAAAAGGAGATCTCCTTTTGTAGTCAATAGTCCACTATAGGCAATTTGATCCCAATGTTTTTGCCATACAATTTTATTTGTTTTAATGTCCATTGCAGTTACGACACCACGACCAGGGGCCCCGTTCACTGGCTGCCATACACTTCCAAGCCATACTTCGCCTTCTTTATAATTGTTCGCCTCATCGCCTTCACGATGTGAGAATGAGAAATACGTATCATTTGCTTGTAGGTAAAAAAGCTCAGTATTTGGGTTATAGGCTGATGGCGGCCAGTTTGCCCCACCTTGAGGGGATGGCTTTAAAGTAACGAATTCATCCCAGAAAGGAGTGAAGATATTTCCGATTTTACCTTTCCAATCGCTAGGAAAGTCCTTTTTAACATCTTCCTCTGTCACTCCTTGTGGAATGAAGGCATCTCCAACCGGGAATGGTTGAGTTGCAGCTGTTTTTTGTCTTTCATCCTGTGGTACTGGTTTTTCTTCAATACCGATTAGCGGCTCACCATTTGTTCGGTCTAGTATGTAGAGCCAGCCTGTTTTTCCAGCTTGCGCAATTCCTTTTCTCGCTTTTCCATCCATTTCTACATCAAAAAGAACGACTGGGTTAGGTGCATCCATATCCCAAATATCATGATGAACTTCTTGAAAATGCCATTTGTATTCACCCGACTCGGCATCTAATGCAAGTACGGAATCAGCAAATAAATTATCTCCCTCACGCTGAGATCCATCGAGGTCTGGAGAAGGATTACCGGTCGAGAGATAGAGAATACCTAGCTCTGGGTCAATAGCAGGTGTTTGCCAGACAGCTGCTCCACCTCGTTTCCATGCATCATTGTCCTTTGGCCAAGTGTCGTGTCCAACTTCGTCAGGTCCTGGGACGGTATGAGTTTTCCAAACCTCTTTACCTTTCTCCGAATCGTAGGCAGCAACAAATCCACGAATCCCGTACTCACCACCAGCAACCCCAGTATATACTTTTCCGTTGTAATATAGAGGCGCACTTGTAATGTTATATCCTTTTTCCCAATCTTCTACTTTCGTTTCCCAAAGAAATTTTCCTGTTTTTTGATCTAAGGCAACTAATCTTGCATCTAAAAGTCCAACAAATACTTTTCCGTCACCTAAACCAACACCCCTACTTGTCCATCCGCAGCAGACAGTATCTAAATTTGCGGCTAATTCCGGACGGTATTCCCAAATTAACTCACCTGTTTTCGCATCAATTGCTTGAACATCATGAGCTCCTGTAATTGTAAACATAACCCCGTCATAGACAATTGGAGTTGCCTCGCCGGAATATTTAAACTCATAACCAGAGCCAAGACTTGTAACCCATTCGACTTTTAAATCTTTTACATTTGATTTAGTGATTTTATCTAATGGGGAGTACCTTCCATTAAAGATGTTTCCACCGTTCGTGATCCAATCTCCTGAAGGTTCAGCGGTTAAATCATCTGCAGAAAATTTAGGAGCAATTTTACCTGGATAATCCTTGTGCTGCACAGAAAAATGCTTGTTATTATCTGCTTTCTGATTCTCTTTTTCCTGGTTTTCAACGCCTTGTTCAGCCTGTTCTTCTTCGCCAATGTTATTGGAAATCATTACACCAGCACCAATAGCAATCACGAGAAGTAAGGCGATGATGACCCATCCAAACTTTCTCATATCTTTTAAAACTCCTTTCCATGGTGATAATGGTGATAATTGCTAAAATAACTTTTTATAATTTGCCCCGCTTTAAATAAAATAATCATTTTTTGAGATAGAATTTGAGGGTTATTTTGCTGGTCTGCTTATTATTCCCAACAAAATAGGGAAAACTTTCTTCAATGAATTTGTAAGCAAAATTCTTGTTATGTTACTTAATCTATGTTAGTTTTATGTTATGTAACATGAGTGGGAGGATAAACTGATGGAGTTTGTCGATCCGATACGGGACGTTAACAAAATAAATGAAATCAAAGAAGTATTAAAAAAGCAGTCCCAAAGAGACCTATTGCTTTTTGTATTCGGGATTAATACGGGGATTAAGATAAGTGATTTACTCTTCTTGCGGGTTGAGGACGTTTGGGATGATTCGGGGATCAAAGAATTCCTTTATGTGAAGGATGCAACAAGCGAGGAAGTAAAAGCCTATTATTTAAACAATATGGTAAAAAAAGAATTGAGTGAGTATTTACGAACGATCAAATTTGAAGGCAGTGATTTTTTATTTAAATCAAAAAAGGATAACCAGCCAATCTCCCGACAGCAGGCCTATCGGATTATCAATCATGCAGCGAAGGAAGTTGGGATTCCTGGGAAGATTGGTACGCATACGCTTCGGAAAACATTCGGTTATCATGCTTACCTAAAAGGAATTGCTATTTCCATCTTAATGGATATCTATAACCATCATTCTCCGTCAGAGACGTTCAAATATATCGGAATTAACAAGGAAGAGAAGAATTTAGTGAAAGTGGATGTAAACTTATAAAAAAAACTCCACCTAAGAGGTGGAGAATTATAAGAAATTATCATCATCTATATTTGTATTCATATCTACGTTTGTAAAGTCAGTTACGATATCATCATTTACTTGAACCTGTAAAGTCTTCTGGTCCTTCATAAATTTAAAAATACCGTTATTAAAGTCGGTACCAAATTCCTTAAAGAAAATTCCTTCATAAATGACATCTTTTGTATGTTTGAAGATAAGACGATACTCATTCTCATCTTGAACAAGATATGCACGAACCCCTTTTTCAAATTGACCTTCCGTATTTTTTAGGAAACGCGCAACCGAAATAATATGAAGATCAACAAAAGGAATTTCTTTTAATAATGAGTTAATAATGGAACCTTTTGCAATTTGCTCCCAGCGGCTTTGTGCGGTTTGGCCAAGGATAATTTGGGTGATATTTTTCTCTCTAGCTACATCAGCAATGACTTTCGAAATGGGTCTTTTTTCATTGTCCTTAATGATAAAGGCATCTGCACTATGTTGGTCAGCTAGCTCTTTCCATCTTGCAATATAATGTACCTTTTCAGGATCGAGATCATCAAAAGGCTTTGGGTCGACGGTTAAAATATAAAGTGGACAATCTAGCATCTTTGCAATCTTGCAGCCACGTTGGATGAGACGCTCACCATTTGGACCATAATATACACATACAAGAATACTCTCATCCATTCTTTCTTTACTCATTTTCATTATTATCACCTCAGAGTTGATGTGAAATCATTGGCCTAGCCAATTTCCGTTTCATAAATACCTAGAAAATAAGGAACCCTTAAGATAGTCCCTATTTAGCTGGGCTTACATTTAACACACCACCTATAAAAAGTAAAAACATTATTCTTTTATTTATAAACTATGTATGACTATATCGCATGCTACAAAATAGGTCAATCCATAAAACAGTTTTGTAAAAAATATCCGATTTAAGGAGGGGATTCCATTGTCTTGGTTCCATATTTTAATCATGCTACCCTTTATTTTTGCTGTATTTGTTCCTATATTATATAAAACGTTTATTCCACGCATCCATACAGGCTGGTTCGTTCTCTTCGTGCCACTTCTGATTTTTTCTTATCTTATAACATTTATTCCCACTATTGCAAATGGGAATACCATCATCTCAAGCATTCCTTGGATGCCTTCCTATAACATCAATTTTACAACCTATATCGATGGTTTAAGTTTAATTTTTGGTTTGTTAATTACAGGGATTGGTGCGTTAGTTATTTTATATTCGATTTTTTACTTATCAAAGGAACGGGAAGAACTCCATAATTTTTATGTGTATTTGCTTATGTTTATGGGGGCTATGCTCGGTTTAGTATTCTCTGATAATGTATTTGTTTTATATGTATTTTGGGAAATGACAAGTGTGTCTTCCTTCTTATTAATTGCGTATTGGTATGAACGTGAAAAATCACGCTATGGTGCACAAAAATCAATGCTAATTACAATTTTTGGCGGTTTAGCGATGCTTGCAGGACTCGTAATCATTTCGAGCGCTGCAGGAACAAACAGTATTCGGGAAATGCTGTTAAACGTTGACTCGATTACATCCAGTCCTTTATTCATACCTGCGATGGTACTCATCCTACTTGGTGCTTTTACAAAATCAGCACAGTTTCCATTTAGCATTTGGCTGCCAGACGCGATGGAGGCACCAACACCTATTAGTGCCTATTTGCACTCAGCTACGATGGTAAAAGCGGGCATCTATTTAGTCGCACGTTTAACCCCAATTTTTGGTGGTTCTTCTGTCTGGTTTTGGTTGGTCACAGGTGTCGGCTTAATCACATTGCTTTATGGATCTGTCAATGCCGTACGTCAGACCGATTTAAAAGCATTATTGGCCTATTCAACAATCAGTCAATTAGGTTTAATTATGAGCCTTTTAGGTCTCGGTTCTGCGGCCATGTATTTCGGCTTAGGAGACGAGACGGTGATTTATGGTACAGCCATCTTTGCAGCCCTTTTTCATTTAGTTAACCATTCGACCTTTAAGGGAAGTCTCTTTATGGTAGTTGGGATAATTGACCATGAGACGGGGACTCGTGATATTCGAAGACTCGGTGGGTTGATCCATTTAATGCCTATTTCCTTTACACTTACGGTAATAGGCGCTTTTTCCATGGCAGGATTACCGCCATTTAATGGTTTTTTAAGTAAAGAAATGTTTTTTGCAGCTGTAAATCATGCCGCAAAAATGGATTTCTTCCACATGGAGACTATTGGAGTACTCATACCTATTATCGCATGGATTGCAAGTGTATTTACATTCATCTACTGTATGATACTTGTATTTAAAACGTTTAGAGGGAAATATAAGCTTGACCATGATCGAGTGGTCCATGAAGCACCATTTGGAATGCTGATATCACCAATCATTTTAGGTTCACTTGTGATAATTGGCTTCTTTTTCCCAAATCTGCTTTCGAACTATTTATTAAAGCCAGCCCTGACTTCCGTATTACCTGTGCTCTCAGAGGCAGAAGTACTGGAACTCAAAATAGAAGCTTGGCATGGATTTTTAAGTCCAGAGCTCTGGATGACAATTGGGGTAGTTGTACTCGGGACAATTCTTTATCTCAACTTAAGAAAATGGTACAAAATTTACTACTCCTATCCACAGTCGCTGACAATCAACAATCTCTACAATCAAGCTTTAGATAAAATGGAGAATGTTTCTGGTACCATTACAAACTATTACATGACAGGTTTTATTCGGGACTATCTAGTTTATATCATGGGATTCTTAATCGTTGTTGTCGGTGGGTCCATCTGGTTATTTGATGGGATTTCCTTTGATTCATCAAATGATAACCCGGTTACACCATTTGAAGTGGCGATTATGATTTTTGCGGTTGTTTCAGCGGTTGCTGTTCTGTTTTCAAAAACAAGAATTTCCGCGATTGTTGCAGTGGGAGGACTTGGATTTTTAGTAGCGCTCTTCTTTGTCTTATTCCGTGCACCTGATTTAGCGTTGACGCAATTAGTTGTAGAAACAGTGACAACGGTTCTATTCTTACTGTGTTTTTATCACTTACCGCAGCTGCGCAAGGAAATTAGCAAAATTCCTTTTAAGCTAACAAATGCGATTATTTCCATTGGGGCAGGGGCAGTAGTAACAATCGTAGCTTTATCGGTAAATGGAAATCGCCTTTTTGACTCCATTTCAAGCTACTATGAAAATGCCTACGAACTTGCAGGCGCGAAAAATATCGTAAATGCAATCCTTGTTGATTTCCGTGGGATTGATACAATGCTTGAGATTCTTGTTTTGAGTATTGCAGGTCTCGGTGTTTATTCATTAATCAAGTTACGTTTAGCAAAGGAGGGATCAGATGAAGGAGCCGAATGATGTCATCATACGTAGTATAACGAAGGTTGCTGTGATTATTATTTTTACCTTCGCCATCAACTTGTTTATTTCGGGTCACCACCATCCGGGTGGTGGTTTCATAGGCGGTTTAACATTTTCGGCGGGACTGGTTCTTCTGTTCTTGACCTATGATATTGAAACAGTCCGTCAAAATCTACCTCTCGATTTTAAAGTGGTTGCAGCGATTGGGGTGTTAATCGCGGTTGGCACTGGGATTGGTAGCACGCTTTTTGGTGCACCGTTCTTAACACAGACCTTTGGATATATTGAGCTACCTGTTTTTGGAGAAACAGAGCTTGCTTCAGCTGTTTTATTTGATGTAGGCGTCGCCTTGGCAGTCATTGGAACATCCCTCACAATTATTATGAGTATAGGTGATGACAGGTAATGGAAACTTTAATGTCAATTCTAGTAGGAATCTTATTTGCAATTGGAATTTATCTAATCTTAACGAAAACTCTATTACGAATCATCTTAGGAACCTCTATACTCGGTCATAGTGTGAACCTGCTCATTATTACGATGGGTGGTCTTGAAAAAGGGGGACCCCCGTTATTGGGAATAAAGGGATTATCCTATGTTGATTCATTGCCGCAGGCACTTCTTTTAACGGCAATTGTTATAAATTTTGCAACAACAGCATTATTTTTAGTGCTAAGTTACCGTGCATATAAGGAATTAGGCACGGACGATACGCAAGCATTGAGAGGTAAAAGCGATGGGTAATTTAGTCATTCTGCCAATCATCATTCCAATTATTATTGGAATGGTCTTGGTTATATTTCGAAAAAATATAAGACTGCATCGAGCGCTAAGTCTTGTTGCGGTATTTAGTATATTCGTTATTTCTTTGGTGCTCATGCATCAAATTAAAATAGATGGTATACAAGTTCTCCAATTGGGTGGATGGGAAGCTCCGTTTGGGGTCAGCATGGTTGCCGATTTGTTAGCTGTAATCTTAGTAATGGTTACAAGTGTTGTGGCTTTCTGCTGTCTACTCTATGCGTTTAAAACAATCGGAGAGAAAAGAGAGTTATTTTATTTTTATCCGCTCTTTTTATTTTTAATTACAGGTGTGAATGGTTCCTTCCTGACAGGTGATATCTTTAACTTGTTTGTTTGTTTTGAAGTCATGCTTGTTTCTTCCTATGTTTTGATTTCGTTAGGTGGCACGAAAATCCAACTTCGCGAATCCATTAAATACATTTTGGTGAACTTAATTTCATCTTTTCTATTCTTAGTGGCAGTTGCCTATTTATATGCGATGACAGGGACATTGAATATGGCTCATCTATCTGTTCGTATTGCCGATGTTGGCCAAGACGGTGTCATGACAACTGTTGCGATTTTATTTTTAATTGTTTTTAGCTTGAAAGCGGGTTTGTTTCTATTCTTTTGGCTACCGGGCTCATACAGTGCTCCGCCAACAGCGATTGCAGCTATTTTTGCAGCGCTTTTAACAAAAGTAGGCATTTATTCGATCATGAGACTGTTCACGCTTGTGTTTTATCATGAGCCAAAGGTGACCCATCTATTAATTGGAATTATGGCGGCCGCTACGATGCTGCTTGGAGCTTTCGGTGCTGTTGCTTATTGGGATATTAAAAAAATCATTACCTATAATGTCGTCGTCGGCGTTGGCTTCATTTTAGCTGGGGTTGCTTCGCATACGGCGGAAGGGATTACTGGTTCTATCTACTATTTAATCCACGATATGATTGTGAAGGCCCTAATCTTTTTATTGGGCGGAACACTTATTTATTTTACCGGAACTAGTAACTTAAAAGAGTTCAGTGGAGTCATGCGGCTACAGCCAAAATTCGGCTGGATGTTTTTCATTGCTGCGTTGTCGCTCTCAGGGATACCCCCTTTAAGTGGGTTCTTAGGGAAAATATTTATTACAGAGGGCACATTTGCTTCCGGTTATTTCTGGCTCGGTGGAATTGGTTTGTTGACAAGTTTAATGGTTCTCTACTCGATTATGAAAATCTTTATGGTCGGATTTTGGGGACACACAGACGTGCCTGAGGAAAGTGAAACCAAATCATTATCAGGTATGTTATTTCCTATGGGTATCCTTACGGCTTTGACGATTGCGCTTGGCCTAGGGGCACAAGGGATCAGCGTGTATGTTGATCTTGCTGTTGAAGTCATAATGAACCCAAGTATTTATATTGATGCAGTTTTAGGTCGTACGGTTATGGAGTAGAGTCTGGAAGCAGCTAGAGGGTTTATTACACGCTGGCATTCTATAAAGGAAAGGGGTGGTATCAATGCCCATGCAAGTGCTTATCAATTTGCTAATCGGTACTATTTGGATGTTTCTCCAGGATAGTTGGACCGTTCTCACCTTTTTTAGTGGTTATTTGTTTGGTTTAATCGTGCTATTTATTCTGCGAAGGTATTTTCCACATCAATTTTATGTGGTCACTTTGCTAGCAATCATAAAGTTATTTCTTGTCTTTATACATGAGTTATTTACTTCGAGTGTTTTAGTGATAAAGCAGGTTATGCGACCGAGAATTAATATAACTCCGGGCATTTTTACCCTAGAAACAGAATTGGAAGGGGACTTGGAAATAACCTTACTAGCGATGCTGTTAACCTTAACACCTGGTTCGGTTGTGGTTGAAGTGTCACATGATGAAAAAAAGTTTTATATTCATGCCATGGACATCCCGGAATCAAGTGATGCTGTAATACGTTCAACAGCAAAATTCGAAAAGGCAATAAAGAGGGTGACGCGCTAATGATCAAAACAATTTTAATCCTTTCAATGATTTTTCTTACATTTGCTATTTTCGCGACAATTTATCGGTTAGTGAAGGGACCGTCAGCCTCCGACCGAATTCAAGCTCTTGATGTATTAGGGATAAATATCATTTCGGGAGTTGCCATATTTTCGGTGTTTTTAAGAAATACCGGCTTTTTTGAAGTGATTTTATTAATAGGAATTCTTTCCTTCATCGGAACTATTGCCTTTGCGAGATTTATTGAAAGAGGTGTTGTCATTGAGCGACATAAACAATCCGATTGAGGTAATCGAGGTCATAGCCGTATTATCCATTTTAATAGGAACCATCTTTAGTTTTTTAAGTGCGGTGGGATTGATTCGGTTACCTGACGTATATTCACGTGCCCATGCAGCTTCAAAGGCCTCAACAATGGGAGTGCTATTTATTTTAGTAGGAACATTTTTGTTTTTTATCTTAGAAGGCACATTCAGCATTCGCCTATTTCTAGGAATCTTCTTTGTGTTTTTGACTGCCCCAGTCTCAGCACACGTCATCATGCGTTCTGCCTATCGCTCCGGAGTTCCTCTCGCACCACAAAGCGTGCAGGACGACTTGAAAGGAATTATTGAAGTGGAGGGGGAGAAGGAGCAGCAGTAGGGGTAGGTGCTGTTATGGGGTCGCAGTATGTTCCGGTAACTGGAGTTTACGGTTGATGAAGGACTGAGCGGATTGAAATCGAAGTTGGAATGTTCTTCATCAGCGGGATGAAGGACCAAATAAATCGGGATTTTAATAGAAATCTATTCAAAAAGGTGAAACTAAAACAGATTAAAAAGACAACTCAAGCCCCTGGTATCTAGGTAAGGGCTATGGTTGTCTTTTTTATGCCTTATTAAGGGTATTTCCATGATATAAAAGTACAGCTAAAGGTGTAAAACAGAAGTACACCATAAATTTTCTAAGTTTGTTATTAATGGTACTGCTTTATAAGATATCTAACTAATAGAAAAGTATAGCTATATGAAGAAATTAATGCTATTTATTAAATATATTTTAAGGTAGCATTTAATATATTCTCACAATCTTATTGTTGAACTAGTGGTTGAAAAAGGACTAACACCAATTTTTAGGGATTGATGGAGTCTAAAAGATTAGTGCCCATCTATCTTGAGTAAATAAAATATTAATAATAGTTTCGGAGGGAAATATGTTAGAGAAAATTGCACAAGAAATAGTTGATTTAACTAGTGAAATTATTGAATTTGATGTATTAATAACAGACAATAATGGAATGGTTATAGGCTGTAGCGATTTAACTAGAATCGGTACTCTTCATCAAGCATCTCTTAATGTTATGTTCTCAAAAAATATTACTGCTCACACAGATAATCTAACCAAAAATATGATAGGGGTAAAACCAGGTATTACCATCCCTATTGAATTAGATGGTGAGATTATAGGCACAATTGGTATTACTGGTAATCCTGAGGAAGTACTTAAATATGCGATGTTGGCTAAAAAATATGCAGAAATAATTTTAAGGGAAGAAACAATTAATGAGATGAATATGAGAAAACGTTATGCAATAGAGAGTTTGTTACACGAAATATCTGTATTCAATCCAGCGATAACTAATGAAAAAGAATTGTATATAAACGCATATGAATTGGGAATTAACTTGAGGATGAAGAACCAGATAATTGCAATTGATATTAGTCAAGAAAGTCACTCAGTGGAAACTAGTGAATATCTATTAATAAATGACAGAATAACAGAACTATTAAACAATTTTTTTTCGGAACCAAGGGTTTTTATTACAAGTACGACTGCAAATAAATATACCGTGTTATATAAGGTAAACGAAAAACCAATAAAATATTATTGTGAACAGTTATCAAAGTTATTAGTAAAACAACAAATCAATTTTAAAATTGGAATTGGCTCAGAAGCTCAAAATATTATGGAGCTAAAGAACTCGATTAATAATGCTTGGAAGGCTATTGAATTAGGTAGAAAAGTGGATAATTTAAAACATATCTATTTTATAGATGAACTACGTTTAGAAGATTTAATTAGTTCTATTCCAATAGGAATACAAACAAAATATAAAAAACATTATTCATCAATAATTAACCAAAAAACAGATATGACAGAATGGTTCCGTACTATTTGTGTTTGGTGTGAAAGTGGATTTAATGTTAGCAAGGCCTCAGAGAATTTAAATATCCATAAAAATACCTTGTTATATCGTCTAAATCGATTAGAAGAGTTATATTCAATCAATCCTAGAAATTTTAAGGAGATTATTAATGTTTATTTAGCCTTAAAAATGAATGAGATAGAAAATACTTCTATGTGATAAACGAATAAAAATTTACTATTAATTAGCATAAATTTTGTATGAATATCACAATGAAAAAACCTTAAAGCTATAATAAAATGAATATTCAGAAACATACAAAGGGGGTTTTAGTTATGAGTTGGATTGATTGGGGTTGTATAGCTGCTTACTTCATTCTAATCGGGATTATTGGCTATCAATCAAGTAAAAACGTTAAAAGTGTTGAGGATTACAATGTGGCAAGTGAAAAGGTAACATGGCCTGTGCTTTTTGCAAGTTTGGCGGCGGCGGTATTGGGAGGAGGTGCATCGACAGGAACGGCAGGAAACACATTTAAAGACGGCTATGTGTTTATGTTCGCTTTTTTTGCCTATGGTTTCGCAAGCGTACTGATTGGAATTTTTATAGCTCCTAAATTGAAAAACTATGTCGGTGCCCAAACTGTTGGAGATATTATGGAAAAGCACTATGGTAAGCTAGCTAAATTGTTAACTGGTATATTATCGGTATGTCTTTGTACCGGGATTTTGGGCGGGCAAGCCTTAGCATTAGGTATTATTACGAATGTTATATTAGATATTCCGATGATATGGGGTATAGTAATCGGAATGGGTTTTGTAATTATTTATACAGCGTTTGGTGGTATTTGGGCTGTTATACAAACAGACGTATTGCAGTTCGTACTATTAGGAATTATCCTACCATTAGCTTTAATGATAAGTATACATCGTATTGGTGGAGTAGATGTAATTCTAGAAAATGTTCCAGCACAACATTTTTCATTTTTAGGTAATTGGGAATTAGTAACCTTCATTGGAATTTTCATTACTTTTTTATTAGGAGAGGCATTAATTCCACCATACACACAAAGAGCATTTTCTTCTAAGAATTCAAGTGATTCACGAAAAGGTTATATTATTGCAGGTCTTTTCTCATTTGGCTTCTTTTTTGTAAGCGCTTCTATAGGGGTGGTTGCTCGTGTATTATATCCAGATATTCGAACCGATCAAGCTATGCCTATCATTGTTAAAAATATCTTACCGATAGGTATTACAGGATTAGCGATTGCTGCTTTAATGGCTGTCATTATGTCTACAGCTAGTTCATTTTTAAATTCAACAACGGTATCATTTATGCAAGATATTTTTTCTCCTTTTCTAGCAAAAAGAAAGTACACGGATAAAGAATATTTAATGATTGAAAAGGTATTTACACTAATTGTTGGAGTTGGGTCTGTCATTTTTGCTGTTAACGTCCCTAGTATTATTAAGGCATTAGAGTATTCCTATTATTTTTGGGCTCCAACAATTGTCTTTCCTCTAGTAATAGCAATTATGGGGAAAGTTTCAAATGTGTATGCAGGCATTAGTAGCATTATCGGCGGTATTGTTGTCACGGTTTTATGGACTTTTATTTTAAAGGATCCATTTGGTTTATCTGGTGTAGTTCCGGGTTTAATCGCAAACATGATTGTATTCTTAGTAGTTTACTTAATTACTAGAAATTCAAAGAGAATTATTAATCCACCTTTTGAAAGTGAGTTGAAATAATAATGTATGGTTTCCTTTTATATGCAATACCTATTGCAATGATTGTTGTTACCGTTGCAACAGGAATCATATGTGCTAAATACTATGTGGATGAAGTAATACATGGAGAAAAACGATAACAAGGAGTAGTGTATATGAGACAAATTAATGGTGAATTGCCAAAGTTAAAGGGGATCTCCTACGGTACGTTAAAAAACGGTTTGTTATCAAGTTCTATTATACCAATCTATTTTAATGGTCAAATAGAAACAGGAGAATTTGATGAACAAGCAAAACTAACTTTTGAAAATATGAAACACATTATAGAAAATGCTGGTGGAGAATTAACGGATATTGCGCAAGTAGTTGTATATCTAAAAGATATTAAAGATAAAGAAAAGATGAATAACATTTGGAATGAATATTTTCCGGATTACTTTCCAAATCGTGCAACTTTTGAGGTTAGCAATTTTGCTATTGAAGGAATCGCAATTGAATTAGTCCTCACAGCGATTATACATAAATGATTAAGGCGGTGTTGAATTGGCGAAGATTGTCATAATAGGAGGCGGTATTATTGGACTGTCCTCAGCGTACTACCTAAGTAAGCATAACCATGACATTACGATAATCGATAAAGGAACTATTGGTGGCGGATGTTCTGAGGGAAATATGGGATGGATTTGTCCTTCATTATCAGACCCAGTGCCTGGTCCAGGAGTTATTGGTTCTGGGATAAAGTGGATGTTTAAGAAGGGGAGTCCATTATATTTAAAACCCACACTGATTCCTAAACTTGCACCATGGCTTATCGGCTTCATAAAAAATTGTAATGTGAACAATTTTACTAAAGGTTTAAATGCATCACTTGATTTGGGATTAAATTCTATAGAATTATATGAGGAACTACTTGAAGAAGGCGTAAGCTTTGAATACCATCATAAAGGTTTGTTAATGGTTTTTAAGGACGAGAAGGAAGCTAAGCTAAAATATGAAAAAATGCAAAAGGCTAGAAATATTGGTCAACCAATGCCCCTTTTTTTAAACCATGAGCAATTGCTTCAAGAAGAACCGCTTTTAAATGAGTCTGTGAAGGCGGGAATACTGATGCCTGGTGAACGACATGTTAGACCCGAATCATTAACCAAGGGATTAGAAAAATTTTTAAAAAATAAAGGTGTTACGATTATAGAAAATGAAAGGGTTTTAGGATTTGATGTTAATAATGGTGTAGTAAAGAGGGTACATTTGAAAAATGAACAAATACCTACTGATATTTGCCTAGTGGCTGCTGGTGTTGAAAGTGTAGGGCTATTAAAGGAAGGATTTAATAAAAAGATTCCGATGATTTCTGGAAAGGGTTACTCCATAACAATAGAGTCAGAAGAATATGCCTTCCAACATGCACTTTATTTTGGAGATACACGAGTAGGACTAACGCCATTTAATAATGAATTTCGTGTAGGGGGAGCAATGGATTTAACTGGAATAGATAAATCCTTGAATCAAGAGCGATTAAGTACAATTAAAAAATCAGCAGAAGATTATTTAAGAATTAAACTAGATAATGAGAAAGTTAAAAAACAATGGGCAGGAATGCGTCCTATGACTACAGATGGTTTACCTGTCTTAGGACCTATACCTAAGGTGAAAAACGCTTATATTGCTGCAGGTCATGCAATGATGGGAATATCGATGGGATTATCCACTGGAAAACTAATATCACAAATTGTTGAAAAAGATGATCTAGACATTGATATAACACCGTTTTCATTAGAACGATTTGCATAAAATAGTCCATACTGTTTTTTAATATTTATATGTTCAGAGGCATTGGGGTAACGGTGTTTTATGTAGGCTAAAGAAAGCTCTATGGAGAATATTACTCTATGGGGCTTTCTTTTTCATTATATCTGTTAGACTATCAACTTATTAGTGACTTACAGGTTATTTCATTCTAGATATCTAAAGAATGCAAATACTGTCTTTAAATAGGCAATTTCTGATAGTTAACTTAAATATTCTAAAATCTTGTTGGTTGGAATGGTTTTCCTTGATACCGGCTGATCTTTCCACTTTAAGATAGGCTTTTTAATTTCAACTAATGCTTCGATGTCATCAAGTGCAACCTCTTTTTGATTTACAAATTGCTCGTGTTTTGTAAATCCATAGTCATTTACATCATCATATTCCATGCTAAATAAAAGAATGTAATTCTTTTCTAAAGTAGAGGAGTCAACCCCATACGTTTCGAACTCCCTGCCTTTATAAATTGCGTTAATCTTTAACTCATACACTAGTTCAACATCTTCACGGGAAACCTCTTTAATAAAAATATCATCATGCTTGTTTCCTGCTAAATCAGTAAGTACATGGAAGCCATTATCTTGATTTGTACTTTTTAAACGAAGTACTTGACCCGTAGGATTAACTGGGTAAATTTTATTCTGATAAATTGCGTATTTGCTCATAACTTATCGCCTCAATATTAAAAGTTTAATGGAACTATAAGGGAAGGGAAGTAATAATTTACTGATTCTTACTTGTTCTCTTTTGATAGATTATTAAGTTTGTTTAATCCTCTAATGTCAGTTCTTAAACGTTCGTAGCAATTTGGATTTAAAAATTGCCCAACCAGTAGATTCGGGTTAGGCAACTTTTAATAGTTAACTTAAATATTCTAAAATCTTGTTGGTTGGAATGGTTTTCCTTGATTCCGGCTGATCTTTCCACTTTAAGATAGGCTTTTTAATTTCAACTAATGCTTCGATGTCATCAAGTGCAACCTCTTTTTGATATACAAATTGCTCGTGTTTTGTAAATCCATAGTCATTTACATCATCATAATCCATGCTAAATAATAGAATGTAATTGTTTTCTAATGTACTAGTGTTAATTCCGTAGGTTTCAAATTCCTTTCCTTTATAAATTGCGTTTATTTTTTTACGGAAAACTAAATCCACATCTGAGATTGCAAGGTCTTTTTCAAAAATGTCCTTATGTGGCCTTCCTAAGACGTCTACGTACTCCTTAAATCCATTCGTTAGTTTGTCGTTTACATCGTAACTCGTTAAGTTTAATTGATCACCGTTTATTACAACCTCATAAACTTTGTTTTTGTAAATACAATATTCACTCATCGTCTTTCACCTCAATCAACTGATATCCATTGTTTTAATTTTACATCATAGATAAATGTTAAAGCTGTATCACCAGTGTTACCATCAATAACTTTTAATATATCTCCATTTGTGAAACTACGTGTATCCTGATAATATTCTGGTAAAATCACTTCCTTACTTCCAGTAAAACCTCTACCTGTATACGGGTAGCTGTCAGGTTTAGGGGCCCAGTCTGGTATTGAAAGTTGTTTTGGATCATCTAATCGATACTCAATAACACCGAAAAATTTATCCGGAGCCCCAGGAGATTTAGATATTCCGTCAACACCATGAGTTAGTTTAAAAGCTGAATCATTATAATCTAGTCTTGCTCCTTCGTAATTATCCCTCAATGTTTTAAGATTTGAAGAGTGTTCTCCAACGGCAGTAAAACCTCGAACACCGCCATATTGGTTATATAAGTATTTGTAAATATCGGATTGCGGAATTACTTTTGCCATCGAGGTACCACTTGGTGGAATCCCGATTTGGTCCCTAATCGATTTAACTGCATTCATTTCAGCAGGAGTTAATGTCCTATCAGGATCAAGTAATTTAACAAAAGTATCTGGGGTATATCCATTTTCATCAAGTACAGTTTTTATCGAATCACTAGTTTTTTGGTTCACAATATTATCTACAACTCTAACTCCACCAGCCTCCTCGACAGCTTTTGTCCCTTTAACTAATTTTACCGCTTTATCGACACCTTTTGTACCTACAACTGCTAGGGCGATTTCTCCAAAAGCACGACCAAACCAATTTCCTCGGCTTTCAGCATCTCCATTGATAACATCATCATTCCATGATGTTTTGATTGCATCCCATATTCCTTTTGCGGTTTCGACAGGGTGTGTTACAACATGCACAAGACCATTCCAGGTTTCAACCGGATGAGTGATGATGTTCCAAATCCCTTCAACCGTAGCTACGCCGACATCCCACAGCCCAGTTGCAAATCCTTTAATAGAGTCACCCACGACACCAAAGAAATTTCCAACCGACTCCCAAAATGATTTTTTAGGTGGTTCGGTTAATTTTTTGGAATTGGAGTTTACTCGTTTATCCGCTTGTTCGTACTGAGTTACACTATTATCTACGAAACTATGTAGTCGATTGAGACGTTTTTCTAAATCGTGGATGGAAGAAGCCATGCTGCTTAAGTTTGCACCAATGCCTTGCCTACTCGTGATTCGACTGTCAATCGAATGACGTAGACCCGATATTCGGCTTTGTGTATCCGTCAAATCAGAAGTGATTCCTTTTAACCGGCTATTTGAAGATCGGACATTATTCATTTTAATGTCTATTTGAGCCATTTTGTTGCCTCCTTTCGTGAATTCTAGCGGAACATGGATTTCAGATCGTCTATCGATGTTCGACTATAGAAGGGCTCAGTCCCGTTAATAATTGAATTGGTTAGGGGAAGATTATCAACCAGGATAAGAATTTCAATTCGTTGCTTTGTATTTTCATTCACTGCTTTAAATACCTTTGATAAAAGTTCCTCCGTAGCTTCTTGATCTACGGAAAGTCCAATCACTGGGATCGGTTGCGTTGATTTTGCTGGATTATAAACATGTGTAAAATAAGCATTTTCAATAGCAGGGAAGTTTTTAAGTTTGCTAGAAATAACCTCAAGGTCGGATTGATTGATCTCTGTCATCTGGTTTGTTAGGACATGTTGTTTTTCTTTTAGGTCTAACTCCTCAAAAAAGTAATGAAGAATTCTTCCGTCACGTAATGTTTCTAATTCCTCTTTGATGATCTTTTTACTGATATCAAAACCAGGATTCAGCACCCAGGGTGTATCAGGTTCAACTAGCTGTAACAGCTTTCGTGTTGATATTTTTATATATTTGTATTTACCTTTATAAATTTGGTTGAATTTCTCGATACTGGAGTACACAGGCAGCACAAGCTCATTATTCATTTCGATATGTTTTAAATGGAGAATGGGCTCTGATGTATTTTTATCTGAAGATACAGTGCCTATCGCGACAATTTCTAAATCCATAAAGGCTTTATAAAAGTGATAGCGTTTCATCGGGTTCGTTATGGCTTCTGACAGAATAGTATCAAATGGGTCAATGGATTGATATTTCATGGCTAAACATGCACGCTCCAATTTAGGTTTATGGTAATATTATACAATCCGATGGGAGGTAAAAATAGGTAATAAAGAACTAGGTATAATGACTTATTCTTCGTGATGGTTATCCGATTTTTGTACCAATTCACCATTTATCACACATTATCTGAATTACGCTCATAAAATGTATAAAAGCAGGTCAGTTAAAGACCGGGAAAGTTGTGATCTGAATTTATGAAAAACAATTCAAACAATCACTTCTTATTTAAAAATCTGATGGAAAAGAGGATGTCATTTGAGCGGGTTTTTGAACATATAGCAAAATTCATGCAATCAGAGCCTAGTGGGAAATTTAGGCTCATCATTGGTACAGATTCTCAAGTGCATCCTCGGCAAACCACTTTTATAACAGGTGTTGTGATACTTAATGAAGGAAAAGGTGTGTGGGCCTGTATTCGAAAAGTGATTGTTCCGAGAAGAATGGAACATTTGCATGAGCGAATTTCCTATGAAATATCATTATCGGAGGAAGTTGTTTCGTTATTTACAGAGGATAGGAAAAATCAACTTATTGATATTGTGCTTCCACATATTTACGATGGTGCTTCATTCACAATGGAGGGGCATATCGATATCGGGGCAGGGAAGAGGAACAAAACACGTGAATTTGTGAATGAAATGGTCACACGAATGGAAGCCATTGGTGTTGAACCAAAAATAAAACCAAATGCATTTGTGGCTTCATGCTATGCGAACCGTTACACCAAATAAAGCTTTGGATGAAACAGGTAAAAAGGAATCGGTCTAATTGAAAAACGGCATCCAATTCAACTTACCTTTTCGGATGCCGTCCAATGAATTCTATTTATTAGTTATTTATATACTTTTCGAATACTTCACCGTAGTCTTTTTGGTGATATTGATCGCGTGCGGAGGACAGCCAGGAGAAGCCGTATTCTGTCAAGTGCTTGTATTCCTCGGCAAGACCTACATCGGAGGTTCTAGAATTATGCAAGACAGCTACCGCTTTATCTAAGCTTGTGACAGCCATATCGTACATAATGCTATTTTCATGGATGACCTCGGATATATATACGAGTGCCTTGTATAAATCATTTAATTTTTCAAGTTGTCTTTTATCTACATCTATACTAAAGGCTTGGTTACCGAGATTGAATTTAATTTCGATATCTAAGTCGACTCTACCTGCCGTCTCAAGAAATACGTTCGTGATTTTATGCTGTGAATACGGATAGCGTTTTAATACTCTTTTTAACGAAACGGCATTGGCACCATCAACATGGATGAACGCAATGTTTGTGAAACAATACTCATCAGCCTTCGTTTTAATTAAAAAGTAAATCTTCTCATTATCCTCATGACGGATGTAATCATCTGCGTCTGTTTTGTCATAGTCCTCAGGGCCGATAATTTTTCCAATGTCAGATAAACCTAATGCATCTGCAGCAAATTTTTTTAGCATATAAACTCTCCCTCCAACCAAACTTTTGACTCCGACTTCATTATATCGTGTTTTTTAGAAGGATATTACCTGATTTTTGAAAAAAAGATTGACGATTACTTTGACATTTTTTTTAGTTTACTCCTGACCAAACTAATCAGAAAGAGCAACGGAATATAGACAAACAAGAAAAAGACACTACTTATATTGACAATTCTTTGTATTTGATGTGTGTAATAGATGTCAGTGAGTACGCCATTTACAAAGATATAACCAGCTAATAATAAGAACAAAATATAAGTTGGTTTTATCTTTGGTAGAGTAAATTTAATAGATCGAACAGCTGACCAGAGATATAAACAAATTACGGGCATGATGACTAAGAGCCAGGTGAATATAAAGATAAACTCAAAGCGTTCCAAAAACGGAAACTGTATGATTTTAATCATGGTTAAGGTTGGCCATGTTAAGTGGTGTAACTTTCCTTGTATAAAGAACATAAAAGAGATAATAGCAACTGCCGTATACAGGATTGTTGTTAACAATAAAGCCAAATGCCCCCATTTGCCTGCCTTTTTTCCGTTTTTGATGAAAGGTAAATAAACAAGAACTGTTTCAAATCCTAAAAATAATGGGACAGCTGCTTTAGCTGAGATAAAATGGTCTTTTAAACTATGATTGAAAAGTGGTAGAAGGTATGAAACCTCCAAAAAGCTAACTATAGAAAAAAAGGAAGTTAGCAAGAAAGCTGGAATCACGACACCCCAAAATGTAATTCCTGTTATCACTCGAAATCCCCCTGAGACCAGATAAAAAATAAGGCAACAAAGAAGGAGTGCATACTCCCAGCTCGCAATTCCATCGAAAACCCAGACTTGAAGCGCATCAATATACCCATAAACAACCGCTATTCCGGCCAGAGAAAAATAGCATGCTAATAATAGATTTAATGCTCCTCCTAGTTTTTTACCTAATAAGTCCTGATGAAAGGAAAGAATATCACCTGCGCTAGACTGTCTCACGATATATAGCATCATTAAAAACAAAAGATGTAAGCTTAAACCGAAAGCTAGTATCGACATCCACGCTTCGTTTTCAGCGCCCTTACTTACTTCTCCTTGAAATCTTAATATGGCAATCCCGGTTTGAGAGCCATGAATTAAAAAAAACAGGAAAAAGGGAGATACTTGTTTATTTTCATTAATTTGACTGTTCATAATGGACCATCCTAGTCTAGCTAGCCTTGAAGGCCGG
The DNA here is from genome assembly GCF_036965045.1 of Bacillus sp. JJ1533. Classification (NCBI taxonomy): domain Bacteria; kingdom Bacillati; phylum Bacillota; class Bacilli; order Caryophanales; family Bacillaceae; genus Bacillus; species Bacillus sp. JJ1533. The sequence continues at coordinate 134,345 of NZ_JBALOV010000004.1, read as the reverse complement.
AATGAATGATTTTTAACTTTAAATCAACATTTATGGGTAGAGTAGGGTATTGTTCATAGAAGGATGTTTTATCCCAATTTCGATCCTGGGAACGAACAATATTTCCAATTCCGAGTGGATCAACACCATTTTCTTTGAACGTATTTAATAGTTCTTCGATATCTTTCAATACATTTTCTTTAATCATTTTTTTTATATTCTCAAGATCTTGCGGATTTTCCAGGTTAAAACGGTCGGGATGATGGGTAATCGTCCAGATAAGTCTTAAAGAAAGATTTAATTGCTGTTCAGTTTTTACCCAATCCCACTTCGCTTTATTTCGAAACCCTTGAATCAGAATGACATCTTTCCGATTATTGTTATCGAGTGGAATTTCATAAATAGCCTGTGTTCGATAATCCTCTAAAATTGAGAAAATAAAGGTTTCTTTTTCATTCAAGTGAAGTTTGAGCTTATCATCTTTAAAAATACCAACTCGTTCGACCTGTATCTTATCGTTTTCGTCAATGTTCAGCATCGGCACATACGGATCCATTCCTTCCCCATAGAAGTGGTTTAAGAAAACATGCAGATTCATCCTTGGAATTTGTTGTCCTATCATATTTTGCTTGATTTTGTCAGCTAGCGTCAGGTCCCCTTTTTTTAAAGTAGTTAGAGTTTCCTTGGCACTGTTAGTAGAAACGGCGATCTGTATATTGGTCGCGATTTGTGGTGTCAAAAGAAGTCGTTCTACTACATCGCTTATACCAGCTTTTGCAAATTCTTCGCCGAATACTAAAACCCTTATTTTGGATAACGCAACAGGGGTGTCCGTGTGTGTTGACATTTGGGATCTTAATAGTGCAACTGCATCTGTTTTCTGTTCCAAATATTGACTCTTATCGCTTCCTTTGCTCTTGGTATACTCTGGGAACAAGGCAGTTCCAATTATTTTCCCGTTATCATCTATATCAAATCCAAAAACATGAATAATGCTCAATTTATCGACAATCTTAGTTCTTGAACAGCCTACAAGGCTTAGGATACAAACAAAAACAATGACAACGATTAGACTCTTTCTCCATATACCCATATCATTTCCGCTCTCCTAGAATCCAAATTTTTATTCTGAATTGAGTCCATCTTCTGTGTCTTGTGGTGAAGCTGGCGTATAACGTTTGGCGCTTAAAGGTCTAAAGAACGATGGTCGTTTATTTAGATTTACAAAATTAGGCCTGATGAAGGAACCAAGTGCCCACCCTTTTCGATAGGGATAAAGCGGAATTAAATAAGGAACTCCTAGAGACTTTAGTCGCGCCAAATGTCCGATTAAAAAGAGAACTCCTACATAAATACCCAAGCCTCCCCAAATGGCTGCGAGTATGATGAAAGGGTATCTTAACAACCTGACAGCATTCGACATTTTATAAATAGGCGTCGTAAACGAAGCTAATGCTGAAAGAGCAATAATGATTAATAAAATATTACTAGTAAGTGCTGCTTCAACGGTTGCCTGACCAATTACAATTCCCCCAACTATTCCTAGTGTCTGCCCAATTTTTGTTGGTAGACGGGCTCCTGCTTCTCTGAGTAGATCAATGGTCACCTCTAAAAATAAAACTTCAAGAAAAGGAGGAAAGGGAACATTGGCTCTTGAGTTAATGAGAGGGCCAAGCAGATCCTTCGGTATAACCTCAAAATGGTAGGTTAATATTGCTACATAAAAGGAAGACGCAAAGATTGAAAACATCATTCCTAAAATCCGTATTAATTTAAAAAAGGATGCAATTAAAGATGGAAGATAAAAATCTTCTGGGTTAGAAAAAAAGTCCATTAGATTTACTGGCCCGATTAAGGCATAGGAAGATTTATCTGTAATCAATACAATTTGGCCTAATAAAAGGGCTCCTACAGTTCGGTCTAATCTTTCTGTAGTAATAAATAAAGGAAATGGTGATTTTGAATGATCAGCAATCATTTGTTCGAGCTGAGAATTATCAAAAATAGCATCAACATCAAGAGCTTGTAACCTTTGTTTTGCGGTATTAACATACTCGGGATTTGTAACTCCATCTATGTACGCAATTGCCACCTTTGAATGTGTCCTTGTCCCAACAACCAATTCTTCCAAAATAAGATCCGGAGAATCGAGATGTTCTCTAAGCATATGGAGATTTGTTCCAATATCTTCAATAAATCCAATCTTTGGTCCAATCACACTAAATTCATTTTGCGTATCATTTGTTTCACGTTGGCCTAATCTCGCATTGCCAATACTAATAAGAGCGAACTCATCCATTTGATCCGTGAAATGAATCGCGACAGCTCCTTTATGAAAGGCTTTTTCAACTTCCTTAACGTCTTTTGTTAGTGTAATTTCTTCTATAGGAATGATATTTTTTAAATCAGAAAGCTCTTTTATATCTGTGGCATTCTCTTTAAAACTCGGTAACAAGGATTGCTGAAGAATTTTACTATCAACTAACGTTTTGTAATAACTTAATAAGAGGTTATCGTGGTTTTCAATAGGCGTAATTGTAGAAAAATCACTTGATTTTTTTGCTTTTTCAAATACTTCCTCTATTGTTTTTTCCACAGTTTCAAAGCTTTTTTTGGATGGCTTCTCATCCTTCTTTTTCCAAAACATATCTTGACCCAGCCCCAAACGAATAATTCCGAAATCTTTCTGAATAGTATTTAACAACAGATTAGGAAATATTCACCACTTGCCTCTGGCTGTTGCAAGAAATTTTCTAGATGGGAAACAACCACTTTAATAATAATTCCTTTGCTATTGGGGAAGATTACCATTCACGCAGTTGTTTACTTTACAGTTTGAGGAAGTGGAAAATCCTTATCCATCATGAGAAATTATACGAATGACAATACAGCAAGACGCTATATTGCGAATGTCAGCGTGTTTGGTACTTCAATCATTCATTTAAGGAACCCATATATAATTGCCTGGTGGTCGGCGGCTTTTCCGGGGTTTGGCCATTTGCTATTAGACAAATATCACCGGGGATATCTGCTAATCCTTTGGGAAGTTATTGTAAACATAAATGCCAATGTAAACCTTGCAATGATTCACTCATTTCATGGAAACATAGATATGGCTAAGAACATATTGGATACGAGATGGCTTATTATGTACATCCCTGTCTACATATTTGCAATTTGGGACAGCTACCGATCAACAATTGATTTAAATAAAATGTATATCCTGGCTGACCATGAAAATCATCGTTTTAACACTTTTAGCATGAGTGCTGTAGGTATGAACTATTTGGATAAAATGAATCCCGTTTCGGCTATTATTTGGTCATTATTTATGCCGGGCCTAGGACACCTCTATAACCATAAGACGATTTCGGCTTTCTTTCTCATCATTTGTTGTGTCATCTTTTTCTATTTCTCTCATGCACTAGAAGCAGTATCTTTATTGTTTTTAGGTAAACTAGATGAAGCCACAGCTGTTTTAGATCCAGAGTGGTTTATGTTTTTACCTTCTGTGTTCGGATTTGCCGTATACGACTCTTATATAAATGCAGTTGAAAATAATAAGCTATATGAACGGGAACAACGTAAATTCCTAAAGGAAAATTACCAATCAAGCCAATTCCAAGTACAAAAGGGACAAAAAGTGAAGTGATACTGTATGCAGTTATTTGCAACATTTGATAGCAATGATTATCTCGAAATTGCAATTGTAGCGATGGAAAAAAAGGGGATAAAGAACGATAATATTTTCGCAGTTCCGCTTGATAATCGAACTGATAACGTAAGACTATTTGATACTTTGCATAGGGCAGACGGAACAACCCTTATAGATATTGGTGTGGCACTCGCGACGGCATTTTCTGTACTTGGAGCAAGCATCGGCTTTAAACTATCATGGGGACCAATTTATTGGGGGCTCATTGGTGCTGCCACAGGTTTCATCGTGGGATTTGCGATTAGGCTATTTGTGGAGTTAGTCTATAAGAAGAGAAAAAGATTACATAAAGGAAAATTAGCTGAAATCATCCTCATCATTGATTGTGAGGAATCACAAGCTGCACAGGTGGAGAGAATCCTATGGGACCACTACGCATTAGGTGTGGCAAAAGTGGAGAATCCATAACTTGAGAAAAATTAAAGAACAGGAATTGCTGAAAAGGCTGTGCCCAAGAGTAAATCATTGGCGGAGCCTTTTTATTTTTATAGGAATTCTTCAAAGGCGATGGTAAATTAGTAGAATGTTAATACTTTCTAGGATTGAAGGAATTCCAAATTTGCAGTTTCTGCTTTATACTTGGTTAGTATGTTGTAAAATAGGATAGAAATGTACTATGCCTAAAGTCTTTAAAATTTAAATGAAATGTGAGAACCGACACTTCAATATAGATAGGTAGATTTAAAGAGGAGGAACGCAATTGACAGTTACAAAACCAGAAACAATGATTGTTGAAATAAAAAGTCTAGATGAAAAGGGCTCGGGACGGGGAACTGTATGGCGTGAGAATGAGCACGGTAATAAAAAGAAGCTAAAGCTTACCATTCCACAAACCCTTATAGGTGAACAGGTTCAAGTGACAGTTGACCAACCTGACCGCAAACGAAGAAGGGTAAAAGCGGATGAAATCCTGACGGCAAATGAACAAAGACTAGCGCCACCTTGTCCTCATTTTGAAAAATGTGGCGGTTGTGTATGGCAGCATTGGGATTACAACGGACAGCTTCAATACAAAACAGATTATGTAAAGCGACAAGTGGAGTCACAAGGCTTCAATCCAGACCTTGTGAAAGAAACAATTGGAATGGACGACCCTTGGCATTATCGTAATAAAATGGAATTTACATTCTCACCTGAAGGTTCACTTGGTTTACATGAACAAGGGAATTTCCGAAAAATTATTTCACTTGAAACATGTCTAATCGCCGGTGAAAAAATGGTGGAAGGCGCGATGGAAGTTGCGCAGTGGGCAAAGGATCATCAGCTATCTGGTTATAACAAGGATCAGCACGAAGGACTTCTTCGCCACCTCATGGTAAGACAATCCTTTGTAACTGGTGAAATTATGCTTGCGCTTTTTGCAACAGAAGGACCAGAGGGTAAACTTCAAGAAGCAGCGGATGATTTAGTTAAACGGATCGAAGCAAAATTCCCAGAGGTAAAAAGCTTATTATGGCTCGAAAATACCGATTGGGCTGACCGTACTCAATCCGAAAAAACACATGTATTAGCGGGTCGCGATTTTATTTACGACGAAATGGATGGGTATCGTTTCCGCGTTTGGTTTGACACCTTCTTCCAAACAAACCCTACCCAAGCTCAAAAATTAGTCGACCTTGCGATTGAAATGGGCGAGCCTAAGGAAACAGAAAAAATGATTGATCTTTTCTGTGGGGTTGGAACATTCTCCCTTCCATTTGCTAGCCGCGTTGAAAATCTAGCAGGTATTGAAATCGTTGAAAGCTCAATTGAATCTGCAAAAAGGAATGCATGTGACAATGGATTAACAAACACCTATTTCTTAGCAAAGGACGCTAGAAAAGGAATTGACGAGGTACTTGAAAGCTTTGGTAGGCCTGAGTTACTCTTACTCGACCCACCACGTTCCGGTGCCGGCGGTAAAGTAATGCGAAGAATAGGCCGTTCACAGCCAGAAAGAATCGTCTATGTTTCTTGTAATCCAGAAACTTTCGCAACCGATATTAAAGAACTAGAACCATTTGGATATACATTAAAAGTCGTGCAACCCGTGGATCTTTTCCCGCACACAGTACACGTTGAAGCTGTGGCATTGCTTGTTAGAGACGAGAACTAAGTGCTTTCTCCCAGTAGGTTAAAATCAACTTACTGGGAGCGGCACTTTTTTATTTGCCAAAAAAAGTCCTTCATAAATGAATAATTCACTAGGCCTACGAAATTTATGTCGAAAATTTAAAAAAATGTATACGTTTTCTCTTTACAACGTACCATTTTCATTATATATTAATTTATGACAAACTTGTGTACAAGTATACAATGTTAAGAAAAAGATAGAAATGAAGTACTGTTTGGCTAGTTTTGTAGGACTATCTAAAAGGTAAGCGAGTTGATGGTGATGGAATTTCCTTCTATAGCTCTAAAAGGGAATTCACTTGGTGAAATGATATCAAGTGAACTACGATTGAAGATTATTAACAAAAGTATTGCTCCTGGAACAGTGTTATCTGAAAATTCTATCGCTGAAGAATTTGGAACGAGCAGATCCCCGGTACGAGAGGCCCTTAAAACTTTATCAAATGAGGGGTTGATACGATTAGAGCGAATGGGCGCTGTGGTTCTAGGTTTGTCCCGAAAGGATATAGAAGAGTTGTACGATGTGCGATATCTAATTGAAACATTTGTCATCGAACGTCTTTCAAAGATGGAGAATCAAGGTCTCATCAAACAACTAAATAAAATTCTTGATGAGATGATAATTGCCGCCAAGTACAATCATTATATTGAATTTACAATCCAAGATTTGAAATTTCATGAATTAATGATTGAGGCTGCAGAGCATAAAAGAATGCTTCATTTATGGAACAATATCCGGGACATTGTTTTTACTGCACTGCTCGTGGCTACAAAAAAGAGATTCCTTGAAAAATCGAATGAGATTGACTCATTGGTAGAAAAACACAGAGTTTTAATTGATTCAATCGTATCAAAAGATCTTGAATTTATTAAAAGTGTTGTTCATGATCATTTTGAAGATACACGTGATACTGTAACCAAATCAATATTTTAAAACATTTTATTTTTTTTAATCAGAACTTGTCGACAAGTATACCAGTGCACTTAATGTAAGCGTTACGATGATAACTAACTAAAATGTAAGGTCTTTATGTGAAATGAGGAGGTAATATAAAATGAAAAAACTGAATGTTGGCAAAAAAACAATAATATTCCTTGTCTTTACAATGCTTGCGATTTTACTTGCTGGTTGTTCCGAAACAACAAGCTCAAATAAAGGAATATTGGTGAAGGTAGGTACAACCCTCTCACCTTCCAATCCTGTCAATGTAGCATTAAAGGAAGTATTTGAACCAGAAATCGAAAAACGAACAAATGGTAGATACAACGTAGAAATATATGATTCTGGACAACTTGGTGGAGAAAAACAATTATATGATTTCACTCGTAGTGGAATTGTAGAAATGACAGCAATCGGAACAGTTATGTGGAGTGAGGTTCCGATGATGGCGACTCCTGACTTTCCATTTGTTTTCAAGGATGTTGCACATGCTAGGAGAGCCTATCAAGGAGAAGTTGGAGATTATATTGCAAAGAATTTTGAAGAGCAGGAACCAATTAAATTCCTAGCATGGAATCCAAATGGTGCTCGTGTATTTAGCTCAAGTTATCCAATTGAATCTCCGGAAGACCTAAAAGGGCAAAAAGTTAGAATGCCAAACAATCCAATCCATGTGAAATTGGCAGAATCTTTAGGTGCGAACGTAGTCATTATGGACCTTGGTGAAGTGTTCACAGCCTTAGAACAAGGTGTAGTTGATGGACAGGATAATCCAATGTCCACATTTAGACAAGAAGGTTGGTTCGAGGTTCAAGATTATATTTATGAAACAAACCACATGGTTTCATCAAATGAATTGATGATGAGTAAAGAATTCTGGGACACATTGTCTGAAGAGGACCAAAAAATATTTCAAGAAGTTGCCCTACAAACCTCTAATAGAACATGGGATATCTATGAAAATAGTATTGAAGAGGATCGAAAATTTTTAGAAGAACAAGGAATTGTTGTAGAGACACCTTCTGAAGAGGAGAGACAGCAACTCATAGATGCTGCCCAACCTGTATATGAAATGCTTTATGAAAAATACGACTGGGCCGAGGATATGATTAAACGGATTCGTTCAGTAGAGTAGAAAATGTAAACGCAATCTTGTTAATTTGAAAATCATTTTATGGAGGGAAAAGACATGTCAAAGTTTAATGACAGGCTTTTTAAAGGGATAGATTATCTACTAGGCATAATGCTTGCCCTAATTGTCTTATTTGTCTTTTTAAATGTCGTCCTACGTACGGTATTTAATTCAGGATTAACCTGGTCTGAAGAAATTGCTAGATATTTATTCGTTTATATCACGTATATAGGTGCAATTGGAGCCATGAGATCGAATGTCCATTTAGGGATGGACTCGGTTATGCACAAATTGCCTCAAGGCTTAAAACGGGTGACCTATATTGTTGCACAAATTATTATCATAATAGTTATGATCATGCTTACCCATGGTGCGTATACAATGACGCTGCAAAGTGTGGAGGCACGTGCAGCTGCAACAGGGATTCCACTTTCCATCATTTATGGAGTAGGAATTCTAACTGGGATTTGTATTTCACTCATTTGTGTAACGAATATTATTAAGGTTATTAAGGAGCCTGAAACAATAAACAAGCTTGTAACCTTACATGAATCAGATGAAGATGATGTCTTGGAGAATATGAAAAATGAAGATGACGAAAACGAGAAAAAGTAGTCAAGGGAGGTCGAACAAATGACAATGGTAATCTTCTTAGTCGCATTATTAGGGGCGATGGCAATCGGGATCCCAATCGCATTTGCTTTACTAATTAGCGGCGTATTTATGATGATTTATTTAGGAGATTTTGATACTCAGATTCTTGCACAAAATTTAATGGTCGGCTCTGATAGCTTTGCAATGATGGCGATTCCGTTCTTTATTTTGTGTGGAGACTTAATGAACCGTGGTGGTTTAACGAAACGAATCATTGTTGCTGCAACCTCGTTAGTAGGGCACATTCGTGGTGGATTAGGTTATGTTGCCATTTTAGCAATAGTACTTTTTGCTAGTTTAGTAGGATCAGCCGTAGCTTCAACAGCTGCACTAGGTGCTATATTAATTCCAATGATGGTGAAAGCTGGCTATAACCGTGATCGTTCAACCGCGTTGATTGCTGCTGGAAACATCGTTTCACCTATAATGCCACCATCTGTACCGATGATATTATTCGGTGTTACGGCGGGGGTATCGATTACAAAGCTGTTTATTGCGGGTATCGCACCTGCTATTTATATCTCAATTGCACTTTGTATTGTTTGGGCATTTGTTGCAAGAAAAGATAAAGTGGAAAAGCTTCCGCGAGCAAGCTTCAAACAAATGATAAAATCCTGTGTAGACGCAATTTGGGCAATTTTAATGCCAATTGGTATTTTAACTGGACTTCGAGGCGGTTACTTTACTCCCACAGAAGCAGGAGTAATCGCAGTGGTCTATGCCTTATTTATTGGTGTCTTTGTTTATCGTGAACTAAAACCAAAAGATATTTTTGAGAGCTTAATTAGCTCAGCGAAAACGTCCAGCGTTATCATGTTCTTAGCGGCAGCAGCAATGGTTTCCGCTTGGCTAATGACAATTGGTAACATTCCAGAAACAGTAACTAACATTTTAAGCCCATTAGTTGATAATCCATTATTACTATTAATCGTTATTAATATAATTGTTATCCTAGTTGGAATGGCAATGGATGTTAACCCAACTATCTTAATTTTAACACCAGTATTGATGCCTGTTGTTAACGCTGCAGGTATTGATCCAGTATACTTTGGACTATTATTTATTCTGAACAATGTCATCGGTCTACTAACACCACCAGTAGGAACAGTTCTGAATGTTGCAGCGGGTGCTGGTAAGATAGGTATTGGTCGTCTTGTAAAAGCCATCATACCGTTTCTCATTGTTGAGATTGCACTGTTATTCTTACTCATCTTTATACCAGAGCTAGTAACAGTACCAGTAGAATGGTTCTCAGGTGAATAACAGCATAAAGAATTAAATCGTTCTCGACTTACACAATAAAGAGCTAAAAGTAGAATGAATTTCTAGTATACTACCGTGGAAGCGATACGAAACTTTACATCAGGGGGAATTGACATGAAAGCTGTAGTAATAAATCAACCATTTGAAGTCGAAGTTAAAGAAGTACCAAAACCAGTCATTGAAGATGAGCTTGATGTCATCATTAAGGTGGTTTCTGGAGGGATTTGTGGCTCAGATGTAGGTATTTTTAATGGAACAAACTCATTAGCAACCTATCCACGTATTATTGGTCACGAATTTGCGGGTATCGTTGAAGAGGTAGGAGCTGGCGTGACAAACGTTAAAGTAGGTGACCTCGTAGCAGTAGATAATGTGAACAGCTGTGGACATTGCTATGCATGTCGAACTGGTCATCACAATGTGTGTGAAACTGTTGAAGTAACAGGTGTCCATCGTGATGGTGGATTTGCGGAATATGTGAAAACGACTGAAAAGAATGCATATAAATTAGATGAATCCAAAATTGATCGAGAAAGTGCAGCCTTAGTTGAACCTTATTCAATCGGTGTTGAAGCCAATGAACGCAGCCGTACCACAACTGGAGATAAAGTATTGGTGATGGGTTCTGGTCCAATTGGTATTGCTGCAATGCAAGTAGCAAAATCACGCGGTGCTCATGTGCTCATGACAGATATTTTAGATAAACGACTTGAACGTGCTGTGAATATGGGTGCAGACCGTGTTGTGAATGTTAAAAATGAAAACTTGGAGGAAGCACTCAAAGAATTTACGGAAGGTGACGGAGCACATGTCATTATTGACTCCGTATGTTCACCTCAAAGTCTTGAGGAAGCATTAGAGCTAGTTGCTCCATCAGGCCGAATTGTGACACTTGGAACGGGGAATAAACCTTCTTCCATTGCTCAGGTTGCATTTACGAAAAAAGGAATTGATGTTGTTGGTTCTAGATTAAATAACCATCGTTTCCCGCATGTAATTGAGCTTTTTGAAAAGGGTGCGGTTCAACCAGAGAAAATGAAAACACATACCTTCCATTTTACAGAGATTGCTAATGCGTTTGAGTTCTTGAAAAACAACCAGGCAGAAGTATGTAAGATTGTATTGAAATTCTGATCGTATGTATTTGTAGAAGAAGGCCTTGCTAAGGTCTTCTTTTTTTATTTGAGTGACATATTTTCATGGAGTGTATTTAGTACCTGTCCTAAATTTTATCCCTCATTTCCCCTTATAATTTTTCAAAAGTAATAAATACTACAAGTATTACCATGAATCACCCATTGGAGGTAACTATGGCTAAAAAACAGGGGTTATTAAAGAATGGAAACAAATCGTCTTTGATTGCTACAATTGTGAATACGATTATTGCGATTATTAAAGGAGTTGCGTATTTCTTCACAGGCAATGTCGCTATGTTTGCCGAAACGATGCATTCTTTAGGGGATGCGGCCAATCAATTTTTCGTGTTTATCGGAAGTGCTTTAAGTAAAAAAATGCCGACCGAGAACTATCCGAATGGTTTTGGCCGACTTGTTAATCTCGTATTACTCGGTGCAGTTCTCATTGTTGGCATTATGAGTTATGAAACAATCAAGGAAGGCTATCACCATATTAAACATCCAACGGAATCAACTGGTATTGCAATTAACCTTTCTGTTTTAGGGTTGGCCGCCATTCTGGAGTCATACGTTCTTTTTAAGGCAATGAAGGAAGTTTTACATGAAGCACGTGTGGAAGCAACCGGATTTGCAGCTGTAGGCAAAAGTTTTAGTAGCTTGGGGAAAGCGACGCCAGCCACAAAGCTTGTATTCATGGAGGATTTAGTAGCAACCCTTGGTGGACTCATTGCTATCATTGGGATACTACTCTCCTATTATGGAGGTTGGCATGCAGCAGAAGGAATCGCTTCTATTATTATTGGTCTCATGATGTTTTATGTTGTTGGTAAGGTATTCTTAGACAATGCCAAGGGGGTACTTGGTGAAGCTGATGAAGATTTAGAAAATAAAATTGCTGAAATTATTACTACACATCCAGAAATAAAGGATATTCGAACATTGTTTGCGATGAAGGAAGGCGAGGATTTTCATATTGAAATGAAATTAGAAATTGATTCCAATATATCGGTTAAAGAAGCATTTCAAATAAAGGATCGAATTGAGGAAAAAGTCCAAGGAATAAAAGGAGTGACTGATGTCATCATTGAGTTCGTGGAAAATGATGGGGTGAAGTCATGGACGCAAGGTCTTGCCACCGAATAAATTGTTAAGTTAAAAAAGGTATCTTACCACTTGGTAAGGTGCCTTTTTTTGTACAATTAGATAACAATAATTGCAAAAAATTTGTAGAATTTGTGATATTATTATCATAATGATAGTGAAAAATGTCGTTTTACATAAAAATCTAGAGGAGACCCTATGATAGGATTTAGTCAAATGAAAGGCAAATTGAATAGCGACATAATCCTATTAGTAGTCCTAATGGGGCTGGTGCTATTAGCCTCTCATTTCAAATTATCACTTTTGTATGGAATTACATTTACTTTTGCGAGTATTTTTCTATTTTTAATACTCCGCATATATGGCTATACCGCTGCGATTATAACTGGGATGATTTCAATCTGCATCGCTTATCTTTTTTCTAACAGTTTATATTCAACAACTGTTATGCTTGTAGAAATCATTTTTGTTGGTGCATTTTTCTTACGTGGACGAAAAGCAAAAATGTTTTTTGTGGATGTGTTATTTTGGGTCTTAATTGGAGTGGCACTCATCTTTTTTATCGGTCGGGAATCTTTATCAGGTAGTGCACTTTATTTTCTTATATGTAAGGATATCACGAACGGCCTTTTCAATGTGTTAATTGCCGACGTGTTATTGGCTTATTTTCCGTTTTATAAATTGGTTAAAAATAACCGATTAAATAAAAATAATGTGTCAATTCATCAGTTCCTATCTCAAATTACGATTTTCACCATACTTGTACCATTTTTTATTAGTGTCATGACAAATGCAATGAATACCTTTGATTTAATTAAAAAAGATTTAAGTGTTGTAGGTGAAACGAGAGTCAATCGGATTGAAAATGAATTTCTGCATTTGGAAAAAGGCAACGGCAAGTTCGATGTAAAAGCAATTGAGGATATCATTTGGCGAAACAAGAATAAAGAAAGTGAAATTATTATATTTGAACATTCGGACCATGTCATAGCATCCACAGCTTTGACGAACTTTGAACCTAACAGGTATGAGATTCGGGAGATTTCACCAAGACTTTACGAAGCTTTGCCGATTGCTAACAATGAAATTCAGCCGATAACCAGATGGATGGATGCATTTTATTTTTATACGCGGGATACCGATTCATATCGAATTATGCTACAGTTTCCTATTGCACAATATCAACAACAGCTCTTTGATACTTCACTTGATCAGCTTAAATACTTACTTATTCTTGCAGTGTTTGCCATTCTATTTGTAATAGTCATCAGCCGACTCTTGACGAAAAACTTAAAGCAACTTACCTCAATTACGACAGGTTTACCAAAAAAGCTTCGTAGCCTAGAAAATATTGAATGGCCACAAAGCACGATTTCAGAGCTTCGTGTGCTGAGTAAAAACTTAAAGAAAATGGCTGATAAGCTGAGGGAATTATTCCAAGAAAGTATTGAAATGAATGGGATTCTAAGAGAGCAAACGTCGAAGCTAAAGGAATCGGAGGACAAGCTCCATAAGCTTGCTTTTTATGACAGCTTAACCTATTTACCTAATCGTTATTTTTTTCAAAACTATCTTCGAGAACTAATCCGAAATAACATTGATAGCCAGATTGCGGTTATCTTTATTGACCTTAATCAGTTCAAGCAAATTAATGATACATTAGGCCATGATGCAGGTGATATGCTTTTAAAAGCAACAGGCAACAAGTTAAAGAAGCTACAAGCAGATAACAGACAGGTATTCCGACTTGGTGGAGACGAATTTGTTGTTGTACACTCGGTTGAAAATAAAGAAGAGGTAAATCAAACGTTAGACATGATTATCAACGAATTTTCCTCCTATTTTACAATTGCCGGTCAAGATCATTACATCACCGCCAGCATCGGAGTAAGTATGTATCCTCAGGATGGAGAAGACTTGGATACATTAGTAAAATATGCAGATATCGCGATGTATATTTCGAAGGAAAAGGGTGGGAACACCGTTCAGTTTTTTGATGAATCAATGAAAAATAAATTCCAGCAGCGCTTAACCATTGAAAATTCCTTGCGTACCGCTGTCGTGAAGGATGGGTTTGAACAGTATTATCAGCCTAAAACATTTGCAGGCAGAATTACTGGTATTGAAGCCCTGCTTCGGTGGAATGACCCTGTTTTAGGTACAGTTTCTCCAGGGGTGTTTATTGAAGTAGCTGAGGAAATTGGCCTCATCTCACAAATCGATGAATGGTCCCTTGTCCAAGCATGTAAGCAGAATAAGCAATGGCAGCTTGACAATCTTTTACATGTACCCATTTCTGTAAACCTATCGGCGAAGCATTTCCAGCAAGATTATCTTGTTTCCATGGTAAAGAAGGCTTTAGAGACTTCCGGATTAGAGCCGAAATATTTAAAACTTGAAATTACAGAAAGTGTGTTTATTTCAGACCAAGTCCATGTAGCTGAACAAATTCGAAAGCTAAAAGAGTTAGGTGTCCAAATTTCCATTGATGATTTTGGTAAAGGATATTCATCCCTCTACCAATTATTGAAGCTTCCAATCGATGAGATCAAAATTGACAGAAAGTTTATCCAAAATGTCGATAAAAATGATAAAAAAGCCATCCTAGTCAAAGCCATTTTCGATATCGCACACGGGCTTAAGTTGAACGTAGTTGCTGAGGGAGTAGAAACTTGGGATGAATGTGGAATGCTTGTGGAGATGGGCTGTGATGAAATTCAAGGCTATTTATTCAGTCGACCGATTTGCAAGGACGATATGGTTGAATTTATTCAACATAAAAAGGTAGTTGAAGGTGATTTTTCTAAATAGAAAAGGAGGTTCCGCGGAATCCTCCTTTTTTTCTATAGCGTTATATTTACATCTCCATTTTCACTAATTTCAACGGTTGTATAACTTTCAAATGTCGACATTTCAGTGATGTCACGCTTTTGTTCACTTGCGAAGCTCTCCATATATCTTTGATACGTTTCAGGGTCTTTCACAATATGATAAAAATAGGTCATCTTTCCATCATTGTCACTATGTGTCCTTAAGAAAAAACGGTCTTGAAACTCATTTTTAAACCAATCTCTTGCTTCCATATGATTCGAAAAATCAGGCATGTTTTCATAAATAGATGTTATATCAATATTCATGTTGATTCACCCCTCATGAAATTTTCGGTTGTGATTAGTATGTCCATCAATTGACAACACATCCATCATACAATAGACGTTATGCCCCCGGTTTCAGATTTTTTTCAACGTTGATCTTCGTTTCAAAATCATGACGTTCAATTAAAAGAGAAACCAGTATGCTTCCGACAATAGCCCATAAAGGTGCACCAATGTTATAGAAATTCACCCCTGACATACCAATGATAAGCGCGAAAAAGGCACCCATCTGAAATTTTGAATCCGAAAAAGCAATTTTTAAAGAACTTAAAAGAACTCCAATCATTGCTAAACCAGCAATCGTACTCACAATCACAACTGGCATCGCAATAACAAATGGTACGATAAACGACGCAAACACACCGAAGCTTGCAAATAACACTCCATTTGCAGCAGAAGCAGCATATCGGCCTTCTTTTTTACCTGACTCGTCAGACGCACAAATAGCAGTCATGGGTCCAGCGGTGTTGATAGCATGTGCCCCGAAAAAAGAAGCAAAGAACCCTAAAACAGCACCAAACACAGCCATTGCACTACTTGGTGGTTTAAATCCCTTTGCCATTAAGATTCCGGTCGTTTGTGCATTCTCCGTACAAATAATTAAAATGGCAAGCGGTATAGAAAGTGAGATAATCGCATTAAAACTAAAGGTGGGCATTTCTAGTTGAGGTAACACAAACGAACTTTGGACATTTGAAAAATTAAATTCATTCATGACAACGGCAATAAATACGGATACAACTAATGCTGTTAACACAGGAGGGATTTTTTTGATAAATCGAGAGGAAAACAAATAGACTAAGATGGCCGAGCCTGCTAATAGCGGAGAAACCTCAACAGATGTGATCATCTCAATTGCAAACCGCATCATGACACCAACAATCATCCCCATAATAATTGGTACAGGTATCCAATTCATTACTTTATCAATTAACCCTGTTGCACCGAGTACAAGGACGATTAAATTTGCAACAAGATAGGCGCCAATTGCTTCTTGTAATGTAAAATGTGACAAAGCACCTGCAACTAAAACGGCACCAGCGATGGAATAAGCTCCAGCAATGGGTTGCTTATATTTCAATGATAAAAATAGTCCTAATAATCCCCCAAAGAAATACACGGCAAATAACCAGCTGATTGTTTGTGTATGGGTTAAGCCACCACTAGAAGCACCTCCAATGATAATGAGTGCAGGACCAGTACATCCAAATATGGCTGCTACAACACCAGAACTAATGGTATTGATATTCAGATTTTCGTATAGTTCCTTGAATCCAATATTTTTCTTAATTGCGTTCATTGGAACCTCCTGAAATAATTTAAAAAATCTTCAATTATAAATATCCGTTTCAAACCTATTTTCAAGGGAAGAAAAGTTTTAAACCAAGGTGACCCATAGTAGACCACCTTGGTTTTTTAAAAGAAATTTACACTTATTTATCAGCATATGGAGCAATTATTTCATCAATAGTATACGCTTTTCCATTTTTCATAACTAATTTTACATTTGCGGTGTCAGTAATATCTTCTAGTGGATTTCCTTCTACAAAAACTAGGTCGGCCAGCTTTCCTTTTTCAATTGTACCAAGGTCATCTGCAACTCCAAGTTTTAAGGCTGGATAGTACGTTGCTGTTCTTAAAGCTTCATAATTTGACATACCATATTTTGCCATAGCCGCTAGTTCCGAATGCAAGCTAAATGCGATATGTGTTAAAGGAGAGTCTGTACCAGCCACCACGATTCCCCCAGCATCAATGATATTCTTTAAAATTGTTACATCTTCTGCTATTTCCTGCGAGTAACCAGGGAATGAGCGATCATAAGCACTTTTGAATGAATTATATTGGAAAGGTGTGTATAAGACCTTAGTTCGTGGGTCTTTGTCTAATCCTGGATAATAAGCCATTATACTATTAAAAAATTTTACTTCTACGAAAAGTAGACTTATACAACCTATCTTGGATCAATAGGTGTTTTAATTTGTGCATGGGCTTCAATTACTTCCGCTGCATCAAATAAAGTATCTTCTCGGAAACGTCTTCCCAAGAGCTGAACGCCAACTGGTAGACCATCTGCAACACCAGTTGGAACGGAAATAGCTGGGAAACCAAGAACTGGAATCGCCATCATGGACCATTGCGCATCCATACAACGTCTCATACTTTCAACACTAAATAAATCAGCATCTTGTTCAAATGCCTGTTCAGTAGATACCGGCATAAGCAATAGAGGATATTTTTGTAAAAACTCCTGAAGTTGAACAATTAATGTTCCACGACGCGCATAGCCCTTAATGTAATCGGACAGTCCAGGGTTATCTCCCCACCATTCTTTTGCATTAGCGAAATAATTAAAAGCAGCCTTTTTCATTCCTTCGTCTCCATACTGCTCTACAACTGGCAATGCTGTTCTGAAATCCTCCATTACCAGTAAATACCATAGTCTATAGGCCTCTGCGAAGAGAGGAAGGCTAACTTCCTCGACAATATAACCAGCTTCGGTCAACTGAACAGCTGCATCACTCAAAGCTTGATTGACTGCTGATGTCGGAGTGGCAATACCTACATCACGTAACAGCCCAACACGGATTGGCTTTTGAAGGGGCTCACCAATTAAAGGTACTGAAGCATGGAGTGGATCACGCGGATCAAATTCACTCATGCTTGTAAGGGCAAGGCGAAGATCTGCAATACTACGTGCAAGCGGTCCATCCGTTGCCATTAATTGGGTAGAAGGTGCCTGATCGCCACTTGGAGGACCAGCCCAGCCAGGTATTCTTCCCATTGTAGGACGGATTCCAGTAATTCCACAGGCATAGGCGGGATGACGAACAGAACCGCCAATATCATTTCCATGCCCAATTGGCATCATTCCAGATGCAACAGCTGAAGCAGCCCCGCCGCTTGAACCGCCAGGCGTACGTGATTTATCCCAAGGGTTCAGGGTTATTCCATGTAAGTCATTATTTGTAAACCATCGAAAACTAAATGCTGGCGTATTGCTGCGGCCAACAATTACAGCTCCTGCCTTTCGTAAGTTCGCTACTGGGGGACTGTCTTTTTCTGCGATATTATCTTTAAAAGCTACAACACCGTCTGTTGTTACATGCCCAGCTTGGTCAACATTAATTTTTGTTGAAACAGGCACACCATGTAATGGTCCAAGTGGTTCTCCTTTTTTTACAGCAAGATCTGCCCGATCTGCTGCAGCAAGAGCTTCTTCTGCGTGTACTTCAGCTAGGGCATTAAGTACTGGATTTACTTCCTCAATCCTGTCCAAACAGCTCTCAACCGCCTCACGGGAAGAAATGATTCGTGTCCGTATTCCATGGGCTAATTCAGTTGCAGACCAGCGCCATAATTCATCCTTGCTTTTATTATGTAATACCTGAGATGTATTAGTTTGTAATGATGATTTTTCCATACTTCTTCGCCACCTATCTAATGATTTTGAATATTTAAAATAATAATAATCTTTTTGTAGCATAATGTAAATTAAAAAGAATTCAGGGTCTGGTGGGATGGAGGTAAATCCTATGTTTGGCCAAAAAGCTTAGTTTGCTAATGTCTTATTATTCATTTGATTTAAATATGCTTTTTTATAAACTTTTAGAAAGAGGATATATTTATATCGAAAGCATTTTTAGTTTAAACCTAGTCCCCATAATGGAATTGTATGGAGGACTAGGTAAAGAGTACTTATTTTCAAATCATCTGAAAGATGGATTTTTATAAACTGTTTCGAATAAACGGGTCTAGAAATTAATAAACTCAAAAGACGTAAGCTGTACATGCAGTGTCAAACACCGAAAAATACGATTAGTTCATAGGAACCAGGAATCCATTCCTTGGTCTGTGAAACATGATTTTCCGGGCGGTGCCAGTGCGCCTTCCAAATAATCCCCCAACAGGGAGTTTTTATAGTCAGGCTATTTAATCTGTTTGATATAAGATTCTGCAAGTTCTTTTAAGGTGTTATAAGCGTGATCGGTAATCTTCCCATTCTTTTTGTGATTGTCAAGCAGCTTAATGAATTTTTGTGTGTGCTTAACCTTTTGATCCACAAATTCTCGTTCTTGTGATTCTAATTTGATTAAGATGTCCAAATGAGCTTGTAAGGAACGGGCTGTGCCATGGTTGGCGAATTCACCATCAACTTCGAATTTCTCAATAAGTTTTTGTATATCGGATGCACTGATGTCTTTATCTGCTTCTACGCATGTAAAACTGGCGGCTGAATTGACATCCCCACTCCCGTTATACTGCGGATAAGTTGGATATTCACATAATGGACGAGTGCGACCAAAAGTTGCAGAATTTTGATCCTCCGCAACAAGGTTGCTTGGGACATCTCCGTTAACAACCCATGCGTCTAAAGCTCCCAAAAGATCTGCACTCATTGTGAAGTTACCCCCTCCATGGCTAAAACCAGGAACCAAGTAGTACTGAGCAAATTCGTCAAGACTCTCTTGTCCAAACTCGTTGACGAGCTTACTGTAATAATCAGTGGTACCTTGTGGAGCAACCATTTCGTCTTCCGTACCATGGACTAAAATCAACTTACCCCCGTTCTCTCTAAACTCAGAAATGTTTGGGTCTGTGACATCTAACAAGTTAGATGCTTTAAGGATTTCTTCACTGTATTCATTTGGATCAAACGTTAGCGTATTAAAGTCAGGATTACGCGTGATTTTGTATCGAATAACCTGATCTGAATAAACCCCCATCAGGGCATCTTGCTCATCTATAACATGACCGACGGATTCAGAGACAACTGGAGGAACACTCGGTATTGGTCTTGTTCCAAAGAGTCTGCCAATATCGGCACCTTGCAACTGCGAATATCCAGGCATTGTAGTAAAGTCATTAGCCAACTGGATGTCAAACTCCATTGGGCCATTAAAGGATTTAATAACCTCAATCTGTTTCTCAGAAAGGCTTTCACCTAGGGTATCTAGAATCTCATCTTCTTTCTCGGCACATTCCGATGTATTACTGATAATCCCATCCTTAACACCATCTAGGGAATCACAGGCGTTAAAGACTGTTTCATTTATTAAATCGTTCTCTTCCGGACTAATCCACCCTTCACCATCGTTTTTATACAGTGCCTGAGCGTCCCGGTTATCTTTAAGCGCCTTTGGGATCCAATTCAAAACAGGATATACAGAGATGACACCGTCATATTCATCTGGAAAGTTTTGAACGATAAATAAGCCTTCACGTCCTCCTTCCGAACCACCCGCAAAATACACTTGATCCGGAACGGCGTTATAACGCACGTTGGCAAGAGCTAAAGCCACATCTTTAGTTTTCTTAAGCTGGTCGCCGGCAAAGTTCTTTAGGGCTTCATCATTCATTGCAAAACTCGCATCCAAGGGTGCTGTGGAGTTACCTGAATCACTCCCAAAGGTGACATATCCTTGAGCCAGAGGAGTATTTTTTCCTAACTTCCTATCGCCTGCTGGGGGATTACCCAGGCCAGTTCTCACAGTTCCATTAAAATACCCACCTCCGAATTGTAAAAACTTCTTGTTCCAGTTAGTTGGCAGATTGATTTGAAAGTTAATATCTGGTGCCGTTGGATCGACTGGGTGGATTGCTCCCAAAACCTCACAATATTCGGCATCTTTAATGGCTAAATCTTCAACTATTTTTAAGGATGCAGATGTAATCGTAGCACCTGATGTTGGTAGACCTATATCATCTGCTGGGATTACCATTCCAACTAGATTCGAGCAGGCAGTATTTCCTGTTAAATCAGATGTTTGAACCTGGGGTGTCTTTGCAAATACTTGCCCAATAAAAAGTGAGCTCATAAGCAAGAATGTTAATAAGTAAACTAAAGTTTTTTTCAATGTGATTACCTCCCGACATAATTTAAACCGCTATTATAGAACGAAATAAATAATCTTTTTGATAGTCAATACCTGAAATTGACTGTTTATGTTCATTCACTGTAAAATAAGGTTGTGGAAGAGAATTAGCATTTAGGTTTTGGGCCGAAATTTCTCTTATCACACATTCAGTTTACCTAATTCTTCAGTGTGCGGAATCCTTCAAATTCCGCCCTAGGGATTAGGTTTTTTGTATTTTTTACCAGACTATATACTATCTTTTTTAACCTGCCATTCTAAAAACGCAAAGTGTTATTTCCTGTTAAGATCACTCCCTTTATGTAATTTTGACATCGTGAGTATAGTGTTAACTGGTGATATCAACCCCTTTCCAAATATTATTAAAATTCATTATATTTTAAATTAAATAAAAAATAAAGCGTTTTCAC
>NZ_JBALOV010000004.1:112590-112859 GCF_036965045.1 Bacillus sp. JJ1533 | reverse complement strand
TTTTTTCGACAATCGTTCTAAATTCATAATAAGTAATGTGATCTATAGTTCTTTTTTACTATTCTTGTTTTTTAGATAAAAAAATGAGAAAAGAAAACAAATACTCTAACAGTCATTGAAAAATTACGTATTTTCTACTATCGTTTAAAAAGCTTGAAAAAGATAGAATTAAGGAGATTTTCAGAGAAAACAGTTTGTTTTGTTGGAAAAAAGAGGGATACATTAATTTGATAATTTATAAAAGATTCAGTATATTTTAAATTAATTAC
>NZ_JBALOV010000004.1:82459-112512 GCF_036965045.1 Bacillus sp. JJ1533 | reverse complement strand
AAAGATTTAAAAACGTAATACATAATTCTAGGAGGTAAGGAAGAATGACAACTACAGTAAACGAAACAAATACGTTAACAGTAAAAAAAGCCAACGGTATTGCTGAAATCCACATGCATGTGAACAAAACAAATGCCTATGACCTTGAGTATTACAAAGAATTAAATGCTGCGATTGATGACATTCGTTTTGACAATGATATTAAAGTAGTTGTACTCATGAGTGATATGCCAAAGTTCTTCTCGGCAGGAGCAAATATTAATTTCTTAAAATCTGCAGAACCGCGTTTTAAAACTCAATTTTGCCTATTCTGTAACGAAACATTAGATAAAATTGCTCGATCTCCACAAATCTGGATTGCTTGTTTAGAGGGTCACACGGTAGGTGGAGGATTAGAAATGGCTCTTGCTTGTGATTTACGATTCATGGGCGACCAAGCCGGAAAAATCGGGCTACCAGAGGTTTCCCTAGGTGTCTTAGCGGGAACAGGTGGAACCCAACGACTTGCTCGCCAAGTGGGGCATTCAAAAGCTCTTGATTTGAATATCACTGGTGAAACATTAACACCTCAAGAAGCATTAGATATTAAACTAGTGGATCGCGTATATCCGCAGGAAGAGACAAGAGCAAAAACATTAGAATATGCACAAAAAATTGCAAATAGTGCCTCTTACGCTACTTCTAACATTAAGCTGTCCATCATGAATGGTAAAGAAATGCCACTTAACGTAGCAATCCGGTATGAAGGGGAGTTACAAAACCTCTTATTCCGTTCTCAGGATGCTCAGGAAGGCTTAAGTGCATTTATCGAAAAGCGTGAAGCTAACTGGAGCGGAAAATAAAACCAATTGAATTAAAAGCGATATCGGAGTTTCCGATATCGCTATTTTAAAATAACCAAGGATCAGCAAATTTCTTAAGCTTTTTTAACAATAGGAGGATAAGTGTGAGATCAAATGAATTTCAAGTCATCGTAAATTGGGGAGATACTGATAAAGCGGGGATCGTCTACTACCCAAATTACTTCAAATGGTTCGATATCGCAGGACACCAATTTTTTAGAAGCTGTGGTTTATCCCCAAACACATTAGAAGAAGAACGGCAAATTATCCTGCCAATGCTTGATGCAAGATGCAGCTTTGAAAGGACCTTATTATATGACGACATTATTACAATACGAACTGAAGTTGAAGAAATTAAAACGAAAACGATTAAACTAAGGCATGAGGTATTTAGAGGAGAAACAAGAACAGGACATGGGTACGAGATACGCGGCTGGGTAAAGCAAACGCCAACCGAAATTAAGGCAGTTCCCATACCTGAGGATGTACGATCCATCTTACAAGAAGATCTCCACACAAATGAAGCAGGAAAAAGACCACTTTTTAATGCATAATTTCCAAAATCCTCTATAATTAATATTAACAATATTGAAATATAACAAAAATTAGCAAGTGTGGTGACTTCGATGAAGCCTAGATCCTTAATGTTTACATTATATGGTGAATATATTAAATATTATGGGGGAGAAATTTGGGTTGGTAGTTTAATTGAACTAATGAAACAATTTGGAGTATCTGAATCGTCTGTAAGGGGCGCGATATTTCGGATGGCCCAAAACAATTTGCTTGAAGTGCGTAAAGTAGGAAAGAAGAGCTATTATTCCGCAACTGCCCAAGGTCGGGTTGATGAAGGGGTTAGCAGGGTATATGCCTCTCAAAATCACATTTGGGATCAGAAGTGGCGAATCCTTACATATTCCTTCCCAGAAGAAAAGCGTGAGATTCGTAATAAAGTCCGGAAAGAACTGATTTGGACAGGTTTTGGAAATCTAACAAATAGTACCTTGGTAACGCCAAATCCGATTGAGGACCAAGTGAAAGAAATGATCAGAGTGCACGGAATTGAAGAACATGTATTTTTATTTACATCGTCTTCAATTGTAACCCATGACAATCAAAGCATCATTGATATTGGATGGGACTTAAAAATGGTCAGGGATGAATATCAAACATTTATTGATAAGTTCACCCCGAAAATTGAAGAACTGCGAGAAAAAGCGTTAAATAACACATTAAAGGACGAAGAATGTTTTATTGAACGAACTGTACTTGTACATGAGTACAGAAAATTTCTTTTCCAGGACCCAGGTTTTCCAAGAGATTTACTACCAGAGGGATGGATTGGGGCTAAGGCGCGAGAACTATTCTGGAATATTCATCAGCTTTTATCAATCCCATCAATCCGGTACTTTGAGTCCGTTTTTGAGGGGGCACCAGATCGCGAAATTCAAGTTGAACGCGATAAAGCCCTCAATCCGTTTGGTGAGATTTACATTTAACTGAGGTGAGCCATGAATATTGAAAAAATTGAATGTGGTGGCTATCGGATTGGTATTCCCGTTCCCTTTCCGATGAAGTATGTCTATTGTTATCTTTTTAAACAGGTTGATGGGTATGTCATGATTGATGTAGGGTTAAATTACCGTGCAGCAAGAGAAGCATGGCAAGAGGTTTTTGACCATTTGGGAATCACGCATCGAGAAATCCATACCATCTATTTAACCCATTTTCATCCAGACCACTCAGGACTTTCAGGATGGATGCAAAAGCAAACAGGTGCCGATCTTTTTATGAATGAAATAGATGCGAGAATGATGGCACGAGTATGGGGGGAAGGAAGCAACCAGGTTGCACTTATGAAAGAAATGGTGTTGCAGCATGGAGTTCCAGAAGATCTAGCGGATGGAATCTCGGAGCATATGGAAAAACTCGGTCAAAATGTCCTACCATTACCTGATGTTAAATCAATTAGTGATACAATTGAGTTTGGCGGTAAACATTGGTCCGTAATCCATACTCCTGGCCATAGTGCTGGGCATGTTTGCTTTTTTCAAGAAGAAGAGGGCATTTTAATTGGTGGCGATCATATTCTTGAAAAAATCACCCCTAATATTAGTGTTTGGCCAGGTGCTAGCCAGCACCCATTACATGAATATATAGACTCATTGCGAAAAATTAGAAAATATCCAATTAAAAAGATTTATTCTGCCCACCATTCACCAGTTCTCCATGTAAATGAACGTATTGACGAGCTAATCCAGCATCATGACGAGCGGCTTGCATATATTGAAAGCTTGGCAGACCATAAAACGACGTATGAGATTGCAAAGGTATTGTTTTCTCATCGCGAGCTCAACCCACATCAGTGGCGCTTCGCAATCGCAGAAACGATTGCGCATTTAAACTATTTAGAGCGTGAGGAACGGATTACAAAACGAGGTCAAAATCCGATTGTTTATGTAAATCGTTGAATTGGATATAGCAAACTATAAAAATACTAAACCCCAAGATTGTTTATTTTAATAGCAATCTTGGGGTTTTTGTTTGGTGTGGATTAGATATGATGTTGGTATTTTTACATAACCCCAACCCCCATCTATTACGATTAAAAAATTAACGTTTAAAAAACAATATAAACATGTTGACAAACAATTTAAAATATTCTATATTACATATTATAAACGATAGTTAAAAAAACGTAATACAAAGAGGTGTTCATTTATGAGTATTAAGGAAGCTGAGGTATTACTGGAAAAAGTACAAAATGGTTTTATAGTTGAGCGTATGGAGGATATGAATGACGAATATTTGAAAGCGTTAAAACAAACACTTGCGATTGTAGGAGATACAGAACTTCTTAGCGTCCCGCCACTATTAACGGTCTACGATCAAGCCCCAAACTTAAACTATAAGATAACCGCTCTAGCAGTTATGCAAGACGAGATCGGTCATGCGCATATCGCATACCGCTTACTGGAAGACCTGGGTGAAGATGTGGAAGAAATGCTCTATCATCGACCAGCCAACCGATGGAAAAATCCTTACGCTTTTGATTTTAAATTAGACAACTGGGTTGAATTAGGAGTTTTTAACGGATTATTCGACCGTTCCGGATATACGCTTTTAGGTGATGCATATGAACATACCTCTTATGGGCCTTGGAAGCGCGCACTGGTAAAGGTGGATAAGGAAGAATTGTTCCATCTTCGCAATGGTGAAATCATAATGAAAAATGCGATGAAAAATCCAGAAACGGCAAAGCAAGTTCAAGATGCGGTGGATTGGATGTTCTTAATGGCACTTGAATTCTTCGGAGTAGCAGATAATCTGAAGAGCCGTTCCGCACAATTGGATTATCGACTCAAAGGCCGAACCAATGATGAATTAAGACAAAAATGGTTATCAACAGCTGTTCCATTCTGCGAATCTATCGGAATTAAGGTTCCAGCTCATTATGATGAAGACCAAGGAAAATATGTGATTGATGTTCCGTTCCCTTGTAAGTTTGATGCTGAAAACAAAAAATGGTTAACAGACCAACCTGACACATGGGAAGGGGCAATCGAACGCTTTAAGCAAAGAGGTCCTCAAAATAAAGAATTTGTTACTCGCATCCAAAAAGGAGTTTGGGAGTTGGAAGAAATGAGAGCAGAGGAGGCATAAGCATGAGTGGGATTATCCAAAGTGAACAAGCAACAACAAAGTATTGGAAAGCTCTAAAAGAAGTAATGGATCCAGAGTTTCCAATCAGTGTTGTCGATATGGGGTTAATTTATAACATAACTAAAAATGGAAGCGATTTAGAAATTGAAATGACCTATACCTCCACTGGATGCGCTTGTATGCAGTGGATTGAAAACGATATCAAAGAGCGTTTGCTAAAGGAAGAAGAAGTTGAAGATGTAAAGATTCAGGTTGTTTGGGATCCACCTTGGACGACGGCAAACCTTAGTGAAGAAGGAAAGAAAAAATTAAAGCACTGGGGGGTAAGTTCATGACAGTAGAAGCAGCCATTAAACATGATTACCTTCTTCTCACTCGAATCAATCGTGGAGATGAACTTATTCATGTGGGAACTTTTAAGGCCGTAAATGATGAATTGGCTAAGATATATGCACAGCATATTTACGATGAGGAAGACTGGGTTGAAATGTACGTGGTGAAAAAAGATGACCTTGTTTGCGTTCGTAGCCCAGAACCATTATTTGCAAAGGAGTGAGAATGTTGACTAAGGAGCATATTTCGTTAATAGAACTAGGCGAAACAATAGCAGATAACAAATTTATTTTAGGTGACCGTTTAGTCGAAATCGGCATAAGTGGACCTACATTGGAAGGGACACTTTCATCGATAGCAATGGCTCAGCAGGAACTCGGTCATTCCAGACTTCTTTATCGATGGGTATCTGAACTAACAGGCGTTAAGTCGGAAGTTAAGACCCAAACAGGAAAAGCGTTCCGACAGAATGTGCAAATTGGAAACTGGATTGAACTTATCGCGGGACTCTACGTCACAAATGTTGCAGTTGATTTAGTAATGAAAGCGATGCTAGAAGCGAATAATCCCAATGTGAACCCGCCTTTTACAAAAATGCTGAAGGAGCAGCAGGAGCATCTCATCTATTCAGAGAGTTGGTGTGAACAGCTTTTACTTGATAAAGGATCGATTCCAAGAAGGTGCCGAGAAGCTATTGCCAAAACAGCTCAGGAAGCAAAAGAGTGGTTAATTAAAATTGAAAATGATATGTATTTCGTCACAGAAAACATCATTCCAAAAGACGCAAGATTAGTAGAACAATTTGATGCAAAGATTCAAGAGATTTCAAAGGAAGTGGCGAAGCAAAATGTCGTCTAACCATGAAAATGTACAATGTTCATTTTGCTCATCCAATGATGTAAAGAAGATTTCATCCTTTGGTACAGCCCAATTAGTTCGCCAATATTACTGCAATGAATGTAAAAGCGTATTTGAGTACATTCGTTGGCAAAAGGAAGACGCGGCAAAGTAGAAAGGACGAAAACCATGCAGCAAATCAAAAAAGTAGGTGTTATTGGTTCTGGAACTATGGGTGCTGGAATTTCTCAGCTACTCGTTCAAAATGGATACCCTGTTATCCTGTTTGACATCGATGAGGCAACGGTATCCCGCGCAAAGGAATCAATAGAGTCAAAGCTTGATAGATTAGTATTTAAAGAAAAAATTAGCCAGACCACCGCAGAACAAGCAAAACGGAATTTGGTAACGACAACGAATATGAACGCATTCGCCGACTGCCAATTGGTAATTGAGGCTGCTCCAGAAAAGCTGGAGATTAAACGGTCTATCTTTTCACAACTAGAAGAAATCTGTTCGAAAGATTCGATTTTGGCATCGAATACTTCCTCACTTTCGATTACAGAAATTTCTGGTCAAAGCGCAAATCCTGAACGAATCGCTGGCTTGCACTTTTTTAATCCAGCACCAATCATGCCACTTGTAGAAGTGGTACAGGGCTTAAAAACAGCTTCCTCAACTGTTGAAACCCTTGTCCAATTTGCAAAAACGATTCACAAAAGTCCAGTGATGTGTAAGGATACACCCGGTTTTATTGTGAATCGAGTGGCGCGGCCATTTTACAATGAAGCTTTACGAATTATGAATGACAAAATTGCTTCTGCTGAGCAAATTGATTGCATCATGAAAAGAGCAGGGAATTTTAAAATGGGTCCTTTTGAATTGCAGGATCTGATCGGGATTGATATCAATTTTGCAACAACTAAATCGGTATATGAAGGATTTCACGGAGAAAGTAGATTCCGCCCTCATTACTATCAGGAGCGTATGGTTCAAGCAGGTAGCCTAGGAAGAAAAACAAAAGGAGGGTTCTTCAACTATGACAAATAAAACTGTCGTCATTGTAGGGGAGAATTTACTCGCCAAAGAACTCTCCCAATCCTTTCAAGAAAACGAAAAAGTTCATTTAGTGGATTCTAAACAGATGAATGAGCAAGTCGATGTCGTCATTGAAACGACCAACCTAAATAAAGAAGAAAAGAAGCGTAGAATCCAAGAAATTGAGGCAAGTGTTTCACCAACAACTTTGATACTATCGACTACCCTTAGTGTGACAGTGACTGAGGTTGCTTCATGGCTGACTAGCCCTGATAGAGTAGTAGGGTTTGGGACATTTGCTAACTTTAAGGAAGGTAGCTTAATCGAGGTGGCACTGCCATTACAGGCAGATCCTAGCTATGTGCAAATAGCTGCAAACATTTTTTCATTAATCGGTCAGGATATCGAACTTGTGGAGGATGAAGTAGGCTTTGTATTCCCTCGAATTTTATCGATGATTGTTAATGAAGCCGCCTATGCATTAACTGAGCAAACGGCAGAGGCAGAAAGTATTGATATCGCGATGAAAAAAGGAACCAATTATCCAATGGGTCCGCTTGAGTGGGCAGAGAAAATTGGGCTAGACGATATTTATGCGGTATTAAGTGGATTATATCGTGAGTTAGGGGAAGAGCGTTATCGACCAGCCCCACTGATTCGAAAGCTTGTGTACGCAGGGTGGATTGGTGGAGAAACCGATAAATGCTTTTACCATTATCAAAACCGAAACAAGGAGCTTTCAGTATGAGAGAAGCAGTCATAATTGATGCTGTTCGGACCCCAATTGGAAAATTAAATGGTTCTCTTACAAGTGTACGACCTGATGATCTTGCAGGCCATGTCATTAAACAGCTAATGGCCCGTGTAGATCTTGACCCAACCCTAATTGAAGATGTATTTTTCGGATGCGCCAATCAAGCGGGTGAAGATAATCGAAATGTAGCAAGGATGGGCTTACTGCTCGCAGGGCTCCCCGTTTCAATACCAGGGGTAACAGTTAATCGGCTTTGTGGTTCTGGTCTAGAGGCTGTAAACCAAGCGGCTGCCACCATAAAGTCAGGCTTAGGAGATGTCTTTATTGCAGGTGGAGCAGAAAGCATGACCCGTGCACCGTACGTCATGATGAAGCCTCAAGTATCAAATGCGAGAGGTAACCAAACCTTGCATGACACGATGTTAGGCTGGCGCCTTGTCAATCCAGTGATGAACGAAATGTATCCTCCGATCAGTCTAGGGGAAACTGCTGAAAATGTCGCAGAAAAATATGGGGTTTCAAGAGCAGAGCAGGATGAGCTTGCCCTTTTAAGTCAGCAAAAAGCAGCAGCAGCGATTCAAAGTGGAAGATTCAATGACGAAATTGTCCCAATTGAAATTCCGCAAAGAAAAGGAGAGTCACTACTTTTCAAGGTGGATGAACATGCACGTCCCGAAACATCTCTAGAAACACTGTCGAAACTAAAACCCGTTTTCA
Organism: Bacillus sp. JJ1533; assembly: GCF_036965045.1. Lineage (NCBI taxonomy): Bacteria > Bacillati > Bacillota > Bacilli > Caryophanales > Bacillaceae > Bacillus > Bacillus sp. JJ1533. The sequence goes on along the minus strand of NZ_JBALOV010000004.1, from coordinate 104,328 downwards.
AAAAGGCTGGGACTGTAACGGCTGGAAATTCATCAGGGATAAATGACGGGTCAAGCGCCATTCTCGTTATGGAAAAGGAACTTGCTGAAAGGCTTGGCTTAAAGCCGATTGCAAGAGTGGTGACATCTGCTGTAAGTGGTGTCCATCCTGACTATATGGGAATCGGTCCTGTTCCAGCAACAAGAAAAGCCTTACAACGGGCTGGTTTAACTGTTAACGATCTTGATTTAATCGAAATAAATGAAGCATTTGCAGCACAATCTGTGGCATGTATTAAAGAATTAGAGCTTGATATGGATAAAGTGAATGTCAATGGTGGTGCGATTGCATTAGGACATCCACTAGGATGTAGTGGTGCACGAATTGTTACAACATTAGTTCATGAGATGCAAAAACGTGATGTACGGTATGGTTTAGCAACCATGTGCATCGGCGTTGGCCAAGGAATCGCAACAATTATCGAGAAAATGTAGGGAGTGAAACAACATCTATGGTGCAATTAAAAGAGACGTACCAACTATTGATTAACGGAGAATATTCAAATAGCAGCAATCACGAATTTTTTGAAACCTATAACCCAGCAACTGGAGAAGTTCTAGCAAGGGTTGCCAAGGCTACAAAGGAAGATGTCGATCGTGCGGTTGACGCTGCGAGAAACGCATTTGACAATGGAAAATGGCCCAAAATGCCTCAAGCAAGAAGAGCAAGAGTTCTGAATAAAATTGCGGAAATCATGCGTGAGCGTTTCAATGACCTTGTCGAGGCAGAGGTATTAAATAGTGGAAAAACGGTAGCTGCGGCAAAAGGACAAATTGGTCAGGCAATTGAAGACTTTGAGTTTTACGCGGGAGCCATCACAACCTTTGGTGGGCGTACAAACCCAGTTCCAAATGGATTTTTTAACTACACTGTAAAAGAGCCGGTTGGGGTTTGCGCCCAAATCATTCCATGGAATTACCCATTAATGATGGCTGCTTGGAAGGTGGCACCTGCCATTGCAGCAGGATGTCCGGTCATCCTTAAGCCTGCATCACATACACCCATTACCGCTTATATGCTGGCAGATATCTGTCATGAGGCAGGAGTTCCAGCAGGTGTAGTGAATGTCATTACAGGCAGTGGTTCTGTTATTGGTCCATACTTAACGACACATCCTGGTGTTGATAAGGTTGCCTTTACAGGGGAGACGGAAACAGGAAAGGATATTATGGCGAAGGCTTCAACAACTTTAAAGCGGGTTACATTAGAGCTTGGAGGAAAATCTCCTAATATTGTCTTTGATGACGCAGATATTGAGGGTGCCGTTGTGGGTTCTATCTATGGAATCTTTTATAACACAGGTCAATCCTGTGAAGCTCGTTCAAGGTTATTTGTGCATGAAAACATCTACGATGAGTTTGTCGAAAAGTTTATTGAGAAAGCGAAACAGCTGAAGGTTGGCGACCCGTTTAATAAGGAAACTCATATGGGGGCTCTGATTTCGAAGGATCATGAAGAAGTTGTTGATGGCTATGTAAAGTTAGCCATTGAAGAGGGTGGCGAAATTCTTTATGGAGGAAAAAGACCAGAAGGTAGCGAATTTGATAAAGGGTATTGGTATATGCCAACCGTAATCGGAAATGTCACCAATGATATGAGAATTGCTCAGGAAGAAGTCTTTGGTCCAGTCGTCGTCATCATGAAATTCAAAGATGAAGACGAAGTACTGAAACAATCCAATGATTCTATTTTTGGACTTGGTTCTGCCATTTGGACGAAGGATCACGGAAGGGCACACCGAGTTGCGGAAGGACTTCGTGCTGGAATCGTAATGATTAACTGTCCAATCTCAGCCTTCCCTGGAACACCATTTGGTGGCTACAAGCAATCAGGATTTGGAAGAGAGTTAAGTGTCGAAACACTTGATCTTTATTCAGAAACAAAGAGTGTTGTCTCGTATAATGGAGAACGTCTATTAAATATTTTCAGAATATAGCATGTATAAACAATTTTCAATAAATAAATGGAGGAATGTAAAAATGTCAATTAATGTAGAAACGAAAACACTTACTGTAAAAAAAGCCGATGGTATTGCTGAAGTTCATATTCACGTAAACAAAACAAATTCTTACGATCTTGACTATTACAAAGAATTAAATGCAGCAATTGATGATATTCGTTTTGACAATGATATTAAAGTAGTTGTCTTAATGAGTGACATGCCGAAGTTTTTCTCAGCAGGAGCAAATATCAATTTCCTAAAATCAGCAGAGCCACGTTTTAAAACACAATTCTGTCTGTTCTGTAACGAAACATTGGATAAAATTGCTCGTTCTCCACAAATCTGGATTGCTTGCTTAGAGGGGCATACAGTTGGTGGTGGATTAGAAATGGCGCTTGCTTGTGACTTGCGATTCATGGGCGACCAAGCAGGAAAAATCGGACTTCCAGAAGTTTCTTTAGGCGTATTAGCAGGAACAGGTGGAACTCAACGTCTTGCTCGCCAAGTTGGGCATTCAAAAGCTCTTGATCTAAATATCACGGGTGAAACGTTATCACCACAAGAAGCATTAGCGATTAAGTTAGTAGATCGTGTATTCCCTCAAGAAGAAACACGAGCAAAGACTTTGGAATATGCACAGAAAATCGCCAACAGTGCTACTTATGCGACTTCAAACATTAAGCTTTCGATTATGAATGGTAAAGAAATGCCGCTTAACGTAGCAATTCGCTATGAAGGTGAGCTTCAAAATCTATTATTCCGTTCACAGGATGCTCAGGAAGGCTTAAGCGCATTTATCGAAAAGCGTGAGCCAAACTGGACTGGTAAGTAAATTAATCATCTTCATACATTATTACGGCTAATTTACACTATTGGTACAGTGCTTATATCATTATCATCTACGATAGACTCCGAAAAAAGGTGGAGGTATACATGTACCTCCACTATCTGAAATTTTTACTATCCCATAAGATAGGTAAGGAGGAAGAATGTGATAAAAGTAGCTTCGGATTTAAAAGGAATCGCAACGAAGTACAATGCTGCCGACAGATTTATTGAAGAAAATGTACGAAATGGACGAGGAGAAAAAGTAGCGATTTTAAGTGGAGACGAACAAGTCACTTATCAAGAGCTTCTTAATCGTGTTAACCAATTTGGAAACGCTCTCAAAGAGTTAGGTGTTCAAAATGAAAACCGCATGTTAATGGTAATGCATGATACTGCTGAGAATATTGTATCCTTTTTCGGTGCGGTAAAAATTGGTGCTCTTCCAATCCCAACTAACACCATGTTACAGCCTCAAGATTATGAATATCTATTAAACCACAGTCGCTCAAAGGTGCTTGTCGTTCACGAGGATCTTTGGAGCAAAATCAAGGCAAATAGAGACCGATTTGTCTTTCTTCAACATGTTATAGTCGTCACAGAAAACACATCCGTAGATGCAAATGAAATTGATTTCCATGAACTTATCCATAATAAGTCAACACAGCTTGAGTCATTCATGTCAGTGAAGGATGATCCAGCATTTTGGTTATATAGTTCTGGGAGTACAGGAAATCCAAAAGGTGTTATTCACCACCAACGAAGCATGGAAGCCGCATATAACACGTATGGGAAAAAAGTTTTAGGAATAAATGAAAATGATATTACCTTTTCTGCTTCAAAGCTCTTCTTTGCATATGGGCTAGGAAACGGAATGTATTTTCCATTAGGAGCCGGAGGTACAACGGTTCTATTAAAAGATCGACCGACGCCTGATAAAGTGTATGAAACCATTGAAAAGACAAAACCAACGATCTTTTTTGGTGTTCCAACGCTTTATGGTAGTTTGATTAATTATGTAGAGCGAACTGGTAAAATTCCGGACCTATCATCTGTGAGAGTTTGTGTATCCGCTGGTGAGGCACTTCCTGATACATTCGTGAATAAATGGAAGCAACTTTTTAATCTTGATATTTTAGATGGCATTGGATTAACAGAGGCCTTACATATCTTTATTTCCAATCGGGCTGGAGATGTACGACCTGGCAGTACAGGGAAACCAGTCCCTGGCTATGAAGCGAAAATTGTAAATGACGAAGGCAATGAAGTCGGGCCAAATGAGGTTGGTGACTTAGTCATTAAAGGTGAGAGTCTGACTGGAGGATACTGGGCTAATATCGCTGAGAATCAGAAGAAGTTCCACGGTGAATGGATGTACACAGGCGATAAATATTATCGGGACGAACAGGGGTATTTTTGGTATTCAGGACGAACGGATGACATGCTTAAGGTCGGGGGAATATGGGTTTCACCTGTTGAAATAGAAGCAACCTTACTTAAGCACGAGTCCGTACTTGAGGTTGCGGTAATCGGTGTGAAGACAGAAGATAATCTAGATCTTCCAAAGGCTTGTATTGTTCTGAAGGAGGGTATTACCCCATCAGAGGAATTGAAAGCTGAACTAAAAAGCTATGTCAAATCAAATCTAGCACCGTATAAGTATCCTAGAATTATAGAGTTCATGGATGAGTTGCCAAAGACGGCTTCTGGTAAGATGCAGCGTTTTAAATTAAGACAATAATTAAATGTTTCATATACGGTGGAAAAATATACGTAATATATTAAAAAGGCAATGATCCCGTTCGAAATAAAGTAATCTGAATCGCCAAACAGAGCAATAATTGCTAAATATAACGATTGTTTTGAGGTCGCGTTGGAATGGAAGCCTGACGTTTGTCAGGCCTTTATTCCATCCCTCCTCCATTTTTTTTGCGCTAATTTCGGGAAAAATTTATTACGTTTTTTTTATGAAAGTTTAAAATATGTATTGAATATTCTAATAGTAATAACTATAATAATATTCAGAATATTAGAAAGTGAGGAAGGGGGTCCATCGTTAATTTTTAGTTTGCGTGATTTCCACCAAAGAGGGTCAAATGATGTTTTTAAAAAAAGGGAGGTTTACCATGAAACTAGTAAAGAGAAATTGGTTGATCATGTTGGCGTTTGTTCTATTACTTTCGGCATGTAGCTCAGGAGCAATTAGTACAACCAGTGATAATAATAAAAAAGAAGAAAGTGAGAAACCAACCACTACCGATTCTACAAGTGATGAACCAATTAAAATTGGTGCTTTATTACCAGCAACAGGTGTGTACGCATCACTTGGTGAAAATGTGAAGAATGGCATGGAACTCTATTTTGAGGAAATTGGCTGGGAAGTTGCCGGTAAGAAGATCGAAATAGTGCATGAAGACACAGAGGCAGACCCTCAAGTTTCATTACGTAAGCTTCGTAAATTAATGGAACAGGACAAAATTGATATTTTAACAGGTCCAATCAGTACTGCCGTTGCTTATGCAATTCGAGATGAAGTTGATAAGAACAAATTACCATTCCTTGTATCACATGCAGGTGGTAATGACTTAACAAGATCAAAGCGCAGTGATTATATCTGGCGTTCATCTTTCTCTTCCTACCAGATTGGGCATTCAATGGGGCAATGGGCCTATGACAATATTGGTGGAAAAATCTATTTAACAGCCGCTGACTATGCATTCGGTCATGAAGCTACAGCAGCATTTAAAGATGCATATACAGCAGCAGGTGGGGAAATTGTCGAGGAAGTATTTGCTCCACTAGGGAATAACGACTTCTCTTCGTATCTAGCAAAAATGAATCGTGATGACATTGATGGAATATACGCATTTTTTGCTGGGACAGATGCAATCCGCTTTGTTCAACAGTATGAGCAATATGGATTAAAAGGTAAAATTCCTTTAATTGGTTCTGGATGGCTTACAGCTGAGGATACCCGTCCGCAGCAAGGCACAGCCCCTGAAGGAATTATCGCATCGATCTTCTGGGATTATAGCTTAGATACTCCTGAAAATAAGAAGTTCGTTGAAGCGTATGAAGCAAAGTACAATGCTAGACCAAGTATTGAATCTGCTGAAGGCTATGATGCAGCAGCAATCATGGCAAAGGCTATTGAGGCATTAAATGGAGATGTTTCAGACCCTGATAAGCTAGTTGAGGAAATCTCAAAGGTTGAGCTTAATAGTCCAAGAGGTCCAATCAAGTTTGACCAAGAAACACATCAAATTATTCAAAACCTATATATCGTTGAAACGTATCTAGACGGTGACAAGACAGAAAATAAAGTAATTGATACAGTACCAGAAGTTGTAGACCCAGGAAAATAGGTAAATACGAATGATGAAAGAGGCAAGTTTCATTTGTTGCCTCTTTCTTTCAACTCATAGGGGGAGGTAATATGGATACATTCGTTTTGCAATTGATGAACGCACTTAGCTACGGGTTTCTCCTTTTCATTATTACATGTGGGATTAGTCTCGTTTTCGGTATTTTAGGGGTATTAAACTTAGCACATGGTTCCTTATATTTATTAGGATCGTATATTGGATATTCAATTGTGGTGAAATCAGGGCTGCCATTTTGGGTTGCTCTCTTAGTTGTGCCTTTTATCATTGCCATCATTGGATTGATTCTAGAGGTGGTGCTACTTCGACCTACCTATAAGCTAGGTCATCTCTCGCAGGTATTGTTAACCTTTGGTCTTGCTTACATCTTCCATGACCTTTTCTCCATTATATGGGGTAAAAATATTATGACCGTCACACCCCCAACTTTTCTGAGCCAATCTGTTGAAGTGATGGGGAATATGATTCCGTCTTATCGACTCGCCTTAATTCTAGTAGGAATCATCATTGCATTTGTTCTTTGGTATACACAGGAAAAAACAAAATGGGGTGCAGTAATCCGGGCAGGATTATCAGATAAAGAGATGGTTGGTGGACTAGGCGTTAATATTCATCTTGTCTTTACACTCGTCTTTTTCTTTGGAAGCTTTTTGGCTGGGATTGGAGGCGTACTTGGTTCACCGATACTTGGGGTCGCCCCGGGAATGGAGTTTAATATTCTAATTTTATCGCTCGTCGTCCTAGTTGTAGGAGGACTTGGATCTGTATCGGGGACGATTGCAGCGAGTCTATTAGTAGGGATGGTTGAAACATTTAGTCGTTTCTATGTACCCGAATTAAGTTTAATCATTACGTTTGCATTAATGGCTGCAGTATTAATTATCCGTCCGCAAGGATTGATAGGAAGGAGGGCATAAATGGGCAAACAGTGGATCAAAGGGAGTTTATTATTTATATTGATGGTCGCTGCTCCATTTTTCGTTTCTCTCTATTACGTAAACATTTTTACGGAAATTTTAATTTTTGGGATATTCGCGATTAGCCTTAATATCCTAGTCGGTCAAACTGGGTTGGTCTCACTAGGGCATGCCGCTTTTTTCGGTGCTGGTGCTTATGCAACAGGACTTGCAGCTAGTCACCTGTCTACAAATGTGTTTCTCACTCTTGTAATAGGAATGGTAATCGCGTTCCTACTAGCCATATTGATTGGCTTTGTGTCTACGAAAGCCCACGGCTTTTACTTTTTAATGCTAACACTTGCTTGTTCACAAATGGTGTATTCGGTTATCTACCAATGGACGGATGTAACAGGCGGATCAAATGGGTTATCAGGAATTCCTGCTCCAAGTGTATTTGGTGACTTTTTCCTATCTAATCAAGTGTTTATCTACTATTTTACTTTGGTCGTTTTTACGATCGTCGTTATTGTCATTAACCGACTTCTTCATTCCCCGCTAGGATATGTCTTTATTGGAATCAAAGAGAATGAAGATCGAATGAAGTCAATTGGATATAACACAACCTTTTATAAAAACATTAGCTTTTTGATTGCCGGTACTTTAGGTGGATTAGCGGGGGGGCTATATGTATTCTTCAACGGCTTCGTTGCTCCAACAGATGTGTACTGGACAGTATCAGGATCGGTATTAATCATGGTATTAGTCGGAGGTTCTGGTACGCTTTGGGGCCCTGTAATTGGAGCGGCATTTATTGTGATATTGGAGACAATTATTAGCTCTTATACCGAAAGCTGGATGATGATCATTGGTACAGCCTTCATTCTTTTTACAATCTTTGCTCCAACAGGCATTGCAGGGCTGTTCTCGAAGTTATCGCAAAGCTTGTTTAAAACAAAGCCTCAACCAGTAAAAGAAGAATATATAGAGAGCGCGATTGAACCGATTAAACAACAATCAAAAATCAACGGATAGGGGGTGCTGTGATGACGACAATTCTTTCGATTCAACATTTATCAAAGCATTTTGGTGGGTTAAAGGTAATTGAAGATATTACATTAGAGGTATCTGTTGGCGAACGTGTTGGATTAATAGGGCCAAATGGTGCCGGGAAAACAACCTTTTTTAATATGATTGCTGGAGACTTGAACCCTAGTGGGGGGACAATTACGTATTATGACCAGGATATTACGAAGGTTCCTAATTATAAACGAACGGAGAATGGAATCGTTCGGACCTTCCAAAAAAACAATCTGATGTTTGGGTTAACGGTAAAGGAGAATGTCCTTCTCGTCTTACAAAAAATGAGGAAAGAACATACCCATTGGTGGAAGAGTGTCAGTCTTAAAAACTACCGTGCCCTGCATGAAGAAACAGATGCACTTTTACAAGAATGGAACCTTGAACAATATAGTGATATGAAGGTACAAGAGCTCTCCTATGGGGTTCAAAGACAAATTGAGATTGTCATGGCGATTGCCGGAAAACCAAAACTTCTCCTTTTAGATGAGCCAACTGCAGGTATGTCTCAGGTTGAAACCGACCAAATTATTGCTCTGATTAATAAGCTTCCAAAAGAAGTAACCATCTGTATGATTGAACATGATATTGACGTGTTATTCGGCAACATGGACAGAGTGATTGTCCTTCACACTGGAAAACTAATTGCCGACGGCACACCAGAAGCGGTTCGTGAAAATGAAGAGGTTAAGGAAATTTACCTAGGCAGGGAGGAGGCTGCACATGCTTAAGCTAAAAGATGTTAATAGCTTCTACGGATCCAGTCATATTCTTCATGGTGTAAATCTTGAGGTGAAGGAAGGACAGGTTGTAACCTTGCTAGGAAGAAATGGCATGGGGAAAACAACGACGATGCATTCCATTATTGGTTTTGTAAAGAAAGTACAGGGGGAAATCCTCTTTGAGGGCCAAAATATGGCCTCCCTTCAAAGTCACCAAATTGCAAAAAAGGGAATTGGAATTGTCCCACAGGGAAGAAGAATCTTCCCGAATCTAACGGTGACAGAGAATCTTAATGTTTTCGCCAATTCGAAAAAAGGCGATTGGAATCTGGAGAAAATCTATCACTATTTTCCACGGTTAAAGGAACGTGAAAAGTCACATGCAGGAACCCTTAGTGGTGGAGAACAGTCAATGCTATCCATTGGTCGAGCATTGATGAGAAATCCGAAAATCCTTCTACTTGATGAGCCGACAGAGGGACTATCCCCATTAATGGTTGGAGAAGTAATGGATGTTCTTTTAAAATTAAAAGAGTCCGGAATGTCGATGTTATTAGTTGAACAAAATATCTCAACCGCATTACGGATCGCAGATGATGTGTACATTTTAAGTAAAGGTAAGGTCGTCTACCACGACAATCCCGGAGAACTAAAAAACAATATGGATATTGCCTATCAGCATCTAGCGCTGAGCAGTTAACAGTGGCCCTTCCCATTCCTGGGGATGGGCTATTTTATTTCTGAAAAATAAACGGGAGAGTATATGATTGGCCAGTATCGTCCCCTCGTTTGTTTGGAAGTAGAGGAGTGAAGCTATGATTAGGCGGTAATTGTACCATCATCCCGTTGAAATTAGACGAGTGAAGGTACGATTAGGCGGTAATTGTACCATTATCCCGTTGAAGGTAGAAGAGTGAAGGTATAATTAGACAATAATCGTCCCTTCATAAGATTGAATGTAGAAATATGATGGTACGATTCCACTACTTTTCTGAATCGAATCCATATTTTTTCTCCTTCCAACACGATATAAAACATTTATAAATAGTAAATTTCCCTTTAGTAAATACTACAATTGGTGATGAATATGCCTTGTCAATCAAGCGATGAGTTAAAAGAATTGGTAAAAGAAGCGCGTCCAATTGCGAAACAGGGACGTGTAGCAGACTATATACCTGCACTTGGAAAAGCGAACCCCAACGACCTTTCGATTGCGATCAACTATCCTGATGGGCGCTGCTATTCTGCAGGGGACATTGAAAGGAAAATCTCCTTGCAAAGTATCTCAAAAGTCATTACGCTTGCCCTCGTCCTAATGGACAGAAGTAAAGAGTATGTCTTTGAGCGAGTTGGAATGGAACCTACTGGAGACCCGTTTAATTCGATTGCAAAGTTAGAATCGATGGCGCCATCCAAGCCATTGAACCCGATGATTAATGCGGGGGCACTTGCTGTAACCCATATGATAAAAGGAAATTCAGTCGAAGACAGGTTTCAAAGACTACTAACCTTTATTCGAGAATTAGCGGGTAATGACACCATTCAATATAATGAAGAAATTGCACGCTCTGAATTTGAAACAGCAGATCTCAATCGAGCCTTATGCTACTTCTTAAAGCAACATCAGATCATCGAAGGGGATGTTGAGGAGTTAATGGATCTTTATACAAAGCAATGTTCAATTGAAATGAATTGCCTTGATTTATCAAGGATTGGACTCGTTTTTGCATTAGACGGAATGGATCCACAAACAGGAAAACAAATCATGCCCATGAAAATAGCACGCATTTGTAAAACCTTCATGGTGACATGCGGTATGTACAATGCCTCTGGAGAGTTTGCGATAAAAATTGGCATCCCCGCCAAAAGTGGGGTATCCGGGGGCATCATGGGAGCTGTACCAGGCAAATTTGGAATCGGAATATTTGGTCCAGCCCTTGATGAGAAAGGAAATAGTATCGCAGGAATAAGACTACTGGAGCTACTGTCGAGAACATATAACCTTAGTATGTTTTAAAAAATCAACTGAAAACATAATTTCATTGCAATCTAAAGAACCATGATATAATATAGCTTATGCCTACATAAAACGGTTGGTATAAAAAATGAACTGTGCGTCCAAAAGGGGGAATAGGAATGGATTTTTCCGACAAACATATCCGCCCTAATTACGGTATTCTTACCGTCTTAATGGTGGGAGCCTTTATTTCATTTTTAAATAATACTTTACTTAATATTGCGTTGCCTTCCATTATGACAGAATTAAAGGTTGATCCTTCAACCGTACAATGGTTGACGACGGGCTTCATGCTAGTCAATGGAATCCTAATTCCGACGACGGCATTTTTGATTGAAAAATATACGGTTCGCCGCTTATTCTTAGTGGCCATGGGATTGTTTACAATCGGTACAATTCTCTCCGGTACGGCTCATGTTTTTTCAATCCTGCTAGCGGGTCGTATGATTCAAGCATCTGGGTCCGCGATCATGATGCCTCTTTTGATGAACGTAATGTTAGTAAGTTTCCCAGTTGAAAAAAGGGGAACTGCGATGGGGGTATTCGGACTAATCCTAATGTTCGCACCAGCCATCGGTCCAACTTTATCAGGCTGGATTATAGAACATTATGACTGGAGAATGCTATTCCATTTCATAACACCAATTGCTGCAGTCGTATTTATTCTTGGATTTATCATGCTGAAGGATAAGAAGGAAAAAATATCGCTCAGACTAGACTTTTTCTCATTGGTTTTATCAAGTATAGGATTTGGTGGCTTATTATATGGTTTCAGTTCTGCAGGTAACATGGGATGGGGCAGTCCATTTGTTTACGGAACCATTATCATTGGAATCATCTCATTAACTTGGTTTATTATCCGTCAATCAAAGTTGGATATTCCAATGCTAAATTTTGGTGTTTACCGTTACCCTATGTTTACACTAGCATCGGTGATTACGATGGTTGTCAACATGGCGATGTTTTCCGGTTTTTTACTTTTGCCGATTTATGCGCAAACCATTTTAGGGATTTCACCTATGGAGACAGGACTTATGCTTCTGCCAGGAGCAATCTTAAATGCAATCATGTCACCTATTAATGGAAGATTATTTGATAAATTTGGTGGCCGTATTTTGGCCATGATTGGATTGTCCATTACAACAGTGACAACCTATCTGTTTAGCCAACTAACATTTGAAACTACTTATATGTATCTAGTCGTTTTACATGCGGTGAGAATGTTTGGAATGTCCATGGTCTTTATGCCAGTTTCAACAAATGGTTTGAACCAACTGCCGCGTAATCTTTACCCGCATGGTACGGCAGTGAACAATACGTTGAACCAGGTTTCGGCAGCGATTGGAACAGGATTTTTAATTACGCTCATGTCACTTAAAGAAGAATCATCTATAGCAAATCTAATGAAGAATTTTCAAGGTCAACCAACTCAAGCACAAATGGCTGAAATTCAATTAACAGGCATGCTTGATGGAATTAATTTCACATTTTTCGTGTCAACCTTCCTCATTTTCGTTGCTCTAATCCTTGCCTTCTTTATCAAACGTGCAAAACAGGAAGAGGATATTACAGGAAAAAGTAAATCAAGAAACGTTAAACCTGAATTAGCAAAGAATTAAAAAAAAGGAGAGATCCACTCAAATGGATTTCTCCTTTTACTTTCCTCTTATTGCAGGTATTTTAATTTTAATCGCAAATTCCTCGTCCTTATGTACGAAATCTAAAAAACCGTTTGCCTCCTTGACGACATCATGGATGAGCTTTGTACCAAGGCCCTCGTGACCTTCACCTTTCGTCGATTTTCCGTAGTTCACAAATAACTGATCAAGAATTTTCGCTGGAATGGGAAGAGAGTTATTTTTACATTGTAAAATATACAAACCACTTCGCTTATAAAATTGGACGGTTAGAAAGGCTTGTTTATGATGATTGTTTTGCCACTCCTCACAAGCATCGATGCTATTTGATAAGAGATTTCCGATAAGCGTAACGATTTGCTGGTCAGATAATGGCAGCGTAGAAAGCGGCACATCAAAATCATACACAACTTCAATATCAAGTGCTTTTGCTTTGCGATACATTTGATGAAGAATACCCGCCACCACGCCTCGTTCTCCTTTAATGGAAAGGTTTGTTTCCTTATATCCTTCAACCAACTCATCTAAATAGTGTTTGGCTTCCTTGTGTTTTTCAGTTTCAAGCATAAAATGAACTGCAGATACATGCTTTAAAAAGTCATGGCGTTCACTTCGAACAACACGAAACGTTTCATTAAATTGAGCGCGCTGCTCGTCAAAATGCTTCGTCTCTTCCATTAAGGTTTTTACTTTTTTTGAAAGAGTAAATCGTGATAAAAACAAATAAAGACATAAAACCGCTAATACCGTGATGATTCCCCAATATAGCATGATTCACGTTACGCCACCTTAAAAATAATATTGTTGTAAAAAGTCTACTTTTTCTTTTGTGATCATGGCTTGTTCTTCGATACCTTCGAACGTGACGATATACGAATTTTTCGCATAGAGCGAGAAGTTTTTTACATAATGAATATTGATGATAAACGACCTGTGTGACCGAATGAAGTCTCGTTCCCGCAATTCCCCCTCCAGTTCATTGAGGGTTTGGTAGGTTTTAATCGGTCCGGTTTTTGTATAAATGGTCGTCGAACGGCCTGAACGTTCGATAAAAATAATGTCCTTTTTCTGAAGAATATGTATTTCATTTTTTTGTTTTAAGTAAAGTCTTCCATGAATTTCAGCTGATTTTGTTTTTTCAAGCAAGCGCTCAATTGATTTTACTAACCGTTCCTTAGGGTAGGGCTTCATAATATAGTCATGCACATTCAGTTCAAAGGCATGGACGGCATAGCCGCTATTTCCTGTTACAAAAATCACGGAAATATTAAGCGCATGAGAGTGAATAATATCGGCAAGCTCATACCCCGATAAATTTGGCATCTCGATGTCAGCGATCAACAAATCAATTTCTTCTTTTTTTATTTGCTCATAGGCTTCCTCGGCAGATAAGGTAGAGAAGACAATCTCAACATCTGAAATACCACCCACAATTGCCTTTAACTTATCCAAATCAATCAAACGGTCATCTACAAGACCAACCTTCATATAACAATCGACCTCACAAAGGAATATCGAATTTCCAAATATAGTATCTTTCTATTTTACCATCTTTATAGGTGTAATTGCCCTTTTCGCGACAAAAAAAGGCATATTCGCGACATAACTAGAGATTTTCTAAAGGGGGATGGCTATGATAAAGACATAAGAACAAGACGAGGTGGAAAAAATGATCGAAATCAATGAAGTGACAAAAAGATTCAAAGATAAAAAGACTTCTATAACTGCATTAAAGCATGTGAGATTTACGGTGGAAAAAGGGCAAGTGGTTGGATTATTAGGGGAAAACGGGGCGGGAAAAACAACTCTCCTTCGTACCATTGCAACTCTATTAACTCCTACAGAAGGTAACGTAAAAGTAGCAGGGTATGATACACAGAAAAATCCAGAAGAGGTAAAAAAGAGAATCGGTGTTTTATTCGGTGGTGAAACCGGATTGTATGATCGGCTTACTGCTCGCGAGAATCTAGAATACTTTGCAACTCTTTATGGATTAAGCAAGCATGAAACAAAAGTAAGAATTGATGAATTAGCCAGGATGTTTGGTATGAGAGATTACCTGAATCGAAAGGTAGGAGGATTCTCTAAAGGAATGAGACAGAAGGTGGCGATTGCAAGAACGCTGATTCATAATCCAGAAATCATTCTTTTTGATGAACCAACGACAGGCTTAGATATTACCTCATCAAATGTGTTTAGACAGCTCGTTCACCAGCTGAAACGTGATGGAAAGACAATCATATTCTCAAGCCATATCATGGAAGAGGTTTCCATGCTTTGTGATTCCGTTGCCATGATGCATAAGGGTGAGCTTGTCTATAATGGGGATTTAGAAGAACTTTATCACTCAGAAGGAAGCCAAGATTTGAACTATATATTCATGAGTAAACTAGTGAGGGGGAACAAAACATATGCTTCGTAAAATATATATTAAGGAATTAAAAGATTGCTTTAGAGATCGTCGGACACTCATACTTACTGTCTTATTACCGATTATTATGATGTCCGGAATGACGTTTTTCTATGAAAATATGATTTCAGATGGGGAAGGCGAAACGTATCAGCTTGCAATCGAAGAGTCTTCCATGAATGAAGCAGAACGAATCTTTTCAGGAGTAGAGAATGTAGACCTTATCAAATCTTCCAATCTGGAACAATCCATTCAAGACGGGGATGCACAGGGCGGATTACAATTCACACCAAACTTCATTGAGGCTACTCAAAATGGGGAAGAAGCTTCAGTTACGCTGATTGGGGATTCATTTAGTCAAAAGTCTACTCAATTAAATGCGATTATCATGAGTGCTTTAGCGGTTTTTGAAAAAACAGTTGTTGCTGAGAATCTTCAGGAAGACGGAGTGAATCCATCTGTTATGCAGCCATTTGCAATTGAACAAATTGAGCTGACAAATGAGGATCCAAATGTGGAAATGCTTGCATTTTTAATTCCCTTAATCTTATCAATTGCAATTGGGGTTGGGTCTGGACCTTCTGCAGCAGACTTATTTGCAGGGGAAAAAGAGAAGAAAACCATGGAAGCTCTCTTAATGACACCAGTTAAAAGATCGACCTTGCTATTCGCAAAATGGTTAACGATTGCCACAATTGGGTCAGTGATAGGCATTATTACATTAGGTGTCGTTGCATTGGAGATTAGTTTGTTAACTGAAAATCTTAAAAATGCTGTTTCATTTGGAGATAACGCTTATTTAATCATCGGAATCGGGATTTTACTTTCAATTATCTATGCTGCATTCACGGCATCATTAATCATGATTACAAGCATTGCCGCGAAGACGATTAAGGAAGCAGGAAGTTATAGTAGTCCAGTTATGATGATTGCGATGTTCCCTGCAATGATGATAGTAGGGGTTGGAGTCAATGAACTTACAACGTATCATTTTGCTGTGCCAATAATGAATTTGTTTACTTTATTAAAAGAATTGATGTTCGGAATTATTAACTATGAACATATTTTACTTGCATTTGGTAGCAACATCGCTTGTATGATCATTTTCTTTGTGATTGGCAGAATTATGTTTATGAAAGATAAATGGGTAATGAACTAACGAAAAAAAGGCCAACCGATTAGGTGTTGGCCGTTTTTTAATTATACGTCTTGTGCATAACGGTCATCTGGAATTTTAGTAAGTGTAACATACAGACTCACATTCTCAGAGCCATCATTGAGGAAACTCAGACTCTCTTCACCATTAACCACAATCACATCGTTCTTTTTTACTTTTACTTCTTGCTCATCAACTGTAAAGGTACCTTCGCCTGTAAGAACATGAAGATAGACATTTGAGCCAGGGTGTTTATGGGCAGGCAGTATTTGGTTTGGCATAAAGTTTAACACGAAGACCGTGCTGCCACCTTCTTTAAAAATGATACGCTTCGTAAGTCTTTCCTCATTATATTCAATAAAATTATCGAGCATTTCCTTTTTCATGTGAATCGCTCCCTTAATATGTTTTCTTCATCTATCTATACCCATTATAAGATAGGAATAAAAACCATACCGTGATTTAAATCATTATTTGCAAAAAATGAATAAACCACACCTAAGTTGTAAGAAGTTTCAGTATAATAGTAGTATTACGACCAAAGTAGTATGTGCTTACCTTGTGGGAAAGGGTGTTTTAATGAAGGAAATAATGAAGAAAGAGTCATTATTATTTTACTTTTTTGGGTCATTTCTCTTTATGGAAACGACTTTCAGGATTATTACTACTGAAGTTTTATTTACCATTGATTATGTAAGGTCCATCATTTTCCTGCTTGCCTTATGTCTGTTCCTTTTTCTCATTTGCAGTTTTTTCAATGGTGCAGTTAATTTTCTTATTGCCCTTTTGTTTTTGGGAATGTCCTCATTAATTTATGCATCCCAGATTATTTACTATAAATTTTTTAAAACGTATTATATTATTTACTCACTTGGAAATGCAGGTCAAATCATGGAATTCAGACGGGATATATTAAATGTGATTATTGACAACGTTGTATTTATTATTTTATTTTTTCTTCCCGTTATTGGTTTAGTCTTCTATAAAAAGAAGCGGATTTCATTTGTGAAAATCGGGTGGTTGAATCGAATAATAGTTGTTTGCTGCATCATTCTCTTCCAATTTACGGGAATCGCAACCATCTATGCAGGCGGGAAGGAAACCCATTCAGCATATGACTTATATTACAATAGCAATCTTCCGGTACTTTCGGTTGAGCGATTTGGTATTCTTACAGCGATGAGAATTGATCTTCAACGACTGCTTGTTGGATGGTCTCCTGAACTGGAGATACCAAATCCGTCTAATCCAATTACCAGTCATAAGCCTATTCCACAAAGGAAGCCGATTGTAAAAATACCGCCCGAAAAAGTAGAAACAAAGCCCATAGAATATAACAAACTAGAAATAGACTTTGATGAATTAATTGCAAACGAAGCAGATGAGGAAATCCTAAATATGAATCGTTATTTTGCTTCGGTAGAACCCACTAAGAAAAATGAGTACACCGGCAAATACAAGGGATATAACCTTATCCTGATTACGGCTGAAGGTTTTTCGCCATATGCTGTTCAAAGGGATGTAACACCAACTCTTTATAAACTCGTCCATGAAGGCTTTCGATTTACAAATTTTTATACACCGATATGGGGCGTAAGCACGTCAGACGGGGAATATGTGGCATTAAATAGTTTAATTCCGAAAAGTAGGGTTTGGAGCTTTCGAGATTCGGGAAGTAATCTCTTACCGTTTGTCATGGGAAACCAATTGAAGAAACAAGGATACAAAACTACCGCATACCACAACCATACCTATACATATTATGGTAGGCACATTTCACATCCAAACATGGGGTATGATTATTATGGTCTGGGAAATGGATTGGATGTAAAAGAAACCTGGCCAGAATCAGACCTTGAGATGATTGAAAAAACAATTCCAAATTATATAGATAAAGAACCCTTTCATTCGTACTACATGACGGTTAGTGGACATATGCAATATACATTTACGGGGAATTTTATCGCACATAAAAATAAACAGCTAGTTGATGACCTTCCATACTCGGAACAGGCTAAGGCGTATTTGGCAACACAAATTGAGTTAGACCGGGCATTGGAAACACTGATGGATGCACTTGAGGAAAAGGGGATTGCGGAACACACCCTGATTGCATTAAGTGCTGACCATTATCCATACGGGCTTGAGAAGGAAACAATTGATGAACTTGCTGGTCATATAGTTGAGGAAAATTTTGAACTCTATAAAAATGCCTTTGTCCTTTATACAAAAGGAATGGAAAAAGTTGTCGTTGAAAAACCTGCATCTAGTCTGGATATTCTCCCAACACTTTCTAATTTGCTTGGGCTTGAATATGACTCGAGGTTATTAATGGGAAGAGATATCCTCTCAGATGCTGAGCCACTTGTCATCTTTCAAAATCAAAGCTTTATTACAGATAAAGGAAGATATAACTCAATCACCCATGAGTTTACATCAGATGAAGGAGTGGCTTTAGAAGAGGGGGATATCCGAAGTATACTTCGGCGTGTCCAAGAAAAGTTCTATTACTCTGAGAAGATATTAGAGTTAGACTATTATCGAAAGGTATTTCGGGATTGATAAAAGGTATTTAATGAGGAGCGATTTCCATATATTTAAATGGAGATCGTTTCTTTTTTAAATCGAATGAATGACTGTTATACAACAATAATATTGAGTTGTCTATATGAATGGACTATAATTCTTAATATACTAAATTTTCTAAAATCCAAAAGGAGGAATGTTTGTGCAGGCTTTTGCAGATTGGATTAATGGGATACTTTGGAGCCCGGTCATGATTTATGGAATGATTATTGTTGGACTTTTATTTTCAATCTTGACTCGCTTTTTACAAGTACGGCATATTAAGGACATGACTCTTCAAATGTTCAAAGGAAAAAGTTCAGAAGCTGGAGTTTCCTCGTTCCAGGCGCTGTCTATAGCACTCTCAGGGCGTGTGGGTACAGGGAATATTGCAGGTACAGCGACGGCAATCGCATTTGGTGGACCTGGAGCCGTTTTTTGGATGTGGGCAATTGCTTTTATTGGAGCCGCCACATCTTTTATTGAGTCAACATTAGCTCAAATTTATAAAGAGAAGCAGGATGGACAATACCGAGGGGGACCAGCATACTACATAGAAAAAGGAATCGGCTGGAAATGGTATGGTGTTTTATTTGCTTTAGCCACTATTTTGGCAATGGCATTCCTTATGCCTGGTATCCAATCAAACTCGATTGCAGTTGGATTAGATAATGCATTTGGGTTAAATAAATGGGTTACGGCGATTATTCTTATTTTATTAATTGGCAGTATTATTTTCGGTGGGGTAAAACGTATTGCGACAGTTGCACAGTATGTTGTCCCATTTATGGCTCTCGGTTATATCATCATGGCCATTATTATCATGATTATGAATATCTCGGAGCTGCCAGCTGTATTTGCTTTAATTTTTAAGAGTGCTTTTGGAGCAGAGCAAGCTTTTGGTGGAATTATAGGTCTGGCCGTTTCCTGGGGGGTAAAGCGCGGTATTTATTCAAACGAGGCTGGGCAAGGTACTGGTCCACATGCTGCTGCAGCGGCAGAGGTATCCCACCCTGCAAAGCAAGGTCTCGTTCAAGCAGCTTCGATTTATATTGATACCTTATTAGTTTGCTCCGCGACAGCATTTATGATTTTATTTACAGGCATGTACAATGTGGAAGCACCAGATAAAACCTTTATTGTAAACAATTTAGGTGAAACAGTTGAGGCAGGACCAGCTTATACTCAGGCGGCGGTTGAAACTGCACTGCCTGGATTTGGTGCAGGATTTACAGCAATTGCGTTATTCTTCTTTGCCTTCACGACGATTATGGCTTATTACTATATGGCTGAAACCAATATCGCCTATTTAATTAGAAAAAGGGACAATAGGGTAGCCATGTTTATCCTAAAAGTTGTGTTATTAGCATCCATGACTTACGGAACGGTAAATGAGGCAAAGCTTGCATGGGCATTCGGAGATATCGGGTTAGGATTAATGGTTTGGCTGAACGTTATTGCGATTCTTATTTTAGCAAAACCGGCATTGGTTACCTTGAAGGATTACGAACGGCAACGTAAGGCAGGACTCGATCCCGTCTTTAATCCAGAAAAGCTCGGAATTAAAAATGCAGATTACTGGGTGAATGATTATGTTCATGAGGATAACCCATCAGGTTCTCTCGTTAAAGATGATAAGTCATTCCCTGGATAAAAAGAAAGGGGCCGGAGCTATTAAAGCTTCGGTCCTTTTATTTTTTTGATTGGTAGATGCCGCTTAATCTGGAAGATCTTAATCATCTAATATCACCCGCATTTTCAATGAGCTACTCGTTTCGTATATCATTTACACATTAAATATACGTTTTCAACACTTTGATCGGTTTTATTTAATAAAAGAATTCAAATATATGCCATTGTAGTTTAATATTAAAGATATACACAAATTGAGCATGTATAAGGAAGGTCTACTATGTCTGAAGAAAATATTACGAGGATTGAATTAGATGGTAAGGAATTCATTTTAATCGGGACAGCACACGTTTCAAAGCACAGTGCTGAACAGGTTAAAGAAGTTATCCAAGCAGAGAAGCCAGATTCGGTTTGTATTGAGCTTGACGAACAAAGATACCAGGCGATGATTGAAGGCAACAAATGGAAGGAAATGGACATTTTTAAGGTCATTAAAGAGAAAAAGGCCACATTACTTCTCATGAACCTCGCAATTTCCTCCTTTCAGAAGCGAATGGCAAGCCAGTTCGGAATCAATGCCGGTCAAGAAATGCTTCAGGGAATCGAGTCAGCGAAAGAAGTCGGAGCTGAACTCGTTTTAGCAGACCGCAACATTCAAATAACGTTCTCCCGTATTTGGAATGCCGTAGGATTTAGCGGTAAAATGAAATTATTAATGTCGATTATATATAGTATTTTTAGCAACGAAACGATATCTGAGGAAGAGCTTGAAAAAATGAAATCCCAGGATATGCTGAATTCGATGCTGACTGAATTCTCAACAAGCTTTCCGAAACTAAAAACGCCTCTCATTGATGAGCGGGATCAGTATCTGGCACAAAAAATCAAACATGCTCCAGGAGAAAAAATTGTTGCTGTACTAGGAGCGGCGCATGTTCCAGGAATCAAGGAAGAAATCAAAAAAGAACATGATTTAAAGAAGCTTACTCAGCTTCCACCAAAATCAAAAGCACCAAAGATTTTCGGTTGGTCCATTCCGATTTTAATCGTGGCAATCATTGCCTATACCTTTATTTCTAATCCAGAAGCAGGTATGCAGCAAACCTTAAGCTTAATTTTATGGACGGGCTCATTTTCAGCGATTGGCGCAGCAATTGCTCTTGGTCATCCACTGACGATTATAACTGCTTTTTTTGCAGCACCAATCGGCGTCATGCATCCATTAATTGCCGCAGGCTGGATCGCTGGCTTTGTCCAGGCCTTTTTACGACGCCCAAGTGTGAAGGACTTCGAAACACTTTCAACCGATGTCTATAGTGTGAAAGGCTTCTGGCATAACAAAGTAACGCGCATCTTACTCATTATTGTTTTATGTAACCTCGGTACATCACTCGGCCTCTTTATTGGCGGCGCAGATGTCGTGAGATTGTTTATTAAGAATCTATAGGATCAAAAAAGGCCTGTCCAACTGGACAGGTCTTTCTGTATTTGGATAGGTCGGTAACGAGTTTCAAAGTTGGGTGATTCTGGACAGGTCGAGTAGGAATATCGCGAGTTGAGTCAAA
>NZ_JBALOV010000004.1:24891-82391 GCF_036965045.1 Bacillus sp. JJ1533 | reverse complement strand
GACAGGTCGTTCTTGATAAACGAGAGTTGAGTCCAAATGAGATAGTGATTCTGACAGGTCGATCAGGAAAATCGCGAGTCTAGTCAAAATGAGGTGCTAATTTTGACAGGTCAAGCAGGAAAATTATAAAACGAGTCCAAATAAGATGCCGTTTTTGACAGGTCTATCGGTAAAAATCCGAAAGCAAGTCCTTTCAATATCCCTTAATCAAAAACAAAGAGCGTGAGTTACATCTCACGCTCTTTGTTATACTGTATTATCAACAGGGCTAATAATTAGTTAACACCCTTCATGAACTTTTGAATCTTAGGTGACACAAATAATAGGATGATACCTAAAACGATTGATGCCCCGCCAATGATTCCGAAATAAGCCATTTCTGTTTCGGGTGTATAGAACTTAACAAGCTGTGCATTAAGAGCTTGTGCCGCAGCATTTGAAAGCATCCATAAACTCATCATCTGTGCAGTAAATGCAGCAGGTGCTAATTTTGTTGTAGCTGAAAGTCCAACCGGTGAAATGAGTAATTCCCCAAGAACAACGATGAAATAACTTAGTACTAGCCATAAAGGATTTACTAATGAATCCGCTCCGGCAAAATAACCTGGTAAAAGAATCACTAGGAATGAAAGACCAGCAAACAGCAATCCTAAAGAAAATTTCTTAGGAACTGAAGGTTGGCGATTTCCAAGCTTCACCCAGAACCATGCGAATACTGGTGCAAGGATAATAATAAATAATGGATTTAAGGATTGGAACCAAGCTGGTGAAATTTCCATGCCTGCAAAATTTAACTGTGTTCGTGTATCTGCATAGTTGGCAAGAATCGTTGCCCCTTGTTCTTGAATAGACCAGAACATAACGGCAGCTAAGAATAAAGGAATATACGCTAAGATTCTTGAACGTTCCACATCAGTTGTTTTTGAACTACGGTACATTGTCACAAAATATAAAGTAGGAATTAAGAAACCTAGTATACCAATAAGTGCGATAAATGAATCAAATGTTAGGAAACCTGTAGGAATTCCAACAGCAACTAAAATTGCAACAACAATTAAGCCGATAGCAATCTGTGTATAAACTTTTTTCTTTTCAGTTGGTGCTAGTGGGTTCGGTACGATTGTCCCAGCAAGACCAAGATTCTTTTTCTTTGTTAAAACAAACATGATTAATCCAATGAACATACCAACAGCGGCAATCGAGAAACCTAAGTGGAAATTATGCTTCATTCCAACTTCACCAACGATTAATGGTGCAAGGAATCCACCAAGGTTGATACCCATATAGAAAATACTAAATCCAGCGTCACGACGTGAATCAGTTTCACTATAAATCTCACCAACAACACTAGACACATTCGGTTTTAGTAATCCTGTACCAAGTACAATCAGAACCATTGAGATAAAGAATAAAGTGATGGTTCCTGGAATCGCAAGTGCGATATGACCTAACATAATTAAAATTCCACCGTAGAATACGGCTTTTGAAGTACCGAAGATCCGGTCTGCTAACCAACCTCCGATAATACCTGACATATATACAAGTGATCCATAAATGGACATAATCGCCATCGCAGTATGCTGGCTAAGTCCAAGACCACCTTCCGTTACTTCATAATACATGTAGAATAATAGAATGGCTCTCATACCATAATACGAGAATCGTTCCCAGAATTCTGTGAAGAAAAGAGTGAAAAGTCCTTTAGGGTGTCCGAAGAATCCGTTTTGAGGAACACTGTCCACAATT
Source organism: Bacillus sp. JJ1533 (assembly GCF_036965045.1). Lineage (NCBI taxonomy): Bacteria > Bacillati > Bacillota > Bacilli > Caryophanales > Bacillaceae > Bacillus > Bacillus sp. JJ1533. The sequence goes on along the minus strand of NZ_JBALOV010000004.1, from coordinate 80,645 downwards.
TTCTGTCTATTATAGCCTGACATAACATAACCTCCAAAATAGTATATTGGTATAATAATTTAAATTGTTTCACTATGTCAAATATAAGAAAATTCTGATTCGATTCAATATTTTACAAGGTTTATAATCTTATATAAACTGAAAGGGTCTACAGTAATTGTTTTATTAAAAAAATAAACAGATTGCATCGGCAATCTGTTTATCACTTCCAAGATTGGACATATTTTCAATTATTTTTGGTGTGAATTATATAGAATGTATAATAATGCCAGCATGACGATATCAAGTCTTGCTGCAAAAGCGAATTGTAAGAATCCTGTATGTAGAATAGGAATTTTAACTAAAAGGATAGCTGCAATGATAATGACGAGTAGTGGAATCGTTGCTTTTTTTACTTCTTTATTGATGGCAATGAGAATTCCACAAATGATTTCAAGTATGGCGACAATATACATGACCATCACTGGTGCAGGTAATGGCAGATTCATAAAGGTGGCGCTTAGTTCGTTGCTAAGAAGCTTCAACGCGCCTGCTGCAATAAACACATAGGCAACAGAATAATGGATGAGCTTCATGCTAGAAAACGTTTTGTTCAAGATTATTTCCCTCCTTTTTCTAACACTCTATGCCTTGAGGGACAAACTATTCTTACAATTGGTTCAGGAAAAGATAAATACATAAAAAGTAGTAAGCCGAACCGAATTCAATTGACTGAATAAAATAGGCAAAAGACATCTTTAGAGGGGATGATGTATTTTGTCTTTTTATGATAGGGCACGACCAAATGGCGTGATAGCCTATACTTCAAGTAGAGGCGGTCAATACGATATTTGGCTTTATTATTTACAAAATGGGGCTACAATGCAGCTAACGAATGGGTTAGCGGATTCTTTTTCAAAGCCTTATTGGTCAGGGGATAATAGTAAAATTGCTTTTGTTGGGAGAAACCAGATTGTGTATGTCATCTATCTTTCTACAGGAAGAATGGCAGCCATAGACCAGATTGGTCCGAATGAGGACCTTACATTGGATTGGTCCCCAAATCATCGGACACTGGCTTATACAACGCGAAATCATATCATGATTTATGATGTTTTGACACACCGGGCCACAAGTGTTTCAGCTACGGGTGCATCAGATGTCCAGTGGTTTCCGAACGGAAGGGAGCTTCTTTTTCAAGGAGTGGATTCTTCAGGTATCCAGCAATTATTCCGTATAGCTACAAATGGTTCAGAAAGAAGGCAAATCACAAATAATTCAGAAGGTCCATTAAATGATGTTTCCCTTTCTCCCGACGGAACATTTGTGCTTTATACGACACCAGGGGCAAGTATTTCATTGATTCGTACAGTCGACTTGTCGTCGGGGGAAGTATACGAAATCAAAGGCGGTGAACAAGCAAAAAATTTCTACCCGACTTGGTCACCCAATTCCCAGTTAATTGCCTTTAGTGCCACAGCTTACAATGAAGGAACTGGCTATTATAATGAAATACGTGTTGTTGGAAAACGCGGTGGCAATGAACGGGTACTTGTGAAGTCTTCATGCTATGCAACACCTGTTACATGGTCGCCCGATAGCCGTTTTATTGGTTATTTGTCGGGCTGCTCAGAACAAGGATTTGCCACTGAAATGTGGATGATTGATTTACAGAATCCGTCACCTGTCATGCTCACGAGAGAACCGCAAATTGGAAATCTGAGCTGGTCATCAGGAAATATTCGTCCAACAAACGGGGTCTATACAAATGAAACGTATAGAGTGAGATTCCGTTATCCGTCGAACTGGCACCAGGTAAATTCGGAGAGATATGAAGGAGCAGATGGATTTTTTCAAATTTCCGCAATCGGTGGTGGAGATGATATTCATGAAGTCTGCAGGGGAGAAGCATACCACCAATTGCTGCCTTATGGATCTTCGCCACGCATTTACCAAACAAGAATAAGCAGTCAAGAGGCATGCCTAATCTATCCATCTGCAGACCAACCTTCTGAAATGAATCGCCAAGCCGCAGCCATCGTCAGATATCCTGTCCCAGTAACAATTGAAGGTTCAACGTATAATTACTTTATTTTATGGGCGGATGAAGACCATCTAAATTCGATCGCAAGAACAATAACATTTCTATGAAAAAAGAGTTGCAACCATTCTGGCTGCAACTCCTTTTACATTTCGCGCAGTTGTTTAGATAATGTGCTGATTTCTTCTTCGAGATCTGCAATTTGACGCTCCAATGGCGAGATATTGCCATTCACAGAATCTAATTTTTCCAGATCATTTTGAAGACGGACATAGTCTAATTTCAGCTCGCGCAGTTTGTATTCCAATTCTTTTTTATCCATTGGTAGTCCTCTTTCAGGTTTTTCTTTATTATATCATTTCTTATTTTGCCTCGCTTGGTTCAGGAACACGCGTTAAAATGATAAAACCGATAATGAATAGGATGACTAAACTGAATACGCCTGTGTTTGATTTACCCGTAATTTGCGCTGTTACGCCAACTAATAACGGCCCCATAATGGCTGCGAATTTTCCAAAGATATTATAAAAACCAAAGAACTCGTTTGCATTTTGTTTCGGTACAAGTTTAGCAAAATAAGAACGGCTTAACGCTTGGATGCCACCTTGAGAAGTTGCAACCAGCATCGCAAGGATCCAGAAATCCAAGGTGGTTTTTAAGAAATACGCATAGACGCAAACAATAATATAAACAAAAATTCCGACATAGAGCATCTTTTTACCCGTGAATTTTTGTGCCAGTCTCCCGTATAGAATCGCAAATGGAGCTGCTACAACCTGTGTCACAAATAATACGATTAATAGATTTGTCGCACTAATTCCAAGGTCTGTTCCATATGCTGTAGACATCGAAATCACCGTACCCACTCCGTCAATATAGAAAAAATAGGCGACTAGGAACAAAAACACAGCACGGTATTTTTTAATTTCCTTAAAGGTTTTTCCAAGTCGCTTGAAACTGTTCACGACTGGATTTGGTTCACGCTCAATGTAGTAACGCTGATGAACATTTTTAAAGATTGGGATTGAGAAAAGCCCCCACCAGACGGCTGTAATGAGAAAGGCAATCTTGCTGGCAACCGTTGCTGAAATCGGTAGAATTTCTTTCTGTGCAAGTAAGATAATCGCGATGGCAAGTAAGAATGGAATCGTACTGCCGATATAGCCGAGCCCATATCCCCGTGCAGAGACACGGTCCATTTTTTCCTCATCTGTTACATCGACGAGGAAGGCATCATAGAAAACATTCGCACCTGTTGAGCCTAGTGCAGCAAACGTATAAACAATCAATAAGAGCAGCCAATTGTCAGCTGGAATAAAGGCTAATAAAGCGGTTGCCGATACCCCTAAAGCAAAGAAGAACGTGAAAAATTTCTTTTTGTAACCCTGATAATCGGCAATGGTTCCTAAAATTGGACCAAGCATGGCTAAAATAAAGGTAAAAATCGCAATGGTGTAGCCAAGATAAGCAGTCGAGTCGGCCGGATCAACACCCGCATTCGTTGCAGCAGCCTTATAAAAAATGGGGAAAACAGCTGTTGTAATAATAATCGAATACGCCGAGTTGGCCCAATCATAATACATCCAGCTTGATTCCTCTTTCGTAAAACTTCTCATCCCAAAACCTCCTTAAAAGTTAGTATATATCTAGTAAATCTTCAACAACACAACCATCCGTTTCCCCTAGATCCAGGCCTAATAGGCGGGCAAATGTTGGGCCTTCGTCAACAAGGTGCATGGCCGGGATTTCAATGTTCGGTCGTATTCCTTTTCCAGATGCAATGAGTACCGTTGTGTAATTCTCTTTTTCTGGTGAATAGCCATGACTCGCGAACGTATAGCGTTTTTCACGAACATCTTCGGCGTTGATTTCATCGATATACTCACCTTCAAGATTCTCCTTGAAGTAGTAACCCAGGCGCGCTTCTAGCATAAATGTGGCGTTGGCGTCTGCACCTTTTTCCTTTGCTTCATTATTAGATAGAATTCGTTCAATTCCGTTCTCCTCATTTTTGCTTAGGTCTGTTAAAAGCGCTCTTACTTGTTCTAGTGTTTTTGTATCATTTTTATCCTTGATATAAATATAGGCTGAGCCATCACAGCTCTTGCAATAAGCCTTCCAATCGATCACTTTACCTTCTGGACCTACGGAAATAAGGCCTTCCCTTTTAAATAGTACATTTGGCTTAATTGCTTTCGATTCATCTAATGCACTGTGGTCGCCTAAAGCGATGATCGTTGTTTCTTCATAGATTCCACTTTCTTTCAGTGCATTCATTATTCTGCCGAGTCGTTCGTCATGGCGACGGAGGGCAGCCATTGCTTCAATAGAGGAAAATCCATGATAATGACGCTGTGAATCTAAATCGACAAAATGAACAAGCATTAGATTCGGCTTTTTTGTCTTTATTGTTTCAACTGTTGACTCAAGTACAAAATCATCTAGTTCGGGCTGATTTAGTCCATTTCGTAGATGTCCAAATTTACGATTCATTTCCAACTGATAGAGTGGACTTCCATTAAATAAGGAAACCAAAATTTGATTTTGCCAAGGTCGATTTGCGAAAATCTCTGGCATATTGTAATCGATATTTGCCTTTGCAGTAACAGGCCATAGTAGAGCTGCTGTCTTCATGTCAGCTTTTTTAGCCTCGTCGTATAAAGTCGTACTTTTCACATGCCTACGATGCCAATACCAATCCGGTGAAAGCCTGCCAGGCTGAAGAAATGTATTATTCACGATTCCGTGATTCCTTGGGTACTTACCGGTGACAATCGTAGCGTGACAAGGATAAGTAACAGATGGATAGATGGTTTCCACATTCCTGCAAAATGACGCTTGTTCGAATAGCTTTTTGAAATTGGGAAGCTTTTCGATGATTGGAAAATCTAGTGATGATAGACAGTCAAATGAAATGACGAGTAAGTGATCTGTAAGTCGAGACATAGGGACGTTCATCCTCCAAAAGTCTTATAATCTACCTTTAATATAACAGAAAATTGGCAATTAAAATATGAATTTCATGTAAAGGGAAAGTAAAAAAGTATTCAATTTACTGGTAGATGGAATATAATAATGGTTATGTTTGATTAACTTTATTCAGAAGAACTTTTACTTTAAATTCAATCTGAGAACAAATTTGCTGGGGGTTCAAACTCATGCTGAAAAAAGTTAATGCCTCCGGCGGATGCCACGATTTTTCAAAGGGAATTTTTCGAGCATAAGATCAAAGACTAAGAACGCCACTTCCTGTGGCAACGTCTTTGTGACCCACCTCGTGTGGGCCTAAAAAAAATCGGGCGCAAATACGCCAAGGCGCATTTGATTCAATGAAGGAGAACGTGTCATGTACGAAACACACACCATTAGAGAAAAGATAAAATTAATTTTTGTCATGTTAATCCCGATTTTAATTACACAGCTCAGTATGTTTTCCATGGTCTTTTTTAATACGATTATGACGGGACGCTTTAATTCTTCAGACCTGGCTGGAGTAGCAATTGGATCTTCTATTTGGAATCCTATTTTTACTGGACTCAGTGCTATTTTACTAGCGGTATCACCAATTGCTGCCCAAAGATTTGGTGAAAAAAAGAGTCATGAGGTAGCGACGGTTGTATCAAGTGGGATTTATTTATGCTTCATCATTGGGTTAGTGGTCATTTTAGCTGGAGTCATCTTTTTAAATCCGTTGTTGACGATGATGGATTTGCCGGAGAATGTTCATCAGACTGCACATGATTATTTAGTAGGTTTGAGCTTTGGAATCATTCCGCTATTTATCTTTAATGTGTTACGGTCATTCATTTATGCATTAGGAATTACGAGAGTTGTAATGTTCATTCTATTGGTATCTGTACCTATAAACCTTCTATTAAATTATGTTTTGATTTTTGGAGCATGGGGCTTTCCAGCGCTCGGTGGTGGAGGAGCGGGGCTTGCCACCTCGATTACGTATTGGGTGATCGTATTAATTACGGCTTTTATCGTGATAGCAAAAGAACCGTTCTCGTCCTATAAAGTTTTTGTGGGTCTTAAAGGGTTTACCTTTAAAGAAAGTAAGGAGATTTTAAAAATCGGTGTCCCTATGGGGCTATCAACGTTTTTTGAAACAAGCATGTTTGCGGTTGTGACCATTTTAATTAGTAAATTTTCAGTTACAACCGTTGCGGCATATCAATCTGCATTGAACATTGTTTCGTTCCTCTATATGATCCCGGTGAGCATTTCGATGGCGTTGACGGTTTTAGTAGGATATGAGGTAGGTGCCCGCCGCTATAAGGATGCGAAAGTATACAGTTGGCTTGGGATTGCGCTATCTATGCTCATCGCTCTTGTAACTGGATTATTTGTGATCTTGTTCCGCTATGAAGTAGCAGGGCTTTATTCAACGGAAACGGCGGTTATCACATTAACCGCGCAATTCTTGATTTACGCGTTATTTTTCCAAGTGTCAGATGCCATTCAAGCAACGGCACAGGCTGCTTTAAGAGGGTACAAGGATGTTAACATCGCGTTTGTGATGACCTTGATTGCCTACTGGCTCATTTGCTTGCCTGCAGGATGGGGGCTCGCTCACTTTACAGATTTGGGAGCAGCTGGTTATTGGCTCGGACTGACATTTGGCTTGCTCGCAGCAGGTGTCGGTTTATCAGCAAGACTTATTCATATTCAACGAACACGGTTTTCGGAGGAGAAGATGGTGGGGTAAGTTGGATAGGCGGTACCGTACGCTTAGATTTTGTTAACACAGTTGGAGTGTTATTTAGAAGTGTCTATGAGCCTGGTCTCGTGGACAAAACGAGTTGTAGTACGACGTGAAATGTCTTTGAACCCAACTCTCGAAGACAAAACAATGCAAAGCGGAGTATCAATAATTAATTTAGAAAAACGAAGGAAGGGGAGCCCCTTCCTTTTTTTAATACTCCTATACCAAAACTTTACAATTCTTTAACCGTAGCTAAATTAAATAATCGCAATTTTTCGATAAGATGTAATAAAGTGCATGTTCAAAAGGAGGATGAAAAGGACCAAGAAGTTCGAGGCGGCGCAGTTTTGAGTAGCGGAACGTATGTAGTAAATACGTGAGCAACGGAAAAACAAGCCAACGAAGAAATTCGATGTGTCATTTTCACCGGACTTTTTGAACATCCTCTAAAAGGTGATGGAGGGGTTAGATGAAGATTACGGTTGCTGGTGCAGGCTATGTGGGGCTGGTTACGAGTGTTTGTTTAGCTGAACTTGGTCATGAAGTCATTTGCATGGATATCCAAGCTGAGAAAATTGAAAAGCTGCAAGAAGGGTTTTCTCCTATTTATGAACCAGAGCTGGAGCCGCTTTTACAGAAAAACTTGATCGAAGGCAGACTTTATTTTACGACAAACCCTCGTTATGCGTACACACATGCTGATGTCATTTTTATCGCAGTTGGTACTCCACAAAATGCGGATGGTACTGCAAATCTTGACTACGTCTATACCGTTGTTGAAACGATAGCTGTTCATATTGAAAATGATGTGATTATTTGTACAAAAAGCACCGTTCCTGTGGGGACGAATGAAAAAATAAAACGAATCATTGATTCAAAAAAACTCCCGCAGCTTCAGGTTGAGGTCGTATCTAATCCTGAATTCCTTCGTGAGGGATCAGCTGTATTTGATTTCTTTTACGGAGATCGAATTGTAGTGGGGGCAGAAAACGGTGAGAGTGCTAGAGTGATTGAACAAATCTATCAGCCTCTTAAAATTCCACTCATCAAAACGGATGTGAAAAGTGCAGAAATGATTAAATACGCCTCAAATGCTTTTCTTGCGACAAAGATTAGTTTTGTGAATGAGATTGCAAGAATGTGTGAAAAAGTAGGCGCGAACATTGATGACGTAACATATGGAATTGGCAAGGACCAACGAATTGGACCCTATTTTTTAAAAGCGGGGTTGGGTTATGGAGGTTCTTGTTTTCCAAAAGACACGAGAGCTTTGATGCATACCTCGGGTAGTTTGGGACATCATTTTGAATTACTTGAGGCCGTTATTCAAGTGAACAACCGTCAAAGATCATACCCTGTCCTCAAAGCAAAAGAGATTTTGGATTCAATAAAAGGGAAAAGGGTTGCGGTTTTAGGTCTTTCCTTTAAACCAAATACTGATGACATGCGAGAAGCAGCTTCTATCACGGTCATTAAAGAATTGCTTCAGGAGGGGGCTAGTGTTACAGCATACGACCCTATCGCGATTCAAAAGGCGAAAGAGATATTTGGAAATTCCATTGACTATACAGACGAAATTCCAAAAGCTATTGAAAAAGCTGACTTAACAATCATTACAACCGAGTGGGATCAAATTAAACAATTCCCATTAGACCAATACAGTTTCTATATGGAAGAGCCGAAAGTAATTGACGGAAGAAATTGCTATCCTCTAGAAGAAGTACAGAAACACCCACTGTTCTATGTTTCGGTTGGAAGACCAACAGTGGTGAATATGTTAACAAATAAGCTGTAAGGGTTAAGAGAGGGGAGTTGAATCATGAAGCTTTTTCTTTCAATGTATCATGCTGATTGTCGAATCTTTCAAAAGGTAAACCAGTATTATGACAAAAAATGGCTACACTTTTTCTTCTCGAGAATCACATTTTTAGGTGGGGCGACTTTTACAATTATCACTTGTCTTGCATTAGCCTTGATCACAACAAATCAACTAAGAATGACGGCTATTGCAAGTGCGCTTTCCTTAGCAATTAGTCATATACCAGTACATGTGATTAAGAAACTGTATCCAAGAAAAAGACCGTATTTAATAGTAGAAAAATCAAAGTTTCCTTTAAAAGCATTAACAGACCATTCGTTTCCATCGGGACACACAACGGCCATCTTTTCGGTTATTATTCCTTTTATTTTATATATGCCATACCTTTCACTCATTCTGCTTCCAATTGGGATAAGTGTGGGACTGTCCAGAATATTCTTAGGCTTACATTATCCCTCTGACGTAATGGCGGGTGGAATGTTGGGAACCACAGCTGGAATTCTAAGCTTACCTATCGTAAATCAATTAACGGAATCTACCTTAAGGGGGATCTTATGAAAATAGCGATTTTTACAGATACCTTTTATCCAGAGGTTAACGGTGTAGCACGCACATTAAAGAGGTTTACAGATTATTTAGAGGAGCAAGGTATGGATGTGAAGGTGTTTGCGCCAAAATCGGACTCGAATGAATATGTAACGAGTCATATACACCGATTTAAAAGTTTATCCTTTTTCCTATATCCCGAATGCAGGCTGGCTTTTCCAAATATGTTTCACATTCGGGCTGAACTTGAAAAATTTTCACCAGATATCATCCATGTCGCAACACCTTTTAACATTGGATTTTGGGGAAGCTATTATGCAAAGAAGTTAAACATACCGCTTGTAGGTTCATATCACACCGATTTCGACTATTATCTGCAGTTTTACGATTTGCAGTTTTTATCCAATCCTTTGTGGTCTTATATGAAATGGTTTCATCGACCATTTCAAAAGCTATATGTTCCAACCCTTGTGACAAAAAATCAGCTTGTAGAAAAAGGGTTTGCTAACATTGAAATATGGACCCACGGGGTAGATTGCGAACTGTTTAATCCTTACTATAATCATGTTGTCGTTCGGAAGAAATATCAGGTTTCTAAAAAGTTTATGCTGACGTACGTGGGCAGGTTAGCTCCGGAAAAGAATGTAGAATTACTCATTGAAATTGCTAAGTCATTGCCGTCGGAGTGGAGTGAACAAATCCAATGGTTAATCGTCGGTGACGGACCACAGAAGAGCAAAATGGAGGAAGCAGCTCCACCGAATATGACCTTTACTGGATTTTTGAAGGGAACGGATTTGGCAGAAGTGTATGCTGCATCAGATTTATTTGTCTTTCCATCCTCATCTGAAACCTTTGGGAATGTCATGCTTGAATCCATGGCAAGTGGCACCCCGGTAATTGGGGTGAACGCTGGGGGCGTTAAGAATGTTGTACAAGAAGGAATTACTGGCCATTTATGTGAGCCCGGTCATACACAGGAAATGATGAATACAATCCTGCATCTCCTTGAAAATGATGGTGTTCGCAACCGAATGGGAATGGAAGGAAGAAAATATGCATTAACCCAAAAATGGGATGTCATCTTTGAAAACTTACTTTATAGCTATTCAACCGTTATAAAAGAACCAAGCAAACAAAAATATGCTTAAAAAGGAAGGGGCGACCCTTCCTTATCTTGATTCATTCTCCAAGAAAGTTCACAAACTCGCTCCCAATTAGCTCGATGCTTTTCGGAACACGGACGATGAGAAACTCATAATTAAGTGGCTTATCGTCCTCATACCTTCTTTCGAAATCATCCGTAATTCCTCCGCCCCTAAATTGGGAAATCACAAAATCATTATGAAAGCTATAAAGCTTAACCTGATTGTCCGTTGGGGGATACGCCGTCAAATAATTTCCTTCGATTGTAACGCTTGGTACTGGGATTTCTTCATAAAAATCATACCCGTTAAAATTCGTATTCGCCACATAATAAATGACCTCAATGGTTTTGTCTTCGTTTTCTTTTCGATCAAAAATCGCATACATGTTATTGTTTTCAAATAGTTGAATGTTAAGTTCCTTTTGCTCAAATGGAATATTCCATCTTTCTTTTTCTTTAATCGCTTCGACATTTTCGATTTTACCTTGTTCAATCGCTTGATGAATTTGGTCATAGGTCAAATTTTCAGTATCGCTCTCCGATGCAAAGAAGCTAGATTGAGGGATGCTATAATAAACAATGACGGTTGCGACTAAAATGATAAAATACGTTCCGAGTAAAACTTTCGTACTTTTCGTACCATTAAACTTTTTACCAAAAAATACAGTAAGTAAAACAGCCGCTATAATAAACAAGATGATCGCTGGAAGGATGAATGTACCGATTATTGACATTATTTTCGAACCTCCAATCGGTTGGTTGCAGCAATTACAATCCATACCATTACGGCAATTGTAACGACAACTTTAATTGTAAAAACAAGAATGGATGTTTCAGTGAAAAAGAATGTAATCGAGCTAATCGTATCATTTGCACTTACTTCATAAAACGCCCATCCAATCAATAGTGCTGGAATCATAAATCCGAATAGTTTATTGATTTGAGTAAACATTCCAATGAAATATCCTAATGTTGCAAATAACAATAAATATAAGGTACCAATATAAATGCCGACTAATAAATCAGAGAATGGAATGAAAAAATGGTTCGCGATTATTTTTTCACTACCTTCTTTAAAATAGAGGATTACCCTTAATAAAATCCCTGCAAAAGTGGAGCCGATACTTGCGATAAATGAGTAAACAATAAGCATCCCAACTGTTGATAGATGACTACTCATTCTGTTTGTCACAAATGAAAAATCTATATAATGATAGGCTTTTGTCGTTAAAGTGGTAGCCGTAATGAAAGCCCAAAAAGCAGTAAAAACAAAGATGATGCTTCCGGAATAACTCGAAATCGATAAATTACCACCAAGCCCCATCTGTCCAACGCCATTAAAAGAAAACAAGAGTGCAATTGCCTGGACTGTTACAAGGCTTGTAAATGCACCGTAATAAGCCCGAACTTTAAAGAACAATTGCTTTTTGATGACATCAAGAAAACTAGCATTAGTTAAAGACATCATTGATCCCTCCCTTATTCTTTGCCGTGAGATACACACAAAGGTCCTCTGTTGCAACAGGTGATAGTTCAAGGCCAAGCTTTTTTGCTTCTAACCAGGTGGCTTCTGGATAAACATCCTTTACAACAGAATAAATATAGTCATCACCGAATTCCTCCACATAAATGACTTCCATGCCCTTCGTAACCTGTTCGACAAGCGTTGTTTTTCCACGAACGCCAACTGCATACTCCTTCAGGTCATCAATCGGTTTATGCAGCGCTACACTACCATTCCGAATGAGAAGAACATTTTCTAGAATAGTATCAATCTCGTTGAGAAGATGGCTTGAAAAGAGGATGGTTCTAGGATGTGCGATATAATCTTTCAATAATGCCTTGTAAAAATCCTTTCGTATCGCTGCATCCATACCAGTTGTCGGTTCATCGAAGATTGTAATCGGGCAGCGGGAGGAAAGACCGATGATAATATTAAATGTACTTTTCATTCCTTTAGAAAGATGATGATGAAGCTGCTTTGGATTTAAATCGAAATAATCGAATAGACGTTTTGCCATTTCGTCATCCCAATTCGGATAAAAGCTTGCACTGGCTTTCAAGATTTCAGCTAAATTTAACCAAGGTGGAAAGACCATATTGTCGTCCACAAAAATGAGATTGGCAGATATTTTTAAATTATTAAATGGATTTTCCGAAAAAACGCGAACCTCTCCAGAAGAAACAGGGTAAAATCCGGAGATTATTTTCAATAGGGTTGTTTTACCGGCACCATTTCTCCCGATTACACCAGTGATGGTATTTGGCACAATCGTAAAAGTAAGTTGATCTAAAGCTTTTAGACCACCGTAGAGTTTGGATACATTTTGAACTTCAATTGCATTCACTTCTGATTCCCCCTTTGCCGTTCTTTTTCAGCTTTAATCATATTGACCAACTCTATTTCACTAACTCCTAAACGCTCCGCTTCCAAAACCAGCTCATAAACTAGATTTTTCATCGTTTGACTTTTCCTTTTCTCTAAAATAAATTGTTTCGCATTCTTCGTCACAAACATCCCCAAGCCTCGTTTTTTATAGAGGATATTTTCGTCTGCCAGGAGATTCAGCCCCTTAGCTGCCGTAGCAGGATTAATATTGAACATCTCCGCAAGCTGATACTGTGAAAACACCTTTTGATCCTCAAGTATCGCTCCACTTAAAATTTCGGTTTCGATCCATTCTGAAATTTGAACATAAATCGGCTTTGCGCCATCCTGCTTAAACTTCATATAAACACCTCCTTAGGTGATTATGTACATTAGTGCATTAGTGATATAATGTACTATACTACATACTATGAAAATTTTCCAGAAAATTTACTAAAATTTTAAAAAATGACTATAATTAGGGTAGTGGTGGAGCGTGTTATCGGTAAAATACGCCTCAAGTCTTAGATTCTTGTAAATTCTAGGTCCATAGTTTGAATAAATATCTTATAGTATAGTTAAGTAGAGGAAAAAGAGAAGATTGAAGGGGAAAAGGGTGTATTGTGTGGTGGAAATCCTGTTGATCGAAGTAATGAAGTCCCGCACCAAGCTCACAACACCAAGAATAGTTAATCATTATCAAATCCGAACAAGGACGCCAATGCTACAGCCACATCACCAATTTTTCCCTCGAAAGTTTTTGAAACCAACGTTCGGGTTGGTTCGTATATAATAGTAAGACAGAATGTTAGGAGTCGATGATATGAATTCGTTTCTCGCTTTTATTGTTAAATCGTTCATTTCAGTACCGACAACGGTTACTATTTGGTTAGTAAGCTTTTTTGCATTTGATCAAACTTTCCTACTTTCGTCTGGATTTGCATTAATAGGGGGCGGAATTGCCTACGTCGGCACGTCAGCCATTCTCAAACAATCTTTTTTGCGAAAACATCGCCTTACGAGGAAGGAATATCAGTATATAGAGAGAAATCTAAAAGAAGCAAAGAAAAAACTTGCCCGACTAAATAAATCCCTTTTTACCGTTCGTCACATCCCGTCACTAAAGCAAAGGGTTGACCTGCATCGTGTCACAAAGAAAATCTATCGCTTAACGAAGAGCGAACCGCGACGCTTTTACCTAGCGGAACGATTCTATTTTTCACATCTTGATTCAGTTGTGGAGTTATCCGAAAAGTATGCTTTTCTTTCATCCCAACCGAAGAAAAATAGTGAACTGGAACGGTCGCTTCACGAAACGCGGCGGGTACTTGAAGAATTAACGAACACGATTGAGAAGGATTTACACAAAATGCTCTCGAATGATATTGAAGACCTGCATTTCGAAATTGATGTAGCTAAGAATTCGAATAAACAAGCAAATGATTCTGCATTTCTTGATCAAAATAGGAGGTAATTGAGTATGAGTGAACAGTATTCTCCAAAATATAAAGAACCCAGCAATTTAATGGATGAATTACTTGCGAATCCATTTGATGAGAAAAAAGATGAGCAACAGGAAAATCCAATTGTCATTTCACAAGAAGATGAAACGAAGCCTGTTCGATTAGTGGATGTATTGCCTGAGGAAAATAAGGAAAAAGCCTTGCAATTAGCGAAACAAATTGACCCAACGAATCACCAAGCGATGATCTCCTATGGAACGCCAGCTCAAAACAAACTGCTTTCATTTTCAAATACAATGCTTGAGCATGTGCAAAAGAATGACGTGGGTGAAGTTGGAAAAATTATTTCAGAACTCATGCACCGTCTAGATGACATGAAGCCTGAAGAATTGAATCCTGAAAAGCGGTCAATGATTGCACGGATGTTTGGAAAAATCTCTAATTCCGTTCAAGAGGTACTATCAAAATACCAAAAAACAGGGGCTCAAATTGATCGAATTAGTGTGAAGCTTGAACGAAGTAAGAATGTTCTTTTATCCGACATTGCGATTTTGGAGAAGCTTTACGACAACAATAAGGATTATTTTGATGCATTAAATGTGTACATTGCAGCGGGTGAACTGAAGCTTGAAGAGATGCATAAACAAGTTATCCCAGAGTTAAAGAAACAAGCAGAAGTAACAAATGATCAAATGAAGGTTCAAGAAGTAAATGACATGGTTCAGTTTGCAGACCGCCTTGAAAAACGTGTTCATGACCTGAAGTTAAGTCGAGAAATCACGATTCAAAGCGCACCACAAATTCGCTTAATCCAAAACACTAACCAAGCTCTTGTAGAAAAAATTCAATCTTCAATCATGACGGCAATTCCGTTATGGAAAAACCAAGTGGCGATTGCATTAACATTAATCAGACAGCGTCATGCAGTGGAAGCACAAAAACAAGTGGCTAAAACAACAAATGAGCTTTTATTGAAGAATGCTGAAATGTTAAAGAGCAATACCCTTGAAACAGCGAGGGAAAATGAGCGTGGCTTAGTCGATGTGGAAACATTGAAGAAAACGAAGGAAAACCTCATTTCTACATTAGAGGAAACGTTACGTATCCAAGAAGAAGGCCGTAACAAGCGACGTCAAGCCGAGCTTGAACTAGCTTCGATGGAAACCGAATTACGCCAAAAATTACTAGATATCAAAACAGACTAAAAAGGATAGGTACCCATTCAAGGTACCTATCCTTTCATTTTATGATGCTTCTATCTTGGCCTCAACAATTTCAGGGCTTTTACTAAATTGACTCATCACAAGGCCCAATGCTGTACCAACGAGAGCGGGAACAATCCACTCTAATCCAGCAGATGCAAGTGGAAGCATATTTTTCATATCTTGAACAGGTCCAAGGTCAAGACCAAATGCATTCAATCCACTGATTAGCGCGAAAACACCTGTGAACAACATGGCAGAACCATACACAGCTTTGACATTTTTATAATAACGACTAAAGAAGGTTAATACCACTAACACGATTAGAAGTGGGTATGTCATTACTAGGAAAGGAACAGAGACTTTTAAAATCTGAGCCAATCCAAGGTTTGAAAGGGTAAATCCGACTAACGTTACCATAAGTACAACAGTTTTATAGCTCAACTTTGGAAGTAAGTTTGAGAAATACTGTCCACAAGCAGTTGTTAATCCAACAACGGTTGTAAAACAAGCTAATGTAAAAATCAGACCGAGTAATAACGTTCCGCTTTGTCCAAATAACATGGTTGCTGCAGATGATAAAATTCCTGTACCATCTTCAAATGTGCCCTGACCGGCCATCTTTGCCCCGATTAATCCAATTCCAACATAAATGGCAGACAGTAGGATACCTGCAATAATTCCAGCTTTAAATGTATATTGTGTCAACTGTGAACGATTTTGGATGCCTCTTTTTTGAATAGCGTTTAAGATGACAATTCCGAATGCTAAAGAGGCTAGAGCATCCATTGTGTTATATCCTTCAAGGAATCCTGTGAAAAACGCGCCTGATTGATATCCTTCTGTTGGGCTAAGGAACGGTGTATCCATCTTAAATAATCCGACAGTGATTAAAATAACAATAGCAACGACCAAGGTTGGTGCAATGAAGCGCCCCATATATTGTTCCATCTTACTTGGGTTTAAGCTGATAAAATAGACCACTCCAAAGAAGATGACTGAGAAAAGCAATAGGATTAGAGCTGTATTGGTTGATTCAGGTAAAAATGGGGTAATTCCCATTTCGAACGCAACGTTTGCGTTTCTTGGAATTGCAAGAAAAGGACCGATACATAGATAAACTGCAACCATAAAGACGGTGCTAAATACGGGATGGACACGATCGCCCATGGCTTGTGCACCACCTTTAACAAGGGAAACAGCAAAGATAACAAGAACGGGTAAACCAACTCCGGTTACGATAAATCCAAGCATCGCACTCCAAAAATTTGTACCAGCGCCAGCGCCTAAAAACGGCGGGAAAATTAAATTTCCAGCTCCAAAGAACATGGAAAACAACATAAATCCAATAAACAACGTATCTAACTTCTTCATCTTAAAACTCTCCTTTTTTGTTTTATTAATATAACTTTCTGAGACGGAGGGACAGGTCCGCTGTCCCAACGAAAAACAAAAAACCTCGCCCCTATAAAAAGGGACGAGGTTAACTCGCGATACCACCCAAATTCCGCAATCGATTAGACTACGGCACTCACTAACGTACCATCATACGTGTTCCTTCGTAACGGCGGACTCCCCGTCAAAGCTTACTTCTTTCGGCTTTGCATCTCTGAGATGATTTTCGGATGGCTCTGAACATCGACTTTCAGCAACTGTCGACTCTCTGGGGAACAGAATTCCAATCGTACTCTTTCTCGTCATTGATTTTTAATATATTGGTATATTAACAGAGAGGGTAAAGAAGGTCAATAAGTTTTTTGATATTTTTTATAATTGGAAGTTTCTTTAACATAAAAATCTTTAGTAAAAAGTAGGAATGGCTGGGAAGGAGACCTTTGTCCCATTAGCCTAATTCACTCTCAATCCCTCTTTTGCAAGCAAGGACATATTCGATGATTTGTGTAATGAATTCATCGGTGATTCGGTATTTTGGCACACTGACACTAAATGCGCCGTGGTTTTTGCCGTTAACGGTTATGCTTGCTCCTACACAGAAGATATCTTGTTCGTGTTCTTCATTGTCAAATGCATACCCGTTTTTGCGGATTTCATTGATTTCCTTCATAAAATCTTCTTTTGTTGTAATCGTGTTTTCTGTCTTTTTTTCTAACGTATGGTTGTTCAAGTAGTCTTCAATTTGGTCGTCGCTTTGGTCGGCTAGGATAGATTTTCCCATTGCAGAACAATAGAGTGGGATGGCTTTTCCGACACGAGAGTACAAGGAGACTGGATTGAAACTCTCTAGTTTTGTGATGTAAATGATGTTTGATTGGTCAAGGATGCCCATATGGACGGTTTCAGTTGTTTGTTCCCTGAGTTTTTCCAAATAGGGTTGTGCCAGATCTTTTATTTCGGTTGAGTTTAATGCTTTGTTTGCGTATTTGATGATGGCCTTTCCTAAGCGGAACCTTTTAGTTTCCTCATCCTTATGCACATACCCTATTAATTGAAGAGTATCTAAAATTTTTAATGCGGTAGAGCTAGTTAATTCAGTTTCTTTTGCGATTTGTTGAAGGCTTTGCGGCTTGTCCGTAGTGGACAGGTATTTTAAAATATTGTCCGCTTTTATCAGGACGGTGCCGTATGGTTGTTTCTTTTTTTGCAAGGTAATCACTCACTTTTAGCTAATTTTCTAAAAATACCAATTTATTGGTTGAAATCCCTTACACTATTATATATAATAATCTTGTAAGTTTCCATATAATAAAGTTAATTTCCAAATAGGAAATAGTCAACAGATTTTGGAGGAAACCATGAAAAAAATAAAGATACTCTCAAAAATCGCAGATTGCGGCGTTGTCGCAGTTGTCCGAGCTGACTCAAAAGAAGAAGCGATTAAAATCTCAGAAAGCTGTGTAGAGGGTGGAATCGTTGGAATCGAGGTGACCTTTACAGTCGATGGTGCTGACGAGGTTATTAAGGAACTGTCTTCAATTTACAAACAGACTGATGTTGTAATCGGAGCCGGAACTGTTCTTGACGCAACTACTGCACGAATGTCTATTTTAGCAGGAGCAAAGTTTGTTGTAAGCCCAAGCTTTGATAAAGAAACTGCTAAACTATGTAACTTGTATCAAATCCCATATATGCCGGGATGCATGACAATTACGGAAATGAAACATGCGCTTGAATCAGGTGCTGACATTATTAAGCTTTTCCCAGGGAATGCCTTTGGTCCAGATTTTGTGAAAGCGGTTAAAGCGCCACTTCCACAAGTCAACATTATGCCGACGGGTGGAGTAAGCCTCGAGAATATTGATCAATGGATTAAAAATGGATGTGTTGCAGTAGGTGTAGGCGGGAATTTAGTAGCCCCTGCCAAAACAGGAGACTACGCCAAAATAACCGAATACGCAGCCCAATATGTCGCTAAAGTTAAAGAAGCAAGAGGGGCGTAAACCATGAAAAAGATTGTTGTATTTGGGGAACCCTTACTTCGTTTATCTACTAACCTAGGAGAACGTCTTTTTCAAACGGATAAGCTCACAATGCATTACGGTGGAGCAGAAGCAAATGTGGGAGCATCCCTTTCACGTTTTGGCTATGATGTCTATTTTGTTGGGAAAGTACCGAACAATCCACTCGGGCAAGCATATGAACGACATTTACTCTCATTTGGCATTCATACCGATTACCTTTTAAAAGGGGGAGAGCGCCTCGGTACATACTACCTGGAAACAGGTGTAGGTGAAAGAAGTGCACAAGTGACATATGACCGAAAAGGGTCGAGTTTTGCTCAGTTATCTACGGATGAAATTAACTTTGCTGAAATTTTACAAGGTGCGGATCTCTTTCATGTGTCAGGGATTACGCCTGCATTATCGAAAAAATTACAGGAATTAACCCTGCAAGGTTTAAAGGTGGCCAAAGACCTAGGAGTCACGACGAGCTTTGATTTTAATTACCGAGCAAAATTATGGAGCCTCGAAGAAGCTTCTGCTGCAATGAAACCATTTTTACGATATGTCGATATTTGCTCTTGTGGTGAATTGGATGCGCTTAACTTATTAGGAATTGAAGCAGCGGGCGAAACTTTAGATCAGTCTCAGAGACTAGCATTTTATTATAAAAAGATTACGGAAATGTATCCGAATCTTAAATTCTTATATTCTACGTTTAGAGAAGTACTTTCTGCTTCACATAATAGATTACAAGGGAATTTATTTGTAAACGGGGAGTTGTACCAATCGAGGGTGCATGACATTAACCAAATAGTTGACAGAGTTGGAGGCGGAGATGCGTTTGCTTCTGGCATTCTTTTTGGAATTTTAGAGGGACATGAGCCCGAGCAAATTATCACCTTTGGTACGGCAGCTTCTGCATTAAAACATACTGTTCATGGAGATAGCAATATCTTTTCGGAAGAGGATATCAAAGCATTTGCTGAAAATGCCCCAGGTAAAATCGTCCGGTAAAGATATTCATATAAAAAAATATTACTTTTAGGAGGAATATGTAATGGAAACAAAAATGGAAACACGCTATGCAAATCATCCTGAGGAAATCAAACGATTTAATACAGATGAACTAAGAAAGCAATTTTTGGTGGAAAAAGTATTCGAGCCTGGCAAGGTACATTTAACATACACACATAACGACCGCATGATTTTTGGTGGCGTTACACCTGCTGACCAAGAATTAACAATTAAACTTGATAAAGAATTAGGTGTGGAGTATTTTTTAGAGCGCCGTGAATTAGGAATTATCAACATCGGTGGCGAAGGATTGGTCATCCTTGATGGAGAAGAGTACAACATGGTTCGTCAAGATGGACTATATGTTGGTAAGGGGACGAAGGAAGTATTATTCCGTTCAAAAGATCCGAATAATCCAGCGAAGTTCTATATCAACTCAGCACCAGCACACCACAAGTATCCAACTGTCAAAATTGATATTAATGAAATTACACCATTAGAAGCAGGCGAGCCTGGAACACTGAACGAGCGTAAAATCTATCAATATGTACATCCAAACGTATGTGAAAGTTGCCAGCTACAGATGGGTCTAACGATGCTTTCTCCAGGAAGCGTGTGGAACACAATGCCATGTCACACACATGAGCGCCGAATGGAAGTTTACTTATACTTTGATATGGAGCCAGAAACTCGCGTATTCCATTTCATGGGCCAACCTGATGAGACAAGACATCTTGTGATGAAAAATGAGCAAGCAGCAATTTCACCAAGCTGGTCCATTCATACGGGTACGGCAACTAGCAACTATACATTCATTTGGGGTATGTGTGGAGAAAACATTACGTACACGGACATGGATGTTGTAGCAATGGAAGATCTACGATAAGAGACTTGGAGGACATAAAAATGACAACACAATTGTCTGATTTTTCATTAGACTTTTTCACTTTAACAGGTAAGGTTGCCATTGTAACTGGCGGAGCAACTGGACTTGGCCAAGGCTTCGCGGTTGCATTAGCAAAAGCGGGGGCTGACCTGTTTATTACGACACACGGCACTAGCTGGGATGATACAAGGGAATTAATCGAAAGTGAAGGTCGTCGTGTCGAATTTTTCCAAACGGATTTATCCAAACGTGAAAATGCAAGAGAAGTAGTAGCTGCTTGTGTAAAAGCATACGGAAAAGTGGATATTTTAGTAAACAACGCAGGTACAATCCGTCGCTCTCCCATTCTCGAATACAAGGAAGAGGATTGGGATGCGGTCATCGACTTGAACTTAAACTCTCTTTATATTTTAAGCCAAGAGGCTGCTAAAGTAATGGTTGAGCAAAAGAGCGGCAAAATCATCAATGTTGCGTCCATGCTATCCTACCAAGGTGGAAAGTTTGTTCCTCCATATACAGCAAGTAAGCATGCTGTACACGGACTTACCAAGTCCTTTGCTAATGAACTTGCTGAATACGGAATCCAGACAAACGCAATCGCACCTGGCTATGTATCAACAAACAACACGGCACAAATCCGTGCAGACGAAAAGCGCAATGCCGAAATCCTATCACGTATCCCTGCAGCACGCTGGGCATCCCCAGCTGACCTAATGGGAACGGTCGTATTTCTAGCAAGCCGAGCATCCGATTACGTGAATGGCCACACACTCGCTGTTGATGGCGGTTGGTTGGCAAGGTAATATAATTCAAATAGCCGTATCCTTTATTTTAGGGATACGGCTATTTGAATGGAATTAAATTCTTATGGTTTTAAAAAATAAATTCACAGTTCTACCATTTTTAAATGGTAGGTGAAGAACAAATTTTTTGTTATAGTAAAAATATATGGATTCGCTTTCATATATAATAAGGCAAGAGGAGAATTAGCATGAAAGGATTAATGCAAGGCTTTTACACATTATGTGAATGGGTTATGAGATTAGCTTTTTTAAATATACTATGGGTTTTGTTTTCATTGCTTGGAGGCATTGTGTTTGGAATATTTCCATCCACTGTAGCCATGTTCGATATTTCAAAAAAATGGCTTAAAGGTGAAACAGGGCTTCCAATTTTTATCCATTATTGGCAAACTTTTAAAAAATGCTTTATAAAAGGGAATACGCTTGGCCTACTTTTAACAGTAATTGGAATTGTTTTGTATGTTGATTTTAATTTGTTTATCAATTTTGACAGCATGCCTTTTATGATACTCTCTGTATTGGCCATTATTGCCATTCTTCTCTATTGTTTGTTATTGGTGTATATATTTCCAATCTTCGTTTCGTACGAGGTTAGTATTTTACACTGTTTAAAGTTTGCTACATTAATTGGGGTATACAAACCCATAAGTACATTCTCTATTATTTGCGCTGGTATCCTATTATATCTTTTGTTTTCAACGTTTCCACCGGTCTTTTTCTTCTTCGGAGCAAGTATTACAAGCTATGTAATCATGTGGATTTCACAAAACGCGATATTAAATATAAAAAATACAGTGAAAAATTATCCTTCAGGGGAAATGGTGAAAGCCAATGCAAAGATTTCGTCTTCCTAAGTTTCGCCATCTTAAGAATCGAATGCTGTTCTGGAATTCTATTATTTTAAGTGTCATTATAGGCTTAACTGCAATTATTATATATACGATTGCGGTAAGAATCCAACTGGATGATGCCATAAGATATAACACAATAATGGTAACTCAAATCAGCAAGAGTATTGATAATATGGTAGAATCCTTTAATCGAGTTATGGATGAAGTTACATTTGATGAAGAGATACAAAGCCTCTTGCAGACAGATTATAATGATGAAAAAGAGAAGCATCTTCTAAATAAGTATATGTCTTCAAATGTTGTTGAGGAAACACTGATGTTTGATGAAGTGGACCTCATCTATCTTTATGATACGAAGAACGCGCGAGTCAATTTACGAAGAAGTGTGAATGATCAAAGCTACGACTATTTCAATCAACTCCATCCAACAAATTATAATACGAGCGGAAAAGTTACATGGAATATGGAACAATCATTGATAACTGCAAATCGTGTTATTTACGATATTCATTCATACAAAATGAAGGTAATTGGATATTTAACGATGTCCATGAAGGAATCCTACTTACAGGATAGAGTTCAAAAATTTGATCCATCGGAACAAAGGCATATCATTATTATTGATAACGAAAACAATGTGATTCTTTCAAACTCAAAGGATAAAGAAATGAACAAGGTTTCGTCTTGGCTATCAAATGTAGATTATAATTCACTGAAAAGTGATTCGTTTGTCGATGTTCCTTTTTACGGTAAAATGATTGTAAGCGTTAATAAATCGCAACTAACGGGTTGGAAAATTATTTCACTAATAAGTTTGAATGAGATAACGAAAGGACCTGCTTTTATTCAAAAGACAATCTTTTTAATTGGGCTTGTTGGAATTTTATTTGGAATCATCATCATTTGGATTTTAACGAATTATATTGTAAAACCACTAAATACGTTGAGTGTCGTAATGGATGAGGTTGAAAGAGATAACTTCAATGTACAGGTTGAGCTTGATCGTGAGGACGAGCTAGGTCGAGTTGGAGAGAGTTTTAATCGAATGATGAATAAAATAAATACATTGATTTCTGATATTTATCAAAAGGATATTAATGAAAAGGATGCCCAGCTACGTGCTTTGAGAGCTCAAATTAATCCACATTTCCTTTACAACACGCTTGATGCTATTAATTGGATGGCGCAGTTTGGAAAAACAGATGAAGTGAGTAAGATGACAATCGCCTTAAGTAGGCTATTAAAATCAAGTATCCAAAATAAAAAAGAGTTCATTACACTTGAAGAGGAAATGAATTATATTAAGGATTATATGACCATTCAACAGATTAGATTTCAGGATAAGGTTACCTATGAAACTCATATTGACCCTGCTGCAAAAAAATGCCTCGTACCAAAACTTATTCTGCAACCAATTGTTGAGAATGCAATGATTCATGGAATAGAAAAAAAGATTGAGAATGGCTATTTGTTTATAAATGGATCCATTAAAAATAATAAATTAATCATTCAAATAATGGATAACGGAGCAGGGATGAGTAAAGAAACTGTAAATGCATTATTAAATGGTAACTACGAAAATAGTGATCTTTTAAAGGGAACAGGAAATGGGATATTAAATGTGCAGAATAGAATTAGTCTTTTATATGGAGAGGATAATGGAGTAAAAATAGAAAGTAACATAAATGTAGGTACTATATTTGAGCTTACTTTACCTGTTCATAGGGAGGGCTATAAAAATGTACAGAGTACTGATCATTGATGATGAACCGTTTATTTGTAAAGGCTTGTCTGAATTAATTGATTGGACTAGCTTGGGATGTACAATATGTGGGACTGCAATGAATGGATTTGATGGAGAAAAACTAATTAATAAGTTAAACCCAGATATTGTCGTCTCCGATATTGTCATGCCGGGGAAAACAGGGCTTGAATTAGCTGACTTTGTGAATCGAAATCATAAAGGGATTATAATGATTCTTTTGTCTGGCTATGATGAATTTACCTATGCAAAAGAAGCAATCAAATATGGTGTTTTTGATTACCTCTTAAAGCCAACAGATAAAGATGAGGTTATGAGTGTTATTAGGAAAGCAGTAAAGAAAATTGAACAAACTAGAGTAATTGAAAAAAACTATGAAGATATGGAAGTAGTTCTACAGGAAAGTCTCCCAATTATAGAACAATCATTATTACACGACATAGTTATAGATGGAGTGGTGAATAATCATCATATTGGTAACCTTCGACTTAACCAAGGTAAAGGTGCTGTTATTACAGTTCAAGGATATAATGATATACTAGACAATCAAACATTTGAGAAGGTGACAGATTTAATTGAACAATTATTTAAAAGCAAGAATGTTACCACAAGAATTATAACCAACAGTAATGAAATCATTATCTTGCCAACCTTTTCTCCCAAAATACCAAACAAGGTAATTGAAACAAGGTTGCAAATGTTATCGGAAAATATTTTAGATTCATTTTTATATAAAAATAAAGACTCATTTTCTATAGGTATCGGGGGATTGTACACATCTATAGATTCGATTCATGCATCTTACTTACAATCATTAAATGCAATATCTAAAAGCTTCTTTGTAGGGAAGGGAAAGGTACATCTCTATGAAGAAGTGATAGTAGGAAACGGTACAAATGAATTCTCTGCAAGATTAATGAGATTTATAGATAGCTTCGAGGAATGGGACGTGAATAAAACTGAAAAGCAATTCGACACCGTCTTTAAGGAACTCAAAGTTTTGAACAATAAGCAAATGGTTATAAATCATAGTTTAGAACTTCTAATTAAACTCGGATTTATTGCGACTAAATGGGATAAAGAGTACTCAATGTATGTTGGTTATGAACAATTAGAAAAATGTAAGACATTTGATGAATTAGAACAATTTATGAAGGAAACGTGTCTCGAAATAAAAAAGCACCTTTATGAAACAATGAATAAAAATAATCTCGGAATCGTTAAACAAGCAAAGCAAATCATAGAGTTCCAATACTCAAACCCAGATTTAAGCGCTCAGTATATTGCAGATCAGCTTAAGGTGAATGTTAGTTATTTAAGCCGCTTGTTTAAAAAAGAGACAGGTAAAAATCTAAGTAACTTTGTAACAGAAAAAAGAATTCAGATGGCTCAAAAACTATTTGAAACAACTGATTTTAAAGCTAATGAAGTTGCTACAAAAGTAGGCTATACCGACCCAAGATATTTTAGCCAGGTATTTAAAAAAGTAGTAAAGATAACACCATCTAATTTCAAAAGAGGTAAATAAGTCAATATTTTCAACCTAAAACTCAAAAAATTAAACCTTTTATATTTCCTCCTTTTATTAGAATTAAAGGTAGGAAATATTTTTTTGTCTTTAATTGCAAGCGTTTCCAAGTGAGAGGAGGGGAATAATGAATCATCTTAGCTACCAATTATATGAAAATCAACCATTGAATCGATGGCTAGTTGCAGGTCCTTTTGAACAGGAAAAATCATTCAAGCAAATATCCATGAATGTTTCTGGTGACTTGAATCGTTGGTTAACAGAAGGTTTTGCCGTTTTTGAAAACCCAAGTCGAAAGGAATTTATTGGGTTTGAGGAAAAGGTAGAAAAAGAAAAGATAAACACATTAGAGATATCCCCTGGTAACTATTTGAACCATGTTTCTAGTGAAAAAGAATGGCAGTTATACTTTCCGTGGAAAAACAAAAAAGTTGAACTGTCAGGTTTTTGGCAACAACCAACCCATTTGCAATCTTGGGCTGTATCATCAATCCGTTCTACTAAAGAAACTAAGGCGACATTTCGTCTGACTACATGTGGAAGTGTGGTTCTGTGGGTAAATGATGAAAAAATAATAAGATTTTCACCATATACAAGAAATGAAGAGAAAAGCATACAATTCGAGGTAATGCTTCGAGAGGGAGAAAATACATTTACCGTGCTTTTTGAGGATCTAGCGGAAAGAGATACCTTGTATTATTTCCGAATGGATTATTTAGGTACACTCCCACTAAATATTGAACTTCCAATTGGAGAAGTGAATCCAGCAGATATTTATTTATTAGAGGATTCATTAAACAGAGCTCATTTTTCAAGTGATGTGATTAAGAATGGTGATGTGATTCTATATTTTGAAAACCCATTATCAGAAGAACTTGAGTTAAATAGTAGCTTCAAAGTGGAATGGTGGAGCAATAAGAATGTACTATCAACACGTGTTCAAACTGGAAGTAAAGAAGTAAAGTTAGGGAATATCGAGGACCTAACTATGGGAAATGTACTGCTAACAATCCTACTGAAATATCAAAATATCGTAATTCCAAAAAACATGTTCCTTCAGGTTCATCCAGAAAAAGTAGTTCCAGTGAATATAGATGAGAACATTCAATCAAGGAAGCAGCAAGCTCTCTCGTTTATTTCGAAGTATGGGAATCATGACATGCATAGAGCATATAGCTTAGCGAAATTAGGTATGGAATTAGAGGTAGTAGAATCCATTGTGAGAGAGACACTACATGTGATTAATTCACGTTTTGATTGTAGCGACTTTTATTTCAACCAGTTATTTCGTTTTTGGATTGATTTCCGGGAAACAAACTTGTTTGGAGAACATTTATGGGAAGAG
The DNA here is from genome assembly GCF_036965045.1 of Bacillus sp. JJ1533. Classification (NCBI taxonomy): domain Bacteria; kingdom Bacillati; phylum Bacillota; class Bacilli; order Caryophanales; family Bacillaceae; genus Bacillus; species Bacillus sp. JJ1533. The sequence continues at coordinate 53,782 of NZ_JBALOV010000004.1, read as the reverse complement.
TGCAAACAGGCAATTTTAAATTATCGCTATTGGTTTGATGAGCCTGGTGATGATGTCATGTGGTTTTTCAGTGAAAACCATGCATTGCTTTTCCATACATGTGAATACCTCGCTGGCCAGTTATTTCCAAATGAAAACTTCCCAAATGCAGGGATATTAGGATTTGAGCATAAGGAAAAGGCTAGGAAAAGGCTTCTTGAGTGGTTTGCGAAATTCGATGCAGAGGGTCTGGCCGAATGGAATTCTAGTGCATATATTCCCATCAATGTGATGGGATTCTTGAAGGTATATGATCTAGTGGATGACCTTAATCTTAAAGCAGCTGCAAAGAAGGCTTTAGATACTACATTCCGTTTGATGGCATTGAATAGTCATAATGGTTATCTCTCTTGTTCTCATGGCCGTATCTATGAGAAGGAATTGAAAGGAAATTATAATAATGCGACAACCGCATTACTCTGGATTGCTTATGGTGTCGGAAATCTCAATAATGCAACCTTTGCCACAACATCATTTAGTGTTTCAGAATATGTACCACCAGATTACCATTCATTGATTAATCTAGAGCCAGATGAAAATATGATTTTTAAACATCATCAAGGACCTGAGGGATTTGTCAATCTCTATACGTTTAAAAATCATTTTGGGCTGTTATCAAGTGCGGTATCATACAGACCTTCTAAGAAGGGGTATTCAGAGCATGTAGTGCATTGTACTCTAAGTCCGGAGGCAATTGTTTGGGTTAACCATCCTGGGGAAGAAACTGAATTAGGTACAGGTCGACCAAGTTTTTGGGCTGGAAATGGTATCCTTCCAAAAGTCGATCAATATCAAGATCTCGCAATTGTGCATTATAGAATTGAACAGAACAATGAAGTTGAATACACACATGCCTATTTTCCTATAACAGCATTTGAGGAAGTTGAAATAAGTGATAAATGGTGTTTTGGAAAAATAGAAGATTCCTTTGTTGGGATATATGCACAAAACGGAATTGAGCTGCAAGATCAAGGACAGAATCAAAATCGTGAGTTAATTTCACATGGCCGATCTAATACATGGATAATTCGCATCAGTAGTGTGAAACAATTTACAAGTTTTGCAGAGTTTGTAGGAATGATGAAGGATGCAACTATGAAAGAAAGTACAGACGAATTTATGTTTATTGATCCAATTCATGGAATTATTCAAAGTTCCTATACAGACGCTTTAAAAGTGAACGGAACCGTAGAAGCATACTTGGAACAACAAACTGAAGGAGTTCTTGAAAAATGGTAATAAGCTCGGAAATGATAAATACAAAAATAAATCTAGTATCAACTGCAATGAAATCCCTGAAGAAGGATACTAGTTTTGAAGAAAAGTTCCCTATAGGATTAATCGATATTAACCTCTGGGAATGGCCGCAGGGTGTCGGTATTTATGGTTTATATAAATACTATAAAACAACAAATGATGAGGAGACCTTCCAATTTTTACTTAATTGGTTTGACGACCGAATTCGTGAAGGACTTCCTGAAAAAAATGTCAACACAATGTCACCGTTGCTTACCCTTATACATCTAGCAGAGGAAACCAACAACCAGAAATATATAAATGTGTGTGAGGAATGGAGCGCATGGATTATGGAAGACATGATTCGCACTGGTGACGGGGCCTTACAGCATATGATTACAGGAGATCCAAACGACGGTCAAATACTAATAGACACCCTATTTATGACGATACTCTTTCTAGCGAAATCTGGCAGATTTTTTAATAAACCAGACTATATTGAGGAAGCTAAAAAACAATTTCTTGTTCATATTAAATACTTATACGATAAAGAAACGGGTTTGTTCTTTCATGGTTGGGATTTTAATGAAAATCATAATTATGGGGCAGTTCGTTGGGGAAGAGGCAATGGTTGGTATACATGTGGATTACTAGAGTTCCTCGAAATTGAAGATGTTGAAAAGGGACTTAAAGAGTACCTCTTAGATACTTGGTATAAACAAGTGAAAGCACTTTCAAAAATTCAATCGAATAGCGGATTGTGGCACACAGTTCTAGATGATCCAAATTCTTATGAGGAAACCTCCGCAACAGCTGCATTTGCATATGGAATTCTTAAAGGTGTTAGATTGGGCTATTTAGATAAAGAATTCCTAAAAGTCGGAATTAAGGCGTTACTAGCCACCCTAAATGAAATTGATGATAATGGTGTGGTTCAGAAGGTCTCATACGGGACACCAGTTGGGATGAATGATGAATTTTATAAAGATATCCCGATTAGTCCAATGACTTATGGTCAAGCTCTAGCCATTTTGCTGTTAATTGAAGGATTGGAATTAACGAGGAACTAAGATTGCTAGAATTGATATAAAAAAAGTAAAAAGGGGAGAAAATCAATGAAGAAAACTGTAAAAATACTTTCTATGTTGTTGGTTGCCGCTGTTCTTTTAATTAGTGTTGCTGCATGTTCAGACAGTTCTAGCTCTAAAGAGTCAGGTAAATCTGGTGACAAAAAGGTCACTTTAGATTTTCTCTGGTTTACTGATGGTATTGAGGGTGATGTGATGAAAGACATCATCAAGGACTATCAAGCGAGCAATGAAAATATTGAAATTAATTTAATTGAGGTTGCATATTCAGATTTTACAACAAAACTTAAAACAATGATTGCTGGGGGAGAGCCACCTGCACTTGCTCGAATAACAGATACAGGGATTTTTGCTGAGCAAGCATTAGACCTTACTCCATATGTAGGTGGAGTTGACGAGTTTACATCACAGTTTTTACCTTCCATTAAGCCATATTATGTTAAAGGCGAAAAAATCATTGCTACACCAATGGATGTAACAGCTAATGGCTTAATTTATAACAAAACTTTGTTTGATAAAGCTGGAGTGGAAGTTCCACAATCTCCAGACGAGGTATGGACTTGGGATGAATTTGCTGATGCTGTTCAACAAGTAAAAGAAAAAGGCGGAGCAAAATATGGACTATTAGTAGACTTCACCCCTCACCGTTATTCAACAATGATTTATGAATTCGGTGGAAGTATCTTTAATGAAGATCTTACTGAACCTGCAATTAATAGTAAAGAAAGTGTTGCGGCTTTAGATAATTTCATTAAGCTTCATGAAGAAGAAATCATTCCAGACTCGGTTTGGCTTGGTGGAGAAAACCCTAATAACCTATTCCGTTCTGGAACTGCTGCAGCACATCTTGCTGGGAACTGGATGTTAAGTAACTACAAGGATATTGAAAACTTCGAATGGGGTGTAACGTATCTTCCAAAAGGAGAAATTCGTTCATCAGTGCCAGGTGGAAAGTATTTTATGGCATTTGAAAACTCTGGAGTTGAAGAAGAAGCAGCTGAATTTGTTAAGTATTTATCATCAAAAGAAGTTAACGCTAAGTTTAACCAGGAATCCCTATTTTTGAGTGCAAGATTGGATAATAATGAATTAGATTATGAGTTTGGTAAGGAAATGTTTAAAGTCTTCTCTAACGAATTAGAAAATACACCAGAAGCCGCAGCTAACGACTGGGGAAATCAAGTTGTTATTTCTAAGGTTACAACGGACATAAGAGATGCAGTTGTGGAGGCTTTAAGTGGAGGCATTTCTTCTCAAGAAGCAATGGATAAAGCAGCAGAGGTATTGAAGAAAGCAATTGATGATTCAAAATAATTAGAATGGGTGACTACTCTTTCAAAGGGGTGGTCACTCCCTATAAAATGAAATATAGGTAGGTGATCATGGATGAAACCGCAGATTAAAGGTCAAGCAGCAATTCAAACTACCAAACGATTTTCCTTAAAAAAAGATAAGTTAAAACGGCAGATTGCCCCCTATTTATTTGTACTTCCAAACTTCCTTATTTTTTTCATATTTATTGTTGTTCCTGCATTTGTAGGTCTCATATACTCTTTCACAGATTATGATGGTTTAGCCGAAATGAATTTTATTGGATTGGAAAACTATAAAGAGGTCTTTACCAGTTCAGAGTATTGGAAAATTTTCGGGAATACATTTATTTATGCACTTGCCGTAGTACCGCTTATTTTTATTTCCTCACTCTTAATTGCAAATTTTCTCATTAAAGAGATAAGAGCAAAGGGTTTTTTTAGAGCCATATTTTATTGGCCCACAATGATCTCTGCAATTATTGTGGGGGTTACTTGGAAATGGATATTTGGTGACAGCTTTGGAATCATTAACTATTTATTAGAGTCGGCAGGATTAGAACCAATCAAATGGCTATCAGATCCCGTATTTGCAAAAATATCAGTTGTCATTGGTACGGTTTGGGCAAGAATTGGATTTTTTATGGTTATTTTTATGGCGGGATTGCAGAGTATTCCTAAATCTTATTATGAAGCGGCACAAATGGATGGAGCTTCTAGATTAAGGATGTTCTGGAGTATAACACTACCATTACTAAAGCCTACTAGCTTGCTTGTGTTAATTCTGTTGCTAATTGAATCATTTAAGCAATATCCATTAGTTTTAGCATTAACAGGTGGGGGTCCTGCTAAAGAAACAACCTTCCTTGTACAGTATATTTATGAATTTGGTTTCCAAAAAGGTGAACTAGGATATGCAAGTGCGATGTCAGTAGTCTTATTCGTCGTTATTGCTATCTTTACCATTATTCAGTTTAAGTGGACAAAGGGAGGTGCAATCGATTGAAGAAGAAATCTAACATACTTTTATATATAACCTTAATCATTCTCGTTTGTATCTTTATTTTTCCAGTATTATGGGTCATTCTCTCATCCTTAAAGGATTCTACAGAGTTATACAGTTGGCCGCCTAAGATTATTCCGGATAAGCCAACCTTTGAAAACTTTATTACAGCTTTTGAAAAAGGAAATTTTGGAAGGTATTTTTATAACAGTACGATAGTTACGGTAACTGCTACCCTTCTTACCTTATTAATCAACACAATGGCGGGGTATGCTCTCGCAAAGTATCGCTTTAAGGGAGATACCTTCTTGTTAATCGGTTTTATTTCTACCTTAATGATTCCTTTGGAAGTAATTATGACTCCAATCTTTACAGTGATTAGTAAACTAGGACTATATAATTCTCTTTGGGGGATTATTATTCCACCAGCAGCTACACCAACAGGAGTGTTTTTAATAAGACAATATTTGTTATCAGTTCCAGATGACCTATTAGAGGCTGCAAGAATAGATGGAGCTGGAGAATGGAAAATCTTTTGGAAAATAATCGTTCCGATTGCTAAACCGGTTATATCTGTACTAGCTATCTTTTCGTTTATGTGGAGATGGGATGATTTTATTTGGCCATTGATTGTAATTAGTGATCCAGCAAAATATACTGTTCAATTAGCTTTATCCAACTTTATAGGTGAGTACAATGTTGACTGGGGCAGCCTACTTGCTATGTCGGTTGTTACCATGATCCCAGTGTTGATTGTGTTTTTAATATTCCAAAAGCAATTTATACAGGGTATGGCGACTTCTGGTATGAAGGATTAGTCACAAGTAAAATAAAACTTTTATCAGAGATAATCCAATATGTTTATCTCTCTTTTTAAAAATTCCTAGAAGGTGAACAAGCATGAATGTTAAATGGAAATTTGAATTAATAAATGAAGAAAATAATCAATTCATTTTTGAGTCCCATCATAAACGAATACTTTTTATGGTTTTGGAAGACGATTTATTTAGGGTCTTCTTGGCTACAGGAGAGGAACCGTCCTTATCTCAAACATGGACTGTTGCTCCAGGAAGTGAAGATATACCATTCGAAGGAAGAGACAGGTTTGACCTATCACCTTTCTCTTTACCACCATATAAAAAGACTGTTACAGAAGATACTGCAGTAATTGAGACGAGCGCTTTAAAGGCCGTCATTCAATTAGATGGATTTAAAATTTCATGGTACGCAAAACTGAATGGTAAAGAAGTTCTTATCGCTAATGATCGTAACACTCAAAGCTATAATTATAATAATAAGCTGGGAGAAGGCGTTTTTCATTATTTGGAGCGTTACAAAGATGATATGTATTATGGGTTAGGTGAAAAAAGTGGCATCTTAAATAAAACGAGAAAGCGTTATATCATGAAAACAATTGACGCTATGGGTTATGATGCGGAGTTTACTGATCCACTCTATAAACATATTTCATTTTATCTAACACACAATCAAGAATCTAAGATAACCTACGGATTGTTCTATGATAATTACTCTGATTCGGTGTTTGACCTTGGCTTAGAATTGGATAATTATCATGGTAACTATAGGTACTATCATGCGGTAAAAGGCGACCTTGATTATTATTTTATTTTAGGTCCAGCTATTCATCAAGTGGTTGAAAAATACTCAAGGCTTACTGGGAAGACGATATTCCCTCCGAAATGGAGCCTTGGTTATTCAGGATCAACAATGACATATACGGATGCACCAGATGCACAAGTTCAATTAAAAAAGTTTGTTGATTCTTGCAAAGAGTACGATATTCCATGTGATTCCTTCCAATTATCTTCTGGATATACGACTATTGGTGAAAAAAGATATGTATTTAATTGGAACTTTGACAAAGTGCCTAATCCCAAGGAAATGAGTAATTACTTTCATGAAAATGGATTGCACCTATGCGCAAACATAAAACCATGCTTACTTCACGATCATCCAAAGTATACTGAACTAGCAGATAAGGGAATGTTTATCAAATCGAGCGATAATGATGAACCCGAGTTAGTACAGTTTTGGGACGATGAGGGTTCCTATCTTGACTTTACGAATCCTGAAACGATTCAGTGGTGGAAGGACAACGTAAAAAAGCAACTTCTATCATACGGAATTGATTCAACGTGGAACGACAATAATGAATTTGAAATATGGGATAAGGATGCAAAAGCTTATAACTTTGGCAATACAATTCCAGTTGACTATTTAAAACCAATCCAAACCTTATTAATGTTGAAATCCTCTTATGAAGCGCAAAAAGAGTATTCGCCGAATCAAAGACCGTATTTGATTTCACGATCAGGTTGTCCTGGTATGCAGCGTTATGTGCAAACATGGACTGGGGATAATTATACAGAGTGGAAAACGTTAAGGTTTAATCTTAAAATGGGACTAAGTTTAAGTTTGTCAGGAGTATATAATTTAGGACATGATGTTGGAGGGTTTAACGGTTTAGCCCCTGAACCTGAGCTGTTTATAAGATGGATCCAGAACGGGATCTTTCATCCTCGATTTACCATTCATTCCTGGAATGAAGATAAATCAGTTAATGTACCATGGATGTATCCAGAACATATTGAATTAATTCGAAAATTTATGAAGGAACGTGTAAAGTGGATTCCTTATTTTTATCACTTATTGTATAAGTCACATCAAGAATATCGTCCAATTTTAACACCAACATTTTATTATTTTGAGAATGACTTAAACACATTTGAAGAAAATGATGACTTTTTAGTTGGTGGGGACCTTCTTGTCTGTAATGTAGTTGAAAAAGGTGCGGTAACTAGGACAGTATACCTCCCTAAAAATAAAAATGGTTGGTATAACATGAATAATGACCAATGGTATGAGGGGGGGCAAACCATTGTTGTAGAGGCTGGCCTTGATACAATCCCACTTTTTGCACAAGCGGGAGCAGTATTTCCAATACGTGATGGAGAAGTTACCTTTAAAAATAAATCAATGGATGAAAGAGGCATTCTTATTTATCCATCATTAACCCCTGGTGTTAACACTTACCAATTTTACGAAGATGATGGAGAATCAATGAATTATCAAAAGGGTGAATATTCATTCCTGGTTGTTAACACAACAACATCTGAGGATAAAGTTGAGATTAAGGTGTCAGTAGGAGGATCATACAATATACCATATGAAACTGTTATGATCCATCTTCCTAAAAACGAAAAAAGAAAAGTATCTATTAACGGTAGATTAATCAATTCAAGACAACCGTACAGCCTTACATTAGAATAAAATACATTATTACGATAAAAGATTTGTGGGTGGATAGCCCTAAAAAGGCTATCTTTTTTTTAGACGAAAGGACTCCGCGTCAATTATTAGCAGATTGATGCCATTCCAACTGCTCTGGGAGCATAATAAATTCCAATTATTAGGGAGTTGGTAGTACTCCAGACACTCTGGGGGTACATCATATTCCAGTTATTAGGGGGTTGATGCTACTCCAGCCCCTAAAACAATTCCCAAAAAGCTTCCATCCCATCCTCAAACAAAGTACTTTTTGCACTTTACCCAAAAGATAGTTAGAATAAAAATTAGTCAATTTAAAGTGAACTGAATAAGGAAGGTACAAAACAATGACAAAATGGTCTCAATTAGAAGAAATGAAACCTTTTATACAGAAAGTCTGGGAGGAATCAGGTTACGAAGCTCCAACCGCTATTCAAGAAAAAGCGATCCCGGCAATACTTGAGGGGAAGGACGTCATCTGCGAATCCCCGACAGGAACAGGGAAAACTCTTTCCTATTTACTTCCTGCGATACAAAAGCTTGATGAAACTAAGAATGGTCTCCAGATTGTGATCCTTGCTCCATCACGCGAGCTTGTCATGCAAATTTTCGAGGAAGTCCAAAAATGGACGAATGGTACGAACATCGTTAGCGCGTCTTTCATCGGTGGTGCAAATGTAAAAAAACAGGTCGAGAAGCTAAAAGAACGCCCGCAAATTGTCATTGGCACAACGGGTCGAATCATCGAACTTATTAAGATGAAAAAAATGAAAATGCACGAGGTTACAACCATCATTGTTGATGAGGCGGATCAACTTGTTTCAAATGAACACCTATCAAATATACAAAGTATTATTAAATCAACCTTAAGGGATCGTCAAATCGTATTCACCTCCGCGACAATCTCTGAGCAAACTGAAAAGATTGCAAAATCAATGATGAATAACGCCGAGACGATTCGGGTTCAACAAACGCTTAGCCAGGAAAATACATCACATATCTATTTCCTTTGCGAGCAGCGCGATAAAATTGATGTGCTTCGCAAAATCATGTTTACCGAACCAGATAAGGCAATTGCTTTTATTAAGAGTCTTGATAAAGTCGAAGAAATTGAAGCAAAGTTAACCTATAACCATATTGAGGTTGCGGTGCTTGCTGGAGAAGCGAAAAAGCAAGAACGTCAGCAATCGATGAAAAATTTCCGTGCTGGAAAAATACCATTATTGCTAACAACCGATGTAGCGGCAAGGGGTTTAGATATTCAGGATGTCACCTATGTGATTCATTTTGATTTTCCGAAAACAACGGAACAGTATGTTCACCGCTCAGGTCGAACAGGCCGAATGGGGAAAAAAGGGGTCGTCATCTCTATTGTTAACGCGCTCGAGGAAAGCTTCCTCAAAAAAATGGGGCATGAACTCGGAATTGCATTCAGCAAAAAGGATTTCTACAAGGGTGCAATCGTAGATGCACAAGAAAAGAGAACGCCCACTCCCAAAACGAGAAAACCAGCTTCAAAAAAGAAACGTTAAAGAGACGAACTACCACAGTTCGTCTTTTTCTAATTTGGTATAATGTAGTTGATAACGTTTACAGGGGATGGGGAATAGTCATGTCAAAAACAGTAAAAATAGGGGTCGTTGGATCCGGAAGCATTGCCAACACCCATATAAAAAGCATTAAGCAAGTACCAAACGCTGAACTTGTTGCGATTTATTCTCGCAATAAGGAAACCGTTCAAAATCTGGCCGATACATACCATATCAAGGCTTACACGGACTACCAGGACTTTCTAATGAATGCTGGAATCGATATGGTTGCCATTGTCACACCGAGTGGAACCCATGCTGAACTAGGGATGGCTGCAGCTAAAGCAGGTAAGCATGTCGTTGTAGAGAAACCAATCGATATTACGATTGAAAAAACAAATCAACTAATTGAATCTTGTAACCAAGCAAACGTCACATTAAGCTGTATTTTCCAGCACCGTTTCGATGAAGCGATTCAAGATGTCAAAAAAGTGTTGAACGAAGGAGAATTTGGTCAATTAAATTTTGGCGCTGCTCGCACGACCATTTATCGCTCTCAAGAATATTATGATAGCGGTGCTTGGCGTGGTACATGGGAATTGGACGGTGGAGGTGCATTAATCAACCAATCCATCCACTATATTGATCTTCTTTTATACATGATGGGCCCAGTTGATGAGGTCTATGCTTACACTGCCACCCGTGCCCATGAGCGTATCGAAGTGGAAGATATCGCAGTTGCGACAGTTAAATTTAAATCGAGTGCACTTGGACTCATTGAAGGGAATACGACTGCTTATCCCGGCTTTTCAACCACACTTGATATATTCGGCACAAACGGAAGTGTCATCATTGAAAATGACAATGTGAAGGAATGGAAGTTTAAAAGCGGCTTGGAATACGAGAAAAAACAAGATCAGATTGCAAATGATGTATCCTCAAATGCTGTAAAATCAAATGAATCTTTCGTAAAACAATACACAGATGTTGTTCAAGCCATTTTAGAAAATCGGAAACCACTTGTTTCCGGTGAAGAAGCCAAAAAATCACTTGAATTAATTTTAGCAATTTATCAATCGGCAAGAGAAGGAAGACCTGTAAAACTATAACCTTATAGATTAAAGACTAGTACGCCACTACCTGTGGCTAGGTCTTGTGACCCGCATTTTGTGGGCTTAAGTGTCTCAAATATGAGGCACTTTTTTAGTGTAAAAGTCCCTTACCTAAAAAAAACACAAATATCTCTAAAAAAATAACATTTCAAAAATATTCGCAAAAAAGTAATATTTGAAGTGAGAAAACGCTTTCTTTAATAGAGGGGGGAAACATATGAGTCTATTGAAAAAAATCTATTCATTAATTGACAACGTTTTCGAAAAGTTTACGCTTATAACTTTAGTGCTTCTTGTAGTTATTGTTACGATGCAGGTAGCTACTCGATACTTCTTCAACTTCGTGTTTTTTTGGTCGGAAGAAGTTACGCTCCTATTGTTAGGTTGGTTTGCCTTTATGGGGATTGCGATTGGTTTTCGCGAATACGTTCATTTAGGTATTGATTCCTTCACTAATCTATTTCCAAAAGGGTTTAACAAAGTATTAGATATTATTATTAATCTTAGTGTTTTTGCCTTTGGAATTTATCTCGTTGTACAAGGATGGCAATTTACAGTACTGATGATGGACTCAACTCTTCCAGCCACAAAACTTCCAAGTAGTGTTACGTATCTAACGATGCCTGTTACAGGGGTCATGATATGTTTATATTCACTATTGCATCTATTCAATGTGGATACAGCAAGATATAGAGAATTGGAGGAGGGGATGTAGGTGACTAGCACTACGATTGCAATTATTATTCTAGTATCGAGTTTCGTGCTGTTGATCTTGTTTAGATTTCCAATCGCACTCACACTTGTTATTTCATCATTACTAACAGTACTTTATTTAGATATACCTTTACCGGTTATCGGGCAACAGATGGTGCAAGGGATTAATTCCTTCTCCTTACTGGCTATTCCATTTTTTATCTTAACAGGACAAATAATGAGTGCTGGGGGATTAGCCACCAGGATTGTTAACCTCGCAACCTTATTGGTTGGTAGAATACGAGGAGGACTTGCTATGGTAAATAGCGTAGCCTCACTATTCTTCGGAAATATCTCTGGTTCTGCAGTAGCAGACGTTTCATCGGTAGGGTCTGTTATGATTCCGATGATGAAAAAGAAAGGCTATGAAGCTGACTATGCCGTTGGTGTTACCATTGCGTCTGCGATCCAAGGGGTAGTTGTTCCACCGAGTCATAACTTAGTCTTATACTCATTGGCAGCAGGAGGCGTATCGATTGCCAGCTTATTTATGGCAGGTATTGTCCCTGGAGTCATCATGCTAACTGCATTATGTATTACAGGTTATATCATTGCAGTAAAGCGTGGATATCAAAAAGCAGATCCAGTACCTAGAAATCAAATTGGCGGTATTCTTCTTCACGGGATTCTATCCTTAAGCCCGGCAGTCATTATTTTAGGTGGGATTATGAGTGGGATCTTTACCGCTACTGAGTCTGGTGCGTTAGCTTGTTTATATTCTTTCATTCTAGCATTTGGTATTTATCGTGATGCTCCATTTAAAACGATTTGGCCAATTCTAAAGAGAACACTAAAAACAGTATCCATGGTATTCTTCTTGATTGCCGCTTCTGCAGCATTTGGTTGGTTATTAGCTTTCCTAAAAATACCGGCTGCGGTAACAGATTTATTACTAGGTATTTCGGATAATCCGATTATCATTCTATTAATCATTAACATTATCTTGCTTTTATTAGGTGCGCCAATGGATATGGCACCAATGATTTTAATCATGACACCGATCCTTTTACCAGTAGTAACAAGCTTTGGTATGGATCCGGTACAATTCGGTATTATTCTGATCCTGAATGCAGGTATTGGATTATTAACGCCACCTGTTGGAACCGTTTTATTCGTAGGATGTGCCATAGGTAAAGTCTCGATTGCACAAGGGACAAAGGCAATGTTGCCATTCTTCTACGCATTACTTATCGTTCTATTAATTATCACCTATGTACCAGGGGTTGTAATGTGGCTTCCAAATCTATTAGCCAGCTAACCTAATGCTAGGTGTAATTATAAAAAAAAATCAAAACATACTTTTAGGGGGAAGACAGTATGAAAAGCAAAAAGTTTTTCGGTCTTATCGCAACTACGCTATTAGCTACATCTGTTCTTGCAGCATGTGGCGGACAAGATAAAGCTGGATCATCTGATGATGGTTCTAAAAAAGAAGAAGCTAAACTTACATTACGTTTAGCAGATAACCACCCAGTCGACTATCCAACAGTCATTGGGGACCAAAAATTTGCTGATTTAGTAAGTGAAAGAACAGACGGTCGAATTACAATTGAAGTATTTCCATCCGGACAGCTTGGAGATGAAAAATCAGTACTTGAGCAAGTTCAACTAGGTGCAATCGACTTTGCTAGAACAAATGCAAGTCCATTAGCAGAATTTAATGATGATTTATCTGTATTCTCTGTTCCTTACTTATTCGATAGCGATGAGCATTTATGGAACTTCTTAAATGGTGAAACTGGAACATCATTATTAGAAGGTCTGCAAGAAGCAAAGATGCAAGGTCTTGCTTACTATGATTCAGGTTCTCGTAACTTCTACTCAACGGAGCCATTGAAAAGCATTGACGACTTAGATGGATTGAAAATCCGTGTTCAACAAAGTGAAATGAACATTAAATTAATGGAAGCTTTAGGAGCAAGTGCAACACCAATGCCATATGGAGAAGTATTCTCTGCTCTACAAACTGGAATCATTGATGGAGCTGAAAACAATTTACCAAGCTTTGACTCATCCAACCATTTCCAAGAAGCAAAACACATTATTATGGATGGCCATACTCGTATTCCAGAAGTATTGTTAATGAGTAAGACTGCTTGGGACAAGCTTTCTGAAAAGGATCAAGAAATCATCAAACAAGCGGCTATTGACTCAGTTGAAACACAAAGACAAGCATGGGCTGACTATGAAAAGAAATCTTTACAAAAAATCACAGATGCTGGTGTAACAATCACAGAAGTTGATGATGTAACTCCTTGGAAAGAAGCTGTATCATCAATCATCGAGGAATTTGAAAAAACGTACCCAGAAATTGCTAAAGCAGTAGAAGCAGCAAAATAATTGATTAAACAATAAAAGACGGCCTGCCTAGTAATATACTCTATTTACTAGGTGGGTGTTTTTTATTATGATGAAAGATAAGAGGCATCTGGACTTTCAGAAAGGACAATAAGAATGCTAGGAAAAAAAATCACAGGATTTATTGAGCGTTATATCTTATTAAAAAATAAATCAATCATGACAAAGCTATTTGTCTTTTCTAGTATTCTGGTGGTTGTTCCAGTTCTAGCTGTCGGGTTAATCTCCTATAGAACCTCTTCCGTTCACTTGGAAGAGGAGTTCAAGCAATCTAGCAGACAAATTATGGAGCAGGTAGAGTCGCATATCGAATATTATGAACAGGATTTTGAAATAACGAGTTTGAAAATTATTAACTCGCCAGACTTTAACGCCATACTGAGAACGAATCAAACCATTTACAATCAAGAAGTTACAGATTCAGCTAGAAGCGTTTTGAAAAATGCAGCGTATTCAAGACCTGACATCTCAAACATAACGGCCATACTGGATAATGGGCTTATCATTGACACATTAGGGCAGCGTAATTATTACCCAGCGTCAAAAATAGAAGAAGAATATTGGTATTCTTCCCTACCTAAAAATGGGATGGTCATGTTAGTCAGTAGGACGTTAAAAATAAAGGATAAAGAGGAACCTGTTATATCCCTTGTAAGACGTCTGTTTAATCCAAATACGTTTAAGCCTGCAGGCACTCTTGTAATCGATATCAATTTCCGGAGAATTCGAGAAATTTCAAGTATGGTCACATTGAGTGAAAATGGGTATTTTTTCATTCTCGATAATAAAGGGCATTATGTGTATCATCCAGATTCAAGAAAACACGGTACAAAGGTTGAATACAAGCAGCTATTAAAATTGGGTGAGGAAGAAAGCGGTTCCTTCATTATGGAGAATGGACAAAAGGAATTCGTTTCCTACTCCCGATCATCAAATCTAGGATGGCGATTTTTCACAGCCGTTCCATACCAGGATTTAAGGGGCCCTATCGAACAAATTCGAACCGTAATTACATGGACAATCGTTATTTCGCTTATTTTTGCTTATTTTTGGGGTACCGTTTTTACAGTTAGAATTGTCCGGCCGATCAGAAGACTGCGGCGTTACATGAAAGAGGTTGAAGTAGGAAACTTAAGCGGCAGAGTAAAAGTAGAATCAAGTGATGAAATTGGCCAATTAACCCATGGGTTTAATAATACAGTAGAAAGACTATCTAACCTGTTAGAGGAAGTTTATATCTCAAAGCTAAAGGAAACAGAGCTGTCCCTCTATAAAAAGGAGACCGAATTAAAGGTACTTCAGTCACAGATTAACCCGCATTTTTTGCATAATTCTCTTGAAACGATTCGTGGTATGGCCCTTGAAGAGGGGAAAACGGAGATTGCAAATATATCGTACTCACTAGGAAAACTTTTACGATATAATCTTAGAAATAATTCTCCGATAGTAAGTTTTGGAGAAGAATTAAAAGTAGCAGAGCTCTATTTACAGATTCAAAAGTATCGTTTTGAGGAACGATTTACGTATTCATTAGATATTCCTGATTGGGTCAAGCATCAGAGAGTGTTGAAATTCTCTCTCCAACCAATCTTGGAAAATTGCTTTGTTCACGCTTTTGGTACGAATAGTGAAATGATTCATATCTCTATTAAAGTCGAATTAACCACAGATGCAAACTATCTCATTCGAATCATCGATAATGGAAAAGGGATGGACGCAAAAGTGTTGGAAGAATTTAACCGAAAATTATCACAAAGTACAATCACCCTAGATGGTCAACATATAGGGATTATGAATGTCCATCAACGAATTCGATATTTATTTGGTGAACAGTATGGTGTGTCAATCGGAAGTCAAAAAGGGATTGGTACAGAAGTAAGTATCACATTACCTCTCATTGAGAATAAGGATGTGGAGTCAAATGAAAACGATTTTACTCGTGGATGATGAGAGATGGGTACGTAAGGCACTAATATGGACAATTAATCAATTGAATCTACCGCTACATGTCGTTCATGAATGTAGCAATGGACTTGAAGCACTAGATTGGGTAAAAGAGAATGAGGTGGATTTAATCCTCACGGATATTCGAATGCCCATTATGGATGGCATCCAATTTGTGAAAGAACTAGAAAGCCTTAATAAATCAATGGATGTTGTCGTGATAAGCGTTCACGACGAATTTCAATTTGTTCAACAAGCGATTCGGAGCGGTGTATTTGATTATCTATTAAAACCAATCGATGAAGAGGAATTAAGAGCTTGCTTGGAAAAATGGTTGAACAAAAGCTCCACTACTAAAAATAAAGAAAACGAAGTGACAGGTGAAAACCTTCCAGCATCTTCAATTGAAAAGGTACTAGATTATATTTCGAAAACTCCCTTAAATCAATTGAATTTAAAGGATGCGGCAAATCATGTTCACATGAATCCAAGCTATTTAAGTCAATTGTTCAAACAACAATTGAATAAAAAATTTGTAGATTACGTAACCGAAATTAAAATACAAGAGAGTAAAAAGCTTTTGGCAAATACAACCTTAAGAATGTCCGAAATTGCAGACAGACTTGGATACGCAGATGTGGCGTACTTTAGCAATAATTTCAAGAAAATAACGGGACTTTCTCCCTCAGATTACCGAAAGTCAACCGTAGAGCAATAAAAAGGAGGCTAGATAGAAGGAATCTAGCCTCTACATGTGTCTGCTGCAAGCACATGAAATTCGTTCATTGATTGTTGGGGTTAAGTGTGTAATGGAAGGGGCCGATTCCTTTGTTTTGATTCGGGTTAAAAGGGTATTCACCATATGGCTCGCAATTTCTTCAACAGGCACACCCACACTCGTTAATGGTATCTCTAAATTCGCCATTTGCGGGATATTATCGTAACTTATGACAGATATATCTTTTGGAATAATGAAGTTTGCCTCTCGTAATGCACGAACAATCCCGGCGCTTATATCATAACTTGAGCCTACGACTGCTGTAGGAGCAGAAGTATTCGATAGCAATCGTTTTGTTGCAACATAACCGTCATACCAACCGAGTCCAGCTGTATTGATAAAATTTTGATTGGTGATCGGAAGGTTAAACCGATTCATCGCTTTTTTTATACCTAGAAACTTTTCGGATTGTCGATCATCTATTGGGGAAAAATCACCTACATAGGCAATATCCCTGTGTCCAAGATGATATAAATACTCGATGGCCATTTCCATTGCTGCCTGATAATTCACATCGATGATAGAATGGGTATGATTTCGGCCCACTCCATACGTAACAAGGGGGACGGTGACCGAATCAAGAATGTCATGATTCTGCTCATCAAAAACAATCACACCATCCACCTGGAACCGCCTAAACATTTCTAGCGATTCTTCAATGGTACTGATGGATAAGAGCATTGAATAGGAGTTAGCCCTGATTTCTTCATTGATTTTAGTGACTAATGTAGAAGGGGCAATCCGTTCCAGGGTAGGCCAAATTAAACCAATGACTTTCGATTGCTTCGATACTAGCTGTTGGGCAGCAAGGTTTGGCTCATATCCAAGTTCCTTCGCTATGTTCATTATTTTCTTTTTCGTTTCAGGTTTTACTAACGGGCTATTGTTCAATGCTTTAGAGACAGTGGAATAACTTACACCTGCCACTTGAGCGATATCCTTAATCGTGATATTCATGATAAACCACCTATTTTTTATGATTAACAACGTTATTATTTTTTGAAAGTAAAACTATAAAAATAATACCATTAAATTTTCTTATTTTACAGGTA
This sequence comes from Bacillus sp. JJ1533, assembly GCF_036965045.1. Lineage (NCBI taxonomy): Bacteria > Bacillati > Bacillota > Bacilli > Caryophanales > Bacillaceae > Bacillus > Bacillus sp. JJ1533. Next base: position 36,292 of record NZ_JBALOV010000004.1, on the reverse strand, counting down.
GTCGTTAAAAATATCCGGTAAAAGACTTGAAAACGGTCATTGTTTATTTTAAGATGAAGATGGAATAACAACGTTGTTATTTCTATTTAATCAAGAAATAACTGAAAGCGATTGCGTGCGCTTTCAATAAGATTTACATATGGTTTAGCCAAAATAATGGAATTATAGACTTTTCAGATACCATTATTTATTTCTACCATTTGGGTTACTATAAAAAATAAAAAGCAGGTGGAACAAGATGAAAAAATTTATGGATGAAACATTTTTATTATCAAATGACACTGCAATAGCGTTGTACAATAATTTCGCAAAGGACCTGCCAATTATTGACTATCACTGTCATTTAAGTCCTCAAGAAATTTATGAAAACAAAACGTTCAAAAATATTACGGAAGCTTGGCTATACGGCGACCACTACAAGTGGAGAGCAATGAGAGCAAATGGGGCTGAAGAAGATTACGTAACAGGCAATGCATCTGATTATGATAAATTTGTTGCTTGGGCGAAAACAGTTCCAATGACAATCGGAAACCCATTATTCAACTGGACTCACCTAGAACTTCAACGATACTTCGATGTTCATGAAATTTTAAACGAAAAGACAGCTCCTGCTATCTGGGAAAAAGTAAATAGTAAGCTTACAGGTGAAGGATTCGGAGCAAGAGACTTAATTAAAAAGTCAAATGTTGAAGTCGTTTGTACTACTGACGACCCTACTGATTCTTTAGAATATCATAAGCTAATCGCTGAAGATACAAGCTTCGATGTAAAGGTATTACCAAGCTTCCGTCCTGACAAAGGCCTAGAAATCAACCAAGATACGTATGTGGACTGGGTGAAGAAACTAAGTGAAGTTTCAGGAATTGAGATTTCAAGTTATGATGATTTCTTAAAAGCTTTAGAAAACCGAATCGAATTTTTCCACTCACTTGGTGGACGTGTATCTGACCATGCGCTTAACACAATGATGTATGAGCACTCTACTAAGGAAGAAGCTGCAGCTGCTTTTGAAAAAGGAATCAAAGGTGAAAAGGTTTCTGTAGAAGAAGAGACTAAATACAAATCCTATACATTAGTTTTCTTAGGAAAAGAATATGCAAAACGCGATTGGGCCATGCAATTACATATTCACGCATTACGTAACAACAATACAAGAATGTTTGGAAAACTAGGACCAGACACTGGTTATGACAGCATCAATGATGGGGAGTTAGCTCGTCCATTAAACCAATTCCTTGATGCACTTGATACGGAAGATTTACTACCAAAAACAATTCTGTATTCATTAAATCCAAACGACAACTATATTATTGGAACAACAATTGGTAACTTCCAAGGTGGAGGCAAACCAGGAAAAATGCAATTTGGAACAGCTTGGTGGTTCAATGATCAAAAAGAAGGTATGCTTGAGCAAATGAAAGCATTAGCTGCCCTTGGCTTATTCAGCCGATTCATTGGTATGCTAACAGACTCCAGAAGCTTCCTTTCTTACACAAGACATGAGTATTTCCGTCGCTTAGTTTGTAGCTTAATCGGAGAATGGGTAGAAGACGGTGAAGTTCCAAACGACATGGACTTACTAGGAGATGTCGTGAAAGGCATCTGCTACCAAAACGCAAAAGAGTACTTTGAATTTTAAAATAAAAGTTAGTAGATAGCTCGCCAGTTCGGCGGGCTATTTTAACTTTATTCAGCTGGGGTTAAACCTGTCTGAAATATAGGAACTCAGACTAAGAACGTCCCATCCTGTGGGCATAAAAAATCTGGGCAATCAAATACGCCTAGGCGTATTTGATTGCCCAATGATATACTAGCGGTAGTTAATTTTACGAACGAAAGGGAAGGGAATAATGGACAAAAAACTTCCACCAAATCATGAACATATTGACGATGACATGATGAAGCTTGAGGTCAATCTTGATAATATGTCTGGCGAATGGCTTGGCTATGTAATGGATTTATTATTTGATGCAGGGGCAAATGACGTCTACTATACCCCAATTTATATGAAAAAAAACCGACCGGCTGTCCTCCTGCAGCTTCTTTGCTCAAGAAGTAAATTAGAAAAAATGAAGGAAATCTTATTTGCAGAAACAACAACATTAGGTTTACGCTTTTATCCTCTGACCGTTCACCGCCTCGAGCGATCTTTTACAGAAGTGATGACGAAGTGGGGGAAAGTCACGATAAAAGAGGGAATTTTCGAAGGAAAATCTCTACAAAAGTCCCCTGAATATGAAGATTGCCGCCAAATTGCCGAAGAACACGGCGTTCCGCTGAAAAAAGTGTATGAAGAGGTATGGAAGGAGATTCATAAAAGGTGAATTAATCGAGTTTGTGGTCGTTATTTTAAACCTATGGCTGTTAACTCAACTCCTATGGTCGTTATTTTTATTTTATGGTCATTAGCTTGACGCGTATGGCTTTTAATCTAATTGCAGGGTCCAGCTATCGCAAGAACAAAACCCACTGAAGCCAGTGGGTTGCATATTACATATCATCCAATTCCATCTGAATATATTTTTTTGTGTTCGGACCATAGATTCCATCATCTGCAAGAGCCGCATACATGGACTGGAATCTGCGAACCGCATCCTCGGTTAAAGGACCATAACTACCGTCAATCATTTTCGGGTCAAAATGGATATGCTTTAAGGCACGTTGAATCATACGAACCTCTTCACCCTTGTCACCACGCCCCCAAACGCCATCAGGCAGTGGAAACTCTTCCTGGGTTGAATTCCCCTGTTTGATCACTTCTTCAAGCTTCCTCAAAGTTGCTTGACCAACAAGGCCATCTACCACTAGCCCATACCGTTTTTGGAATCGCATAACAGCCGTCTCGGTTTCAGGACCGAAGCTGCCATCCGCTCCGTAACGAGGCAATGGGAAACCAGCTTTAATCAAATCTTGTTGAATTTCCTTAACGAATGGTCCTTTATTACCTCTTCGAATCGGAAGTCGTGTTGACACTCCGGCAACAACAGGCTTTGGATTACTCGTCGGAATCCCTTTAAAATCGCGATTAAATGATTCTTGCACATCATTTATAAACTCTTCCCAAGAAATACCATGTGGACGCAACGCATTTTGTGGGTCTGATCTCCTTGATGGATCTAATGTGCTATGGGCAACGATATGTCGTTTCGGATCTAGATTAAACTTGTCACATAAATAAGCATGGTACCAGACATATCGATTATATGCCTCTTGGAAATTAATTTTCCCCCCATGACAAAACTCTACACCAATTGCTGCATCATTAGCATCATCTCCAAACATAGCATTGTCTTTTGTTACATTGTAACGAACATGCCATGCTTTTTCGATAAGAGGGATTATTTCTAAAATATATTTATCATCAATAAACGTATGGGCAGAAGCACTTGGCTGTGACCGGTCAAAATAATTTCGATTCCCATAGGCTGTTGAACCAGGATTTCCGGTATCATGACTTACGATGAAACGAACCTTTGAAATCTTTTGGCCTGAACGTGAATTTCCAAAACGAATATAATCTCTTGTAATTGGATACTCCATTTCATTCACCTCCATGAATAATGAGTATTACAATCCTTTTATTTTATGCCTTTAAAATATAGAACGTGCCAAAATATGCTTGTATTATGGAGGTGACAAGGGGGTAAGGTGAGGAAAAAAGCTAGCTGAGTCAAAAATTCAGTGGTAATTCTGACAGATAAAAGCAGAACAATGAGAATGTTGTTTAAATGTATTTCTCATTTTGACAGAAATGTGAGGGAAAACACCAGCAGAGTCAAAATGAAGCAATGATTCTGACAGATGAAAGGAGAATCAGGAGGGTGCTGTCCAAATGTACCTCTAATTTGGACAGATATATGAGGAAAAACACCGCTAGAGTCAAAATTAAGCAATGATTTTGGCAAAGGGTAGCAGAACCAAGAAAAGGCTGTCCAAATGTACCTCTAATTTGGACAGATATATGAGGAAAAACACCGCTAGAGTCAAAATGAAGCAATGATTTTGACAAACGAAAGCAGAACCAAGAGAAGGCTGTCCAAATGTACTTCTCATTTGGACAGAGGAAACGCAAATCCTGGGAGTAATGTCCAAATGCAACCCTGATTCTGAAAGAGATAACGGAAATCAGGATCCTAGAGTCAAAATGAAACATGTATTCGGACAATAAAACCGCTCAATCTCCTTAATATGTCTAATAGAAATACCTCATGATAAAAAAAACAAAGGGAATGCACTCCCTTTGGTTTGAGGCAATTTATTTCTTTTTCCGTTTCTTCGCTCTGGCATCTGCCGCATTTGAGCGTGCTAGTGCCTCTAAATCATCCTGGTCCGCAAGTTCGCGTGAGAACTCGACATCGCGACCATCTGATTTCATGTTTTTCGGAACCTGTGGTAAGCTCCCTTTGTTTTTATCTCGTGTTTTTTGTCCCCTTGAACGTCCCATGATCAACACCATCCCGAAAAATAATGGAGAGGCCACCAGAGGCAACCTTCTCACTTATAGGATGACCGGGAATAACAAGTTCATAAGTGGAACAATTTGACCTTATTACCTTTTTGTATAACCGCCTGCACGATCCGCCATTTTAAATTCCCTAGAATATGTAACCTCTTGCATGCTGCTTAGTGTGTTTTTAGACTTGTCACGCTTTTTTTCTTTTGCCATTATAGTTACCTCCCTTTCTAAGTAATGTAGTATTATTTTATCCAACCCAAAAAAATCCAAACAAAAAACCCGTTAAAAAACGGGTTTCTAATTTAAGCTTCTTTTAAATGTTCTTCTTCAGTAATATGTCCAACACGTAATGTGTGGAGTGTATATAAATCCTTCGAAACTTCAAATAGGTTGTAAAAATCACCATTTGCATTTAACTCGTCAAGTATCGACTTACGTGTTTCATTGGCGAGAGTTACATATGGGAGTTTTTGAACAGCCATCATTGAGCGCTGGTTAATTTTACGAACCCTCATAAAGATGGTTTCAATCCCCAGTTCGAAAAAGAGTTCAGCGAAGAATGCATCCTTAGCTGGTTGATTGTAGCCTTTCCCGTGAAATGGCTTGCCTAGCCAGGTTCCAAGGAAACCAGCATTGTCCTCGATATCGTATAAATTAATGGTACCGATTGGAGAGCCCCATTCGTCTAAAATGGTACGTGAAATTAGTTCACCTCGCTCTTCTGCCTCAATCGTTTGCTTTGTTAAAAATAAAAATTCTTCATAAGAATAAGCCTTTTGACGCACGAATGGGAAGACATCCGGGTGCACCATTAAGTCATAAAGAGCTTGACTATCCTGAAGTTCACGCTTTTTTAGCATCAGTTTCCCCTCCAAATGAGGACAGACCGGACCTGTGGTCAGAAATCCACCCTCGAAATTTTTTGTGTTATTAAAAAATTTCGGGGTGGGAATCGAACCCACTAGAACCAGTGAAACTGGTGGCGCACCATTTGCCTTCCCTAAAGTTAGCCACTTTGCTACGGCCAAATTTAAGTTTGTGTATATAATTTTTTTACTTTACTTAAGGTATCATACTTGAATCTTATGTAAAAATAAATAGTTTTTTTGTGAAATTTTTGTATCAAATTATTGGTAATTTCGACGTTTTTGCTGAACTTTGTGAGCTTATGTCGAATGACCTTTAAAAATGTTCTTTAACGCCTTTTCAACATTGTTAAACGTAAAAGTAAACCCTTGTTCAACTAGCTTTTTCGGAAGTACCTTTTGTCCTTCCAACACCAAAATACTCATTTCACCGAGTAAAAGCTGGAGGGCGAATCCCGGTACAGGTAGCCAATGGGGACGATTTAGCACTTTTCCAGCGGTTTTACCAAACTCCTTTATGTGCACAGGATTTGGTGCCACAAAATTAATAGGGCCACTCACTTCATCATGATGTAAAAGAAAATCAATTCCTTTCAATACGTCTTCAATATGAATCCAAGATAGCCACTGGCTCCCAGAGCCAATTGTACCTCCGATAAAAAACTTATATGGGAGAATCATGCGAGTTAATGCACCGCCTTCATCCCCCAGAACCACACCAAGCCGTAACAAACAAGTCCGTACACCTAGTTCGTCGGCTCGATTTGCTTCCTGCTCCCAAGCTGAAACCGTATGAGCTAGAAAGTCATTTCCAAGCACAGTTGTATCTTCGGTAAATGTGCTGCTCTCAGAGGTTCCATAAATTCCGACTGCACTCGCATTTAATAAGACTTTCGGCTTTTTCGATAGGGAAGAGATAATCCGCACGATTTCCTTTGTAGCGGTTACCCTGCTGTCCAAGATTCGTTTTTTACGAGCCTCTGACCATCTACCACTATTCAATGATTCTCCGGCAAGATTAATGAGTGCCTCAACGCCCTCAAGCTCGATTTCTGGAGCGCTCGTTGCCTTTAGCCATTCTACATAATGGAGATTGGGATGATGGCTTGTTTTATCCGCATTTCTTGTTAAAATAAACACCTCATGCTGTTGGATTAATAGGTACTCCGTCAGCTTTTTTCCGACAAAGCCTGTTCCACCTGCAATTGAAATCTTCATGTTTTACGTCCTTTCCATCTCTTTTCCTACATAATTCAATAAGTTTTCCATATATCCTTCAAAAATCTTATGCTACTATTAAGGAGAGGTGTAATTGAAATGGCAATAATAGCGAAAATCACAACTCAAAAGAAAAATACAGAACGATTTAACATATTTCTTGACTATGGGAATGGCAAAGGTGAGGAATATGCCTTTAGCGTTGACCAAGATATCCTCATTTCTTTTCAGCTAAAAAAAGGAATGGAACTGGACGACCTTGATATAACGGAAATCCAATTTGAAGATGAAGTAAAAAAAGCCTTTAATTTGGCATTGAATTATTTATCCTATCGAATGCGTTCGACGAAGGAAGTCATCGATTATCTTAAGAAAAAGGAAATCGATGAACCCATCATTCCAGATGTCATCCATAAGCTTGCGGAGTATAAATATATAAATGATGAGGAATTTGCAAAAGCCTATGTCAAAACGCAAATCAACACAACGACTAAGGGTCCTGAGGTAATCAAGCAGGAACTTTTTGAAAAAGGAATTGCACAGGATATTCTAATGCAAAGTCTTACACTATTTACGATGGACGAGCAAATTAAAAAAGCTATTAAGCTGATTACAAAAACAATGCCAAAAAATAATAAAGCTTCAGAGCGCCAAACAAAGCAAAAGCTAGAGCTAACGCTTCAACGAAAAGGCTTTCCATGGGATGTCATCCAAATCGCCATGGAAGAAGCATCACCTGAGAAGGATACGGATGAAGAGTGGGAAGCGCTTAAGCATAATGGTATGAAAGCTCATCGTAAATATGAAAAACTGGATGGATGGGAATATGAACAAAAAATGAAGCAAGCCCTTTTCCGAAAAGGCTTTGACTTGGATATGATTGAGCGATTGATTGAAGATATAAAGGATGGAGAGAACTAAAGATGCAAGAAAAACGATATAGTCAAATGACAGAATATGAATTAAGACAGGAAATTGCCAATTTAAAAGAACAAGCACGAAAGGCAGAACAACTTGGGATTGTGAATGAACTTGCCGTCCTTGAACGAAAAGCTTCGATGGCAAAAGCGTATATGCTTAATCCCGAGGATTTTAAAAAGGGTGAAACCTATGAAATTGATGGCGACCCTGGCAGTTATTTTAAAATTCACTATCTCAACGGAGTATTTGCCTGGGGGCATCGTGTCGGGCAAGAAGACAAAGAAGAGGCATTACCGATTTCATTACTGATTCGAGAATAAAACCAGAGAGGGGATCTCTCTGGTTTTATTAGTGCTAGGAGCGTTTTCTAGTTTCACGCTCTAAGATGATGAGGTTTTGGGTCAGTCTTGTTTCTCCATTCACCTGGGCCCAAGCATGTTTCGGATTAGCCCATGCTTGTTGGAAAGGATTGTTATATTCATTTCGTTTATATCCTTTTTTACCCATTACACGCACCTCCAAGTTGTACTCGAGTCGATTTTTAGGCCCACACGAGGTGGGTTTGTGTCGTTCTTAGTCTTTGTTCTTAAGAACTTAAAAATCGTGTCGTTCACTTGAAGCTTTCATTCGCTCCTGTGGATGTGTGTTAATGGAACCATCTGCTCTTGTTGAAGCGTATTCAGCCTTTGCTCTTGGCTCACCTTGAAACTTATTACGATTCTGATTCGGGAATCCTCGTTTCTTGTTCCGCATACGAATACCTCCTAAAAGGGCATTTGGACGTCGTGCATAAAGGGAGTTCTCTCCCTTTAAACACGTATTACTAGTATGGTGAACTTCTCTTGTTTACATGTAAAATGGATGACGTGAATTAATGGAAATCCCCATAACAAAGGTTGTTATGGGGAAAAATGGGTTAGCTTGGAATAAGCTCAAGTTTTTTCCGAAGCTTTTCCTCGCTGAAAATCCAGCCGGTATAGGATGTTATAATGTTTAAATCAAGGTCTAACTGAACGACCGCAACAAAAGGATAATGCCCTTTGCTTCGATAACGAAGATCAATAAAACGAACCTCGTAATGATCGTCATACTCATCGATTTCCCAGCGATAAATAGGTGAAAAGTGAAGGAATGCCGCCAAGTTCTTGTCTTTTCGTGCAGCATTTACCACTGGAGTATCAGGAATTGGGCGTTTTGCAAATTGATCGTGTATAATAATTTCATTGTTTTTGGCGCGTGCGACATAAAAATATTTTTCAGTCACGATTGCAATATGCCATTGATTAAAGCGATAGGTTGGCGAAATGATGATTTCTGTGATATCCTCATCGATTCTAGCACGAACCGCTGCTTCAACGTTATTCCGCATTCGAAACCGGATGATATAATATACAAAAAGAATGAAATAGATCGAAAAGAAAGTAATCCCAGGATGCAAGCCAAGTTTCCACACAACAATTCCTGCTAAATGAATCAAGAAAATAAAGGGGTCAAAAGTATTGATAACGCCTAGCGCCACCCATTTATGTGAAAAGGGTCGCAAAGCCTGGGTTCCATACGCATTGAAAATATCAACGAATACATGGAGAATTACCCCAATGAAGGTCCACATCCAAAGATGTAGAAGATTCGCTTCCGGGAAAAAGAATAAAAGGGCTCCTGTAATCAAGATTGGCCATAGCAATACGGCCGGAATGGAATGTGTAATCCCACGGTGATTTTTTATATATTGTGCATTGTTCCGCAATTTAAGAATGGTATCAAGGTCCGGTGCCTGTGAACCAATTAGCGTTCCAAAGAGAACAGCATGAGTAGTAGCGGGGTTGACTGTAACGACTGGGTCAAGAGTGGCAATACCACCTAAAGCAAGACCCATGACGACATGTGTTCCTGTATCCAAAAATGGAACCTCCTTTTTTGATACTTCTCTAAGATTAGAGTAACCAACAATCACTTTTTTAGATAAATTATTTTCACTTTATTCAGCTGAAGTTCACTACAGCTGAATAAAGTGAAAGCCTCCGGCGGATGCCACGATTTTTCAAATGAAACTTTTCGAGCAAGCTCGAAAAAAATCGGGCTCAAATACGCCAAGGCGTATTTTGATTAATAATAACACCTTGGGAGAGGGAATGGTATGAATAAATGAAAATGTTAGAAAATTTTTCGAAAAATGGGTTTCAAAAGGACCTTATTGAGTGGTTTGAAGAAGAACAAAGGGACCTTCCTTGGAGGCAGGATCAGGATCCGTATAAAGTATGGGTTTCTGAAATCATGCTTCAACAAACAAGAGTAGATACCGTTATTCCTTATTTTGAAAATTTCATTTCGAAATTTCCCACCATCGAGGATTTGGCTGAAGCAGAGGAAGAAAAAGTACTCAAAGCATGGGAAGGCTTGGGCTACTATTCACGAGTGAGAAACCTCCATGCCGCGGTAAAAGAAGTAGCGGCAGAGTATGACGGTAAAGTACCAAACACTGTCCAGGAAATATCGAGTCTAAAAGGCGTCGGACCCTATACAACTGGGGCCATTTTAAGTATTGCTTATGGAATACCAGAGCCTGCTGTTGACGGTAATGTGATGCGTGTACTTTCAAGAATTTTATCCGTTTGGGATGATATCGCTAAACCAAAAACTCGTCAATTGTTTGAAGACATTGTGAGAGAAATCATTTCGAAGGAAAATCCATCTGCTTTTAATCAATCGCTAATGGAGTTAGGGGCATTGATTTGTGTTCCCGGGAACCCCGCCTGCCTCTTATGTCCAGTTCGGGAGCATTGTCGTGCATTTGAAGAAGGGGTTCAAAAAGAACTCCCTGTAAAAAGCAAGAAAAAAGCCCCAACCGCTGTATCAATGGCAGCTGTAGTTTTAACAGATGAAGAAGGGCGATTTCTAATTCATAAACGTCCGGAAAAAGGATTATTAGCCAATCTATGGGAGTTTCCAAATCACGAAACAATTGCAGACCTTCAAGCACCAAAGGAACAGCTCAGTGATTTTTTAATAAATGAATATAAAGTCCATACAAAGATTGGACAAGCATTTACAACCATACAGCATGTATTTTCCCATTTGATTTGGAATATCACTGTTTTTGAAGGGAAAATCAAAGGGTGGGAGAATGAAACTGATCATTTAAAACTTGTCACGTTAGAGGAATTGGAGGAATATACATTCCCGGTTTCCCATCAAAAAATATTAAAAAGCTTTCTCAATCGCTGAGAAAGCTCCTTTTTTCATTCAGTGTCATACGACATCCTAATATCACTCGTGTAGTCATAGTTACGATGGAATCCGCCTCTGGCTTCGATTTCTTGAACAATTTCACGGTGAAGGGATTGCCCCTCCGCATTCAAGTATGGAACAATTTGTTGAAAGGAATGGTGGAAAAAAGCAAGCTCGCTTTCCTTCCATTCATTTTTTGGGATCATTGATAAATGAGTCATGTCTCGACCAGAATACATCTTCAATTACCCTCCTTTTTATCGGATGTCCAAAAAGTCCGGTGAAAATGACACGTCGAATTTCTGCGTTGATTTGCTTTTCCGTTCCTCACGTATTAACTACATACGCTCCGGTACTCAAAGCTTCACCGCCTTGAACTTTCGAAGCACAGGACGTGCTAGTGTCGACAATGCCACAGGATGTGGCGTTTTTGTCGACGTGGTCCTTTTCCTTCTCCTTTTTGAACCCGTATATTAATTCATTTGTTCAATTAATAAGATTATCCAATAGATGAAAAATTATCCTACTTATTTGAAAATTAATTTCATTATTTTTTAGGGATATTAATATTGCTTCTGGGACAAATTAATTGTCGTGGAGGTGATAATAATGGCTAAACAACCAAACAAATCTTCTGCTGGAACTAACATTCAGCAAGTAAGACAACAAAACGCTCAATCTCAAGGTGCTGGAGGTCAATTCGGTACTGAGT
>NZ_JBALOV010000004.1:0-24829 GCF_036965045.1 Bacillus sp. JJ1533 | reverse complement strand
AGTTTGCTAGCGAAACAAACGCTCAAGAAGTAAGACGCCAAAACCAACAGTCACAGTCTAACAAAGGCCAAGGCTAATATAAACACGGTTTTAAAATACTTAACACAAAAACACTTCCAAGCATTTGCTGGAAGTGTTTTTTGCTTGTGCGGAAAACTTGTAGTTGGCATGAAGGACATTCGGGGGCGAGCTCAATGCAGTAAAGTCATTCATAAACCAACTGAAATATTTCCCTTTTTATACGACAAAACCTCCTATTTCTCTACATACAAAGACAAAGGAAATTGGGTCTATTTACAGAACTAATAGGATATAAAGATAATGAAGGTTCATAGACAATAGGAGGATATCAAGATGAGCAATTTTAATGACCTTGTTGGTGAACAATTAAAAACGATGGACAAGCTCCTTTTCATTCAATCCGAAATTGAAAGATGCCAGGAACTTGAAACACAAATTTTAGAACTTCAAAAAGAGACTGAGCTCGAAACGATACAAGAAGAGATTAAGCGTATGCAGGAAGAACTTGAGCAAATTCATGTTTTATTCCAAAAGCAAACAGAAGAAGTGATCCGTTCCTATCAGGAAAAAATGCACCAACCCGTGTGAATTTATTCAGTTAGGAATATAACCTAACTGAATAAATTCACGCCTCCGGCGAAGACATGCGATTTTCAAAGGAACTTTTCGAGCGTTAGTTCAAAGACTAAGAACGCCACGTCCTGATGTCTTCGTCTTTGTGACCCACCTCGTGTGGCCCTAAAAAATCTGGGCACAAATACGCCAAGGCGTATTTGATTACAATAAAAAGAGTCATCGAAAATTTCCGATGGCTCTTTTGTTTTAAAAAGCTAGATGAACCGTTATAATAATAGAAAAAGGTTTTTCTTTGTTTTTATACTTTAGATATGATAGTTTTCGCATTTACAAAAAACGACTTGCATCTATAAAAAATGAAATGTATAAGACAAAGCTGTCCAAAGTGAAAGTAGGGAGAGAGAATGGGTATTCCCATGGAAGGAGACAAAATACAAATCCATAGTTATAAACATAATGGCCATATTCACCGTGTTTGGGAAGAAACGAGAGTGCTAAAAGGTACACAAAGCCTTGTCATTGGAGGCAATGATCGCACAACCGTGACAGAATCCGACGGTCGTACTTGGATTACACGTGAACCGGCTATATGTTATTTTCATGCGCGCCATTGGTTTAATATTATCGGAATGATTCGTGAGGACGGAGTGTATTATTATTGTAATATCAGTTCACCTTTTATTTCCGATGATGAAGCATTGAAATATATTGATTATGATTTGGATATTAAAGTATTCCCGGATATGACATTCATTTTATTAGATGAGGATGAGTACGAAAAACACCGTCGCGAAATGAATTATCCAGATGTAATCGATAAGATTTTAAAAAACAATGTAGACAAGCTCATCCAATGGATACGTGGACGAAAGGGTCCTTTCGCACCAGACTTTATTGATATGTGGTACGAGCGCTATTTAACCTATCGAAGTTAATCGTTTACTCAAAACCTGTTGAAACTAGCAACAGGTTTTCAACATTTTTAGCACTACAACTTGAAGGAAGGTCAGAGGTTTGGGGAGTACTAGACGTTATATGAAATTCGTGAAGCCGTACCGGTTTCAAATATTGATTACGATCATCATTGGCATTATCAAATTTTCCATACCGATGCTCACACCATTATTGCTGAAATACGTACTGGATGATGTTATCGCAGCAGAGATAACGCAGGATGAAAAACTATCAAAGCTTTTTCTCGCAATGGGAATCATGTTATTCATTTTCCTTGTCCTGCGACCACCTGTTGAGTACTATCGTCAATATTATGCACAATGGGTTGGCAGCAAGATTCTTTATGATATCCGGGATCAGCTGTTTGATCATATTCAAAAACTAAGTCTTCGGTATTATGCCAACACGAGAGCGGGTGAAGTGATATCTAGGGTTATTCATGATGTGGAACAAACGAAAACCTTTGTTATCACCGGATTGATGAACCTGTGGCTCGATCTGTTCACCATTTTTATCGCGATTGGCATTATGCTGACACTAGATGTTCCATTAACAATCGTGTCCATCATTTTATTCCCACTCTATGGATTTTCGATTAAGTATTTTTATGGGAGATTGCGCCATCTGACACGCTCTCGCTCTCAGGCGTTGGCGGAGGTACAAGGATATCTTCATGAACGGGTTCAAGGGATACCTGTAATTCGAAGCTTTGCAATTGAAGACCATGAACAAAAGCTGTTTGATAAGCAAAACAGCAATTTTCTGCAAAAGGCATTGGACCATACGAGCTGGAATGCAAAAACCTTTGCAGTTGTAAATACAATTACCGATATCGCGCCACTCCTAGTGATCGGGTATGCCGGGTATCAGGTCATTCAAGGGGATTTAACAGTCGGTACGCTAGTTGCGTTTGTTGCCTATATAGATCGACTTTATAATCCGTTAAGACGACTGGTGAATTCATCGACAACATTAACACAGGCACTTGCGTCAATGGACCGTGTCTTTGAATTTATTGATGAAAAATATGATATTGTAGATGGTCCCAATGCGGTTGAGTTGAAGTATGTATCCGGAAATATGAACTTTGATAATGTCTCCTTCTCCTATGGGGATGATGACGATGATCAAATCGTATTGAAGAATATTAATTTAGATATTAAAAGCGGGGAAACCGTTGCCTTAGTTGGAATGAGCGGTGGCGGAAAATCGACACTCGTTAGCTTGATTCCAAGGTTTTATGATGTGACAGATGGAAGGATTCTATTAGATGGGACGGATATACGCTCCTATAAAGTAAGGAGCCTTCGTGACAAAATCGGGATGGTTCATCAAGATACCTTCTTATTCAGTGAATCGGTTAAACATAATATTCTATTAGGAAAACCAGGGGCGACGGATGAAGAAATCATTGAAGCAGCCAAAGCAGCGAATGCTCATGAGTTCATCGAAAATCTACCACACGGCTATGATACAAAAGTAGGGGAAAGAGGCGTCAAACTATCAGGTGGTCAAAAACAAAGAATTGCGATTGCACGTGTATTCTTAAAAAATCCACCATTATTGATTTGGGATGAAGCGACTTCAGCATTGGACCTTGAAAGTGAACACCTCATTCAGGAATCATTAGAGGAACTTGCAAAAAATCGAACGACCTTCATTGTTGCGCACCGATTATCTACCATTACACATGCAGATAAAATTGTCCTCATCGAACATGGGGAAATTGTCGAAATCGGAACACATGCAGAATTAATGAGCAAACAAGGACATTATTACGACCTGTTCCAGGTACAACAACTAGATGATTAAAAGACACGGAAGCAAATTTCCGTGTCTTTTTTTTATCCTTCGATTCGACAGCACTTACGCCTCTCAGGCGTTATTTGTTATTTCCAGGGAAATGATGTCGGATAATAGCGGAAGATTTCATTCGAAACTCGAACCCTTTTTTTACATTGAGGTAATAATTAAGACAACTTTTTAATAAAACTTCTTGTAAAGGCAGGTGTAAGTGATGGGTGAAAAAATAATTGAGGTAAAAGGTCTACGTACCTCCTTCTTTACGGATGAAGGGGAAATACCAGCAGTTGACGATATTACTTTACATATAAACGAAGGTGAAATCTTAGGAGTAGTCGGAGAATCAGGATGCGGAAAGAGCGTCACATCATTATCGATAATGGGACTAGTTCCTTCTCCTCACGGAAAAATTGTGGACGGTGAGATTCTGTTTAATGGAGATAATCTCGTTCATTTCACTGAGAAACAGATGCGTCAAATTAGAGGCAATGACATTGCGATGATTTTTCAGGAGCCGATGACATCTCTTAATCCCCTTTTTACGATTGGTGATCAAATGATAGAGGGGATCAAAATTCATTTGAAATGGGATAAGAAAAAGTCCCGTGCAAGAGCGATTGAAATCATGAAACGGGTGGGTCTCCCACGTGCAGAAGAATTAATACTTGACTATCCTCATCAACTCTCAGGAGGCATGCGCCAGCGAGTGATGATTGCGATGGCAATGGCCTGCAACCCAAAACTATTAATTGCAGATGAGCCGACAACTGCCTTGGATGTAACAATCCAATCCCAAATTTTAAAGCTGATGAAAGAATTGAACGTCGAAATGACTACGGCCATTATGTTAATCACGCATGATTTAGGCGTCGTTGCGCAAATTTGTGAAAGAGTCGTTGTCATGTATGCCGGAAAGATTGTGGAAGAAGGGAAAGTCTCGTCCATTTTTAAACATCCAAAGCATCCCTATACAAAAGGACTATTAAAATCAGTACCCGACATCCGCAATAAAAATGAGCGGCTTTATTCAATTCCTGGGAATGTACCAAGGCCAGGTTCGATTACACAAGGATGTCGGTTTGCAGAACGCTGTGAGTATGCGTATGAACGATGCTTCTCAGAAAATCCTGAGCTTTACGATGTTGATAAAAAGGGGCATCGTGTTCGCTGCTTTTTACAAACCAAAGGGGAGGAAACCAATCATGACACAGCCTTTACTACAAGTCCATAATTTAAAGAAGTATTTTCCGATTAAGGGTGGCGTGTTTGGAAAAAAGATAGGAGATGTAAAGGCGGTTGATGGACTTTCCTTTTTTGTGAAAAAGGGCGAAACACTTGGAATCGTTGGGGAAAGTGGATGTGGAAAGTCTACAACTGGAAGACTGATTTTACGGCTGTTGGAACCAACGGAAGGCCAGGTTCTATTTAATGAGAAGGATGTTACAAATCTATCAAAACTTGAGATGAGAAAGCTAAGGCGTGACATGCAAATCATCTTTCAGGATCCATATGCATCCCTTAATCCGAGGCATACAGTCGAACAAATACTAGAGGAACCCTTGATTGTTCATGGGATTGGCGATAAAAAGGAAAGAAAACGCAGGGTACAAGAAATGCTAGAGGTCGTAGGGTTAAGTAGTTATCATGCGAAACGATATCCGCATCAATTTAGTGGAGGTCAGCGTCAACGTATTGGTATTGCAAAGGCATTAATGACGAATCCATCCTTAATTATTGCAGACGAGCCTGTATCTGCACTTGATGTATCTATTAAGTCACAGGTGCTAAACCTCATGGAAGATTTACAAAAGAAATATGGCTTGACCTATATTTTTATTGCACATGATTTAGGGGTAGTGCGGCATATAAGTGATAGAGTGGGTGTCATGTATTTAGGAAGAATCATAGAATTGACCGATAGTGAGAAGCTCTATAACAAGCCTCTTCATCCATACACAGAAGCACTGCTAGAAGCGGTGCCGATTCCAGACCCTGATTATAAAAACGAGACAGCTGGAATTACCGGAGAGATCCCAAGCCCCTCCAACCCACCTGCAGGATGTGCGTTCCATACTAGATGTCGGAGCTGCATGGAGATTTGCAAAACGACACGCCCAGAGTTTAAGGAAGTAGAAGAAGGTCATTTTGTTGCCTGTCATCTCTATTAATGGAGGTTCAGTTTTTGAATGACTCGCAACATTCATGATAAAAAAATAATGCTTTTAAGGGGGAATTTCTTTGTTTAAGAGGAAAGGCGTATTACTCTCATTTCTATTCCTACTCCTAGTCTCAACAGCATTAGTTGGCTGCAGTGGAGGAAGTGAAAAAGGAAATGAAAGTCCGAATAAGGGAGAGAAGCCAACGGGAGAAATACCATCAGCCGAAGTCCAAACGGAACTTGTATTCGGGCGTGGAGGGGACTCTGTCTCTTTAGACCCGATTACAACAACAGAAGGGGAAACCTTCAAAGTCACGGTGAATATCTTTGAAACGTTAATTAACTATGGAGAGCAAGATACAACTTTACAACCAGGACTTGCAACTGATTGGACACCCTCTGATGATGGTCTTGAATATACGTTAAAGCTGCGTGAAGGTGTAAAATTCCATGATGGCACCGATTTTAATGCCGAAGCAGTTGTTAAGAACTTCGAGCGGTGGATGAATGGAGATGCAGAGCAATTCCCTTACTACACGATGTTTGGCGGATTTAAAGGCGATGAAGGTCATGTGATTAAAGAAGTTGTAGCCGAAGACGACTATACGGTGAAATTTACATTAAATCGTCCACAAGCACCATTCTTAAAGAACTTGGCCATGTCTCCATTTGGTATTGCAAGCCCGGCTGCGCTTGAGGAGCATGGTGATAATTTCATGAAGAACCCAGTAGGAACGGGTCCATTCAAATTTGTGGAATGGAAAGAAAATGACAGAATTACGTTAGAAAAGAATCCTGATTATTGGATGGAAGGCTATCCGAAGCTAGAGAAGGTTATTTTTCGATCTATCCCAGAAAACTCAGCACGCTTAAATGCCTTGCTTGCAGGGGAAATCGATTTAATGGATGGAGTGAACCCATCTGACCTTGAACAAATTCAAGGCAATCCGGATTTGCAAACGTTTGAGCGTCCTTCTATGAACGTTGGATACTTAGGTTTTACTGTTAATAGACCACCATTTGATAATAAACTTGTTCGTCAAGCACTTCACCATGCCATTGATAAAGAAGGAATTATTGAGGCGTTTTATGGCGGACTTGCAGAACCAGCAAAAAATCCGCTTCCACCAGCATTAGAAGGCTACAATGATGAGATTGAACCCTATCCATATGATTTAGAAAAAGCAAAGGAATTATTGGTGGAAGCAGGCTATCCGGATGGATTTGAAATGGAACTTTGGGCCATGCCAGTACCACGACCTTATATGCCGGATGGAATGAAGGTAGCAGAAGTCATTCAATCCAGTTTTGCAGAAATTGGCGTAAAAGCAGAAATTAAATCGGTTGACTGGGGAACGTATTTAGAGCAAGCCGCCAAAGGTGAGTTCGATGCTTATATGCTAGGTTGGACAGGGGACAATGGGGACCCAGATAACTTTATCTATACGTTATTAGATAAAGACAGCATTGGCAGCAATAACTATTCATTTTACAGCAATGATGAGCTTCACGATATTTTAATTGAAGCCCAAACCATTCCTGATCAAGAACAACGTAATGAACTATATAAAAAGGCACAGGAAATCATCCATGAGGATTCACCATGGGCACCACTTGTTCACTCAACACCATTGTTGGCAGGTAAGAAAAATCTTAAAGGGTTACTGCCACACCCAACTGGTTCGGATATTTTAACGAAGGTGGAGTTCGAATAGAATTTGAGATTTGTTAAGGGGGAGTTTTGTTGCTCCCCTTTAACGTCTAATTTAAAAGAGGTGATTACCTTGTTCACATATACGCTGCGAAGAATCGGAATGGTCATTCCTGTACTGATCGGCATGACCCTCGTTGTTTTTTCGATTATTCATCTTATCCCGGGGAATCCGGCCCAAATTATGCTTGGCCAGCGTGCTACCGCGGAGTCAATTGCGGCCCTCACCACAAAGCTTGGTCTTGACCAACCATTGTACATCCAATATTTCGAGTATATCAAGGGACTATTAACCGGAGATTTAGGAGAATCGATACGGACGAAGACGCCCATAAGTGAAGAGATATGGCCCTATCTTGCAGCAACAATCGAGTTAACGATTGTAGCCATGATTATTGCAATTGTAATAGGAGTTAACGCAGGTATCATAAGTGCATGGTTTCAAAATTCTTGGTTTGATTATATTGCAATGATCCTTGCCTTAATCGGGGTATCGATGCCCATATTTTGGTTGGGATTAATGGAGCAATGGGCGTTTGCATTGCAGCTCGATTTACTGCCAACAACCGGCAGAGAAAACGTAAGGGACCCTGTTGATTCGGTCACAAGCCTCTATTTAATCGATACATTACTAAACGGGAGAACTGACCAATTTGTAACCGTTTTAAAGCATTTAGTACTCCCAAGTATCGCGCTAGCAACCATTCCAATGGCAATAATCGCTCGGATTACTCGTTCGAGCATGCTTGAAGTGATGCGTTCAGACTTTGTGCGAACTGCACGTGCAAAGGGAGTCAAAATGTTTTGGGTCGTGTACAAGCACTCCTTGAAAAATGCCGTAATCCCTGTTTTAACGGTCATCGGTTTACAAACCGGTTTACTGCTTGGGGGAGCCATTCTGACGGAAACTATTTTTGGCTGGCCAGGGATTGGACGTTATATATATGAAGCCATCAATTACCGCGACTATCCTGTGATTCAGTCAGGAATTTTAGTAGTTGCCACCTTCTTTGTTTTTATTAACTTAATCGTAGACCTACTATATGCGGTTATTGATCCGCGCATTAAATATCGTTAAAAAGGGAGGGGGATTCGATGGCCGAGTTAGTACAAAGTGATGTAACCTTGAATAAAAGTGATGGGGCTGTGTCACCATGGAAGGAAGCGTGGCGCAGCTTTCGAAAAAATAAACTAGCCCTTATCGGGACCTGCATTGTTTTCTTTTTTATCATACTAGCCATTTTTGCACCGCTCATCGCTCCTCAAGGAATTGATGAAAAAAATCTTGCAAATCGGCTTCAGCCGCCATCAGGTGATCATTGGCTTGGAACCGATGACTTTGGAAGGGACATCTTATCAAGAATTATCTATGGGGCTAGAATTTCATTGAGGGTGGGCTTCTTTGCTGTAATGGGGTCTGCAATCGTTGGAAGTTTGCTTGGTATACTTGCGGGATATTACGGCCGATGGGTAGACAACTTAATTAGTCGTATATTTGATATTTTATTAGCCTTCCCAAGTATTTTACTAGCACTAGCCATTGTTGCGATTCTTGGACCTTCACTGCGCAATGCGTTGATTGCGATTGCCATCATCAATGTTCCAAACTTCGGAAGATTGATTCGATCGAGGGTGTTAAGTGTAAAAGAAGAAGAATATATAACGGCGGCAAAGGCTGTTGGGATGAAGGACCGGAGAATTTTATTTCATCATATTTTGCCCAATAGTATGGCACCGATTATCGTTCAGGCATCATTGGCCATTGCGACAGCGATTATTGAAGCGGCTGCACTTGGTTTTCTAGGAATGGGCGCACAGCCGCCAAATCCTGAATGGGGTAAAATGCTAGCTGATTCAAAGAATTACCTAACACAGGCTCCGTGGACGATGATTTTTCCGGGGATTGCCATCATGCTGACCGTGCTTGGATTTAATTTAATGGGGGATGGATTGCGAGACGCACTTGACCCCAAAATGAAACAATAAAAAACAGCTAACCTGTGTTAGCTGTTTTACTCTTTATTTGCTTCCTCCACAATCACTTCGTTATGGAAGTTTTGAAAGCTTTCTACCAAAGTATCTAATCTCTCGAGCTGTTCCGAGTACTCAAAGATCGCCGATACTAGTGTCATCAGGTGATACCAGGTTTCTTCATTTTCCTCATCCATTAGTTGTTGTTGGTTAAATAAGGTATCAATGACTTTTTTGCGGTCAAATTCAAAGTCCTGCTTTAATTCCTTAGGCGCTTGATCATTTACCTTCCCAACAAACTTTAATAAAATCTGCTCATGAAGATGGATGAGATCATCTATTTCCTTTATGAAAAATTGCTGGAAGCGAATCGGTAATTCTTGAATCTCATTTTCATGCCTGTGCAATCGTTTCAGTGTGTCC
The DNA here is from genome assembly GCF_036965045.1 of Bacillus sp. JJ1533. Classification (NCBI taxonomy): domain Bacteria; kingdom Bacillati; phylum Bacillota; class Bacilli; order Caryophanales; family Bacillaceae; genus Bacillus; species Bacillus sp. JJ1533. The sequence continues at coordinate 15,212 of NZ_JBALOV010000004.1, read as the reverse complement.
AGGGCTCGGTTCGTACACACAATCATCTGTCGGAACAAAACAAGCTTTCTGGACTTTTCATATTCTACCTTTTTAAAGTAATTTCGTTCCTCTTTGTAGAGGAGGAATAATTGGTCAATGTGAATGATGTTTTCTTTTATTTTATCTATATCGTCCTTCAATGTATTGTACTCAGAAGCATGTCTTGTACTCACGCGCACCCACTTAAAGATTTCCTCACATTGCTCAACGATGGCGTCATATAGTTTTTTCTCATATTTAGGTGGGAGAAAAACAAGATTGACTACAAATGCCGATAAAATCCCTAATAAAATTGCGAGAAATCGCAGGCTTGCAAATTCGAAGAACTGTTCACTTGGACTTTCCATGATGGCGATAACAGTTACGATTGCAACAGAGATTGTTTTTTCCATCTTAAACCTTAGGTTAATTGCAATAACCAGAACGACGGTTAGTCCAATAATAAATGCATTATTACCAAAATACATTCCAAAAAGTATGGCAAAGAACGCCCCAATCAAGTTTGCCTGAACTTGCTCAATCACCGTTAAATACGAGCGGTAGATCGAAGGTTGAATTGCAAAAACAGCTGCAATCCCGGCAAAGACTGGCGATGGCAATTGTAAAAGCTTTGCTAACATTAAAGCAAGGGTAATGGCAATTCCCGTTTTTAGCATGCGGGCACCAAATTTCATTGTTTCGAATCCTTTCTATAAAAAGCTGTTTCCTAAAAGTTTGTGTTTAAACATCCTCTTATATTAGCTTTTTTCCATAATCTAAAACCAATACTGTATCATACAATGATTTTATGCGTATAGCAAGGGAAACATGTCCTAGTAAAAGGATGAAATCAGCATCGCTTGGACCCTGGAGGATAGTAGTGAAATGAAATACTGCCATTTTCCGAAAAATACTGCCACTACATCGCAATGTACAAAAAAACCTGCCGCTACGGCAGGTTCTCTCAACTCATTATAAATTTTTAAATGCATATTCAACAGCTTTTAATGTCTCCACAATATCTTCTTCGGTATGAGCAATGGTGAGGAACCATGCTTCATATTTGGATGGGGCAAGATTAATCCCCTGGCTTAGCATCAATTTAAAGAAGCGGCCGAACATTTCTCCGTCCGTATTCTCAGCCTGCTCATAGTTTTCAACTTTTTCCTCCGTAAAGAAAACAGTTAAAGCACCCTTTAAGCGATTAATGGTAATTGGCACATTGTAGGCATTCGCATGCTTTAGAATTCCTTCTTCAAGCATTGCACCAAGTTGGTCTAATTTTTCATATAAGCCCTCTTCTTGAAGGATCTCGAGGCATGCGATTCCAGAAAGCATTGAAGCAGGATTTCCGGCCATCGTTCCAGCTTGATAAGCAGGGCCAAGTGGAGCAACCTGTTCCATAATTTCCTTTTTCCCGCCGTATGCTCCAATTGGAAGTCCGCCCCCAATGATTTTTCCAAGTGCGGTTAAATCAGGTGTAATTCCTAATAGATTTTGAGCGCCACCATACATAAAGCGGAAGGCCGTAATCACTTCATCAAATATAACAAGCGCACCAGCTTCATGAGAAAGCTCAAGTACTTGCTCTAAAAAGCCTTCCTTCGGTTCTACGATACCGAAGTTACCGACGATTGGTTCAACAAGAACACCCGCAATTTCAGAACCCCATTTTGCAAGTGCCTCTTTAAAAGGCTCAATATCATTGAATGGAACGGTGATCACCTCTTGTGCAATGCTCTTTGGAACACCGGCAGAATCTGGAGTACCAAGTGTGGATGGACCTGATCCAGCTGCCACAAGTACAAGGTCAGAATGCCCGTGATAACAGCCAGCAAATTTAATGATTTTTGTTCTGTTTGTATAAGCACGTGCAACGCGAATCGTCGTCATCACTGCTTCCGTTCCTGAGTTCACAAAACGAACTTTGTCCATTCCTGGCATGGCTTCCTTCAGCATTTTCGCAAACTTCACTTCATGTGGTGTTGGAGTTCCGTACAACACACCGGTTTCCGCAGCCTTTGTAATCGCCTCGGTAATATGTGGGTGAGCATGGCCGGTAATGATAGGACCGTATGCTGCTAGATAATCTATGTATTTATTTCCGTCTACATCCCAAAAATAGGCACCTTTCCCACGTTCCATCGCCACTGGTGCACCACCGCCAACTGCTTTGTATGAACGTGATGGACTGTTTACACCGCCAACGATATGCTCCAGTGCTTCACTATATAATTCTTCTGATTTTGAATGATTCATTTCATATAATCCTCCTAGCTTTTAACTCAACATTTCTATTTTAGCACTAATTCTAATAGGAACAAATCCAGTATATTTGTATATCGATTCGAAATTATGTAACCTTATATTAAGTTCATTCGGTAATTCTGAATAAACTTAATGCCTCCGGCGGATGCCACAGTTTTTTTAGAGGAAGTTTTTCGAGCAACCTCGAAATATAACTGGGCGCAAATACGCCAAGGCGCATTTGATTAGGCAAAAAACAGGAGGTACACACTATGACAATTGATATTGGGAAAAAGGCACCTGAATTTACTGCAACAGCAAGCAACGGGGAAACCGTTTCATTAGCAGATTTTAAAGGGAAGAATGTCGTACTTTATTTTTACCCAAAGGATATGACACCAGGATGCACGACAGAGGCTTGTGATTTCAGAGACGCACACGAAAGCTTTAGCGGGCTTGATACTGTGATACTTGGTGTGAGCACGGATTCACTCGATCGTCACAAAAAATTCATAGATAAATATGATCTTCCATTTTTATTACTAGTCGATGAAGAGCATGAAGTAGCTGAGAAGTATGGAGTCTGGAAGTTGAAGAAAAACTTTGGTAAGGAATACATGGGGATTGAGCGATCCACCTTCATTATTGATAAAGAAGGAAATCTCGTGAAAGAATGGCGCAAAGTGTCCGTTAAAGGGCATGTTGAAGAGGCTCTTACTTACATAAAAGAAAACCTCTTTTAATTATGAAGAATTTGTGAATTAAAAGTTGGAAACCACACCCGGGTATCGCTAGAAGACATATGAGAATAGCGTTTGGAATGGATACGGGTGGTGAGTATGAAACCACTCGTATTCCTATTTGTAGGTTGATTTTATAATATTCTTTACTTATAATGAAGTTATTAGTAATGATAATCGTTTTCATTTATCTGCTAAGAAAATACATGTTATGAGGATTTACTAATGAGACTATGGATGTTAATAATCGCTGGCATTATTCTCTCCTTTGTTTCGCTATTTATTGGCGCTATTAATATAACACCGATGGATTTACTGGATTGGGAATCAGATGAAACACAGATATTCCTGATTAGTCGGGTTCCTCGATTAATGGCGATCATATTAGCGGGGGCAGGGATGAGTATTGCAGGATTAATTATGCAAAGCTTAAGTAGAAATAAATTCGTATCCCCAACAACGGCTGGCACATTAGATGCAGCAAAGCTAGGGATCTTGCTTTCAATGCTGTTCTTTACAAATGTAACCTATACACAACAGATTATATTTAGCTTTGCGTTTGCATTAGTGGGTACACTCATTTTTATGCAAATTCTAGATAAAATTAAATTTAAGGATGCCATTTTCGTTCCCTTAATCGGGATTATGTACGGAAATATCTTGTCTTCCATCGCGACATTTTTTGCCTATGAAGCAGACTTAATCCAAAACATTTCATCTTGGTTAATGGGAAGCTTCACTTTGGTGATTGCAGGTCGTTATGAGCTTTTATATGTAGCAATTCCGGCTGTTATTTTGGCGTATATTTTTGCAAATAAATTTACAGTTGCTGGAATGGGTGAGGACTTTGCGAAGAACCTTGGCTTAAGCTATAAAGTTGTTCTAAATATTGGCCTTGTCCTAGTTGCTATTATTTCAACAACAGTTGTGTTGACGGTTGGAGTCATTCCATTTTTAGGATTAATTGTACCGAATATTGTATCGCTTTATTTAGGGGATAATTTACGAAAGACGATTCCTCATACAGCGGCATTAGGTGTAGTGTTCCTATTAATCTGTGATATTTTAGGTAGAGTCATTGTCCATCCTTACGAGATTCCGGTCAATGTAACGGTTGCGGTTATTGGCAGTGCGATCTTCTTAATCATGTTATTTAGGGGGAGAGCATATGCGAAATAGTCGAAAATTAATTCTATTAGCTGTCGTTGCAATTATATGCATTTTGCTATATGGATTTTATGATTTAAAAGGTGGCTTTGATTATGCCTTCCCAAAACGGATGACCCGCGTTACGGCCATGATTGTAACTGGAATTGCGATTTCGTATTCGACCGTTGTGTTCCAAACAATTACACAAAACCGGATATTAACGCCATCGATGATGGGTCTAGACTCAATGTATGAGGTCGTTCAAACGTTAATCTATTTCTTTGCAGGTTCACTGTCAATTTGGGTAATTAATAAGTATTTAAACTTTGGTGCAGCCATTATCGCAATGGTATTATTCGCACTTATCTTATATCGTTTCTTATTCCGGTCCGACAAACATCCGATCTTTTTACTTCTCTTAATCGGGATGATTATCGGAACTCTATTAGGAAGTCTCGTCACATTTTTACAGGTGATGATTGACCCAGTTGAATATTTAAGTCTACAAAGTCGGTTATTTGCAACCTTTACAAACGTAAAAGCTGAGCTTTTATATATAGCAATTGGTATATTACTTCTTGCTTTTATTTACGGCTATTTCATCTTGGATAAGTTAGATGTCATGTCACTTGGCCGTGAAAATGCGATGAATCTCGGTGTCAATTATGACCGGATGGTAATGAATATTCTCATTCTATCATCTGTGTTGATAGCGACATCAACTGCCTTAGTTGGTCCAATTACATTTTTCGGTTTAATTGTCGCGAACCTAGCGTATCAATTCTTAACCACATATAAACACTCGATTTTAATTCTCGGGGCAAGCTTAATGAGTATTATCGCCCTTGTTGGTGGTCAGTTCCTTGTTGAACATATTTTTGAATTACGTACCACATTAAGTGTCATCATTAACTTTATCGGTGGTATTTACTTCATCTTCTTACTATTAAAAGAAAGTAGGTCAGCATGATGATTGAAATCAAAGGATTATCGAAGTATTTTGGAAAAAAACCTGTTGTCGAAGATGTGTCTATCAATATTGAGCCGGGGACGATTACGTCGTTTATCGGACCGAACGGTGCAGGTAAATCCACGCTTCTGTCTATGGTAAGTCGATTATTAGATGCTGATACTGGGGAAGTTTTGCTTGATAAAAACAATGTGAAAAAGTGGAAATCATCTGAGTTTGCAAAGCGCGTTTCCATTTTAAAGCAATCCAACTATTTAAATGTCCGTTTAACCATTCGTGAGCTTGTCGCGTTTGGGCGTTATCCATATTCAAAGGGACGCCTGACAGATGAGGATGAGAAATTCATTAACCAGGCTCTTGAATATATGAATTTAACAGATATCGAGGATCATTATTTAGATGAATTATCAGGTGGACAAAGACAACGTGCCTTTATTGCAATGGTTATTGCACAGGATACAGACTATGTGTTGCTTGACGAGCCACTAAACAACTTAGATATGAAGCACTCGGTCCAAATTATGAAGATTTTGCGCAAGCTTGTCGATGAGCTTGGCAAAACGGTTGTGATTGTCTTGCATGATATTAATTTCGCCTCTGTGTATTCAGATCGAATTGTCGCATTGAAAGACGGCAAACTTGTTAAAAATGGGCCAACCCATGAAATTATTAATTCTGATGCTTTACGTGAAATCTACGATATGGATATTCCAATCCAGGAACAAAACGGTTGTCGCATTTGCGTCTACTTTAATTCACACGCATAAGACCTAGAGGATAAAGTCTCTAGGTTTTTTTATAAAGTTTATTGGAATGATACATGATACTACCGAGAAGGATTCAAATGTGTCTGTTAGCACATCCTAAAATAAATAAAAAAATTTTGTTCATTTTGTATTGACGGAAGTTCGTTCTGACTCTATAATGAGAATTGTTATCAATGATAATGATTCTCATTATATTTTTAAAATACATACCTTTTTAAAAGGAGAGGACTTATATGAAAATGTGGAAATTAGCAAGTGCAGCTTTAGCCCTTACGTTAACATTGACCGCATGCGGGAATGACGATGAGGCGACAAAGGAAAAAACAAAGGATAGTGTAGCTGGAGAACAAGCAACATTCGAAGCAGGGCAATACCCAATGACGGTTTCTCCGACAACCACATCAGCTGAAAGTGAAGAAGCAGGTACGGTTAACTTTGAAGATGTTACTTTTGAATCTATGCCAGAAAAAATGGTGGTTTTTGATTATGGATTCCTAGATACATTAGATGCGCTCGGTGTTGAAGGTGTGGTAGGGGTACCACAGGATTCAAGCTTACCAGAAAACCTAGAAGAGTATGCAGGCGATGATTATGTGAATGTGGGAACCTTAAAAGAACCATTACTTGAGGATATTGCAGAAATTGGCCCAGACGTTATTTTCATTTCTGGTCGACAAGCACCATACTATGAGGACTTACGAGAAATCGCACCTGTTGTATTTGTGGGTACAGACCAGAATAACTATTGGAACACATTCCTAGCTTCTGTAGATGTAGCCGCAAAAATGTTTGACAAAGAAGCAGAAGCAAAAGAATACAAAGCTAAAATCGATTCAGCTTTAGAAGAAGTAAAGGCATTATCAGCTAACTATGAAACTTCTTTAGTGACCATGTACAATGAAGGAAAACTATCAGGCTTTTCCACAAACTCACGCTTTGCCTACATTTATGATAATTACGGCTTTAAGCCAGTAACAGAAGACATTACAGCTTCTTCTCACGGATCAAACTTTGGATTTGAAGCTATTCTTGAACTTGATCCAGAAGTATTATTTGTAATCGACCGTACTGCAGCGGTAGGCGGCGAATCCAATATCGATAAAGATATGGAAAATAAAATCATCCAAAAAACAAAAGCGTATCAAAACAAAAAAATTGTGTATTTAGATGGCGTACTCTGGTACCTAAGCGGTGGCGGCTTACAATCTGAGCTTGCTAAAATCGAAGAAATCTTAACTGAATTAAAATAAGGTGGCATATGAAAGCTGTTCAGACAGTCAGTGAAAACTGATGAACTGGGCGGCTTTTTTGTTTGATTGGGGATGGGGGGAGAAGTGTGGGTTTTTACAGTAGATTCCAAAAGTGTTGACATAAAGTATTTTTATCACATTAGTATTTACAGGATTATCCAAATGTCACGCGATAAAAATCTAGTGGTACAAGCTAAGGCAAAAAACCGAGGAGCATGTACGTCAAGGAGCGTCTAGCGGTACAAGCTGGGTCGAAAAACCGAGGAGCATGTACGTCAAGGAGCATCTTGCGTTACAAACCTAGGGTGAAAAACCGAGGAGAGTGTACGTCAAGAAGAGTTTTGCGTTACTAGCTTGAACGAAAACAACCCAAGCATGTACCGCAACAAGTATATCGCAGTGCATGCTAGCCCGATAAAAGCTAGAGCATGCAACTCACGCAGGATCTTCCAGTCAAAGCAAAAGTAAAAGATAGCCTAATCACGTCCCAAACTATCATCGCCTAAAAAAAATCACGCGGGAACCCATTGATTTTGTTATACTAAAAACAAAATGGAATTGTTTGGAAGGGGACGCGCTGATGAGTCGTACGATTTTAATTGTGGATGACCAGCCGGATATTGTTGAGCTGCTGAGTCTTTATTTGGAAAAAGAGAATTATAGAATTCTAGAAGCCTTTGACGGTCTTGAGGCATTACAACTTATTCAAAAAGAAAGCATCGATCTGATGCTGGTTGACCTAATGATGCCATACGTTAATGGTTATCAACTTATTAAACAAGTGAGACAGGACCTGCATATCCCAATCATTATCATTTCTGCTAAGAATGAAGATAACGATAAAATACTTGGGCTCGGACTTGGAGCAGACGACTTCATTCCAAAGCCATTTAATCCGCTAGAAGTAATCGCAAGGGTTCAGGCTCAACTTAGAAGAAGTTATAGCTACAAGCAGGAGCCGGAAGCCCCACATGAAAACCTACAAATTAAAGTGGGTAACCTCATCTTAGATGAAAGCACCTATTCCGTGATGAAAGGTAACGCCACCATCACACTCACAAAAATCGAATATCGCATACTTGAATTGTTAATGAGTTCACCTGGAAGGGTGTATACAAAACAACAAATCTTTGAAAAAGCATGGAATGATTACTACATGGGTGGCGAGGAGGACAACACGATCAATGTCCATATCTCAAAGCTACGAGAAAAGCTCGAGGAAAATCCGAAAAAACCAATTTATATAAAAACGATTAGAGGATTAGGCTATAAATTTGTCGACCAAAAATAGAAACATATGAGGAAGAGAATAATGAAAAAAATGCTCTATCGGATATTTCCTGAAAAAGAGGGGATTATCCCGTTTTTATACATAGCGAACCTGATCTTTCCGCTCTTTTTTTTATTTCAAGAATCACAGGAAAAATTACTAATTGGCTTGTTGATACTAGCGGTATTTGTTGCTGCACACCGGCAAGCGTACTGGAGCCCTCAGCATATTCGTACATTTGTTCTTGTCCAAGTTTCAATTATTCTAGTATTTGGGTTTATGTATGATCCAATGTATATTTATATGATCTTCATTCCTGTGTACCAGATCGTGCGACTCCCGATTCAATGGCTGTATATTGTGTGCGGTCTGTTCACATTTTTTGGCTTAATCCTAATATATCAAGTTGCCCTTACCGGAGAATATTACGGTGTTCTAAATCTAGGTCCACCGATATTCGGTGGAAGCATCCTTCCTTTTATTATAAGAGGGTCCATCAAGTATAAGGAAATGAGTGAAGACTTAAGGAAAACGGCCGAAGAATTAGAGCAGAAAAATAGAGAAATGACGAGATTGGAAGAAAGCAAAAAGCAAATGCTCGCAGACATTTCTCACGATTTAAAAACGCCTATCACTACAATTCAAGGATATTCCAGAGCGCTCTGTGAAGGTGTAGTGACGGACGAAGCCCAAACGAAAAGATATTTAAAATATATATACGACAAATCCATCCGGGTAACCTCTTTAATTGATGAGCTGTTCATGTTCTCTAAATTAGATAGCCCTGATGTCCCAATCCGGACGGAGCTAAAAGACATTTGTGAGTTCTTCAGAGGGGTTATTGTTGAGCATTTTGATTTATTTGAAGAAAAGGAAATGGAGCTTGATATCGATATTCCCGATGAAAAAATGATGGTCCGATTCGATCCCAAACTACTAAATCGAGGGATATCCAATCTTCTTCAAAATACGAATAAATACAATCCTGAAAACACTGAAATTTACCTGCGATTAACTCGAACAGACAATAATATTTTTATCGAAGTGGGTGACAATGGTGTTGGCATTCGTGAAGATATCGCACACACCCTATTTGATCCGTTTGTAAGAGGGGACAAAAGCAGAATGAATGACGGAGGCTCAGGTCTTGGTCTCGCCATCACCAAGAAAATCGTCGAACTTCATGAAGGAACCATCCGTGTTGATACTTCACCAGCCCGAGGGAAAACCAACTTTATAATCGAACTTCCACTTTAACAGGTATAGCTGCGGCTATACCTTTTTTCAATCTTAAGAAAGATATAAGACTCACTTAAGGTTGAGTTAAGGTTCGCTGTCTATGATAAGGATAACAAAGCAAAGCGAATTAAAAAGGAGGACCTTAAGATGAACGTGATTGAACTTACAAATATATCAAAAAGCTATGGAGATATTAAAGCGGTAGATGGCATCACTTTACAAGTCAAAAAAGGAGAGGTGCTTGGAATCATTGGTGCAAATGGAGCGGGAAAATCAACTGCTCTAGAGATCATGATGGGTATTCGTAAACCAGATTCAGGAACTGTAAACGTTCTAGGCATGATTGTAGAAGAAGCACCAAATGAAATTAAGCAAAAAATTGGAATTCAGCTTCAACAAACAGCCCTTTACGACCGCATCAAAGTTAAGGAAGCTTTGAAACTATTTAGCTCATATTACGATAAAAAACGGGACTTAGAGGAAATCATTGAAACACTTGGTCTTAAACCATATCTCAATAAATATGTGAAGAATCTATCAGGTGGTTGGCAGCAGCGCACATCCTTAGCGTTAGCACTGGTAAACGATCCTGAGATTATTTTTCTCGATGAACCGACGACCGGATTAGATCCACAAGCACGACGTGACCTTTGGGCCTGCATCAACCGCTATCGTGAAGAAGGAAAAACGATCCTTTTATCCACACATTATATGGACGAAGCACAAAGGCATTGTGACCGAATCGCAATGATTAAAGAAGGGAAATGTGTAGCTTGTGACCAACCGCAGAATTTAATCGATTCTTACCTGCAAGGCGCAGGAACGATGGAAGATGTTTATTTAAAATATGCTGTTTCACATTAAGGGAGGAAAAACAAATGCAATCAATTCTTACTCATACACAGATGGAATTAAAATTATTTTTTCGCGAGGCCATCGCTTTATTGTTTACCTTTATTGTCCCAGCCGTCAGTTTTATCGTGTTTGGTTTAATGTTTGAATCAAACTCATATGATGGTCTCAATTATTTTCAAGCCTATATACCAAGTATGATCGCAATCATTATTTTCACAACGGCATTTTTCTCAATGGGTCTTCAAATCGTGATTGATCGTGAAAAAGGAGTCTATAAACGATTAAAAGGTACACCTATCAATCAAAATGCGATTTTTACGGCAACGATTTTAAAAGGCTTTATCGCGATTTACGTTGGCGCAATTGAAATTTTATTCATTGCGAAGTTCGGATTTGATTCAGCATTAACAGCGCATCCGTTTGAGTTTTTTGTAGCCTTAACCTTTAGTGCGGTTACGTTTTTCTCAATTGGCTTTATCGTTTCAAGTGTAACAAAGCGAATGCAAACGGCATTAGGGATTGCGATGATTGCCATGTACCCAATGATGTTTTTATCCGGAGCAACCATTCCTTTAGAAACATATCCAGAGGTTCTTCAAAAGATTGCTGCTATTATGCCACTCACATATGTCGTTAATGTCCTAAGGGATGGCTGGAACGGAACACTTTTCACAACAGATGCACTATTTGACATCGGAATCTTACTGGGAATTTTAGTTGTATCCACAATCATCGGGTTGAAATACTTTAAATGGACTGATTAACTAAGAAGCCTATTTTTAACAGACAGTGTCAAACGTCCATACGTTTTCGATATAACGGACGTATCTTATAAGTGTAGGGCATACCTCCTCAGATGTTAGTATTTTGTGCGAGAGAAATCTCGCACCTTTTTTTTGCTTCCACCTTGTTAACAATCTTGATACTATAGTAAATAAGGAGGCGTAATAATGCGAATCTTATCAACGTTTATTCCAATCGAAGAAGTTACAGATAACATGAAAAAGGCGTTTCCGGATGAAGAATTTATCTATTGTCAGGATATTGAAGAAGCTTTACCCCACATACAGAGCGCCGACATTTTACTTACATACGGGGAGGACCTAACCCCAGAACATATAAAAATCGCCACCAATTTAAAATGGATTATGGTAATCTCAGCAGGACTTGAGCTAATGCCATTTCAAGCGATTCAGGAAAAAGGAATCCTCGTTACAAACGTAAGAGGTATTCATAAAATCCCGATGGCCGAATACACCTTATCAATGATGCTGCATGTCACAAAGAAAAACATGAAAATCGTTGAACAACAAGCTCATAAAAGCTGGGATCGACTCACCCATTTTCCAGTTGGCGAGCTCCATGGAAAAACAATCGGAGTCTTAGGTGTTGGTGCGATCGGCGGTGAAATTGCCCGATTGGCAAAGGCTTTTAACATGAAAACAATTGGTTTAAATCGCAGTGGTACGAAGCATGAGTTTATCGATGAAATGGTCCAATTTGATGGGCTTAATTATATTTGTGAAAATGCCGACTATCTTGTTTCGGTTCTGCCAAGTACGAACGAAACAAAATATATCCTTGACGATACCCATTTTGATGTAATGAAAAAGGAAGCTGTGTTCATCAATATTGGTCGTGGTGATTTAGTAAAAGAAGAAGTTATACTACGAGCCATAAAATCAAAGAAGATTTCCCATGCGGTATTGGATGTATTTGAACAGGAACCACTTCCAAGTGACCATCCATTTTGGACACTTGAGAATGTGACAGTGACTCCTCATATTTCAAGTAAATCGAAATTTTATCAGCCAAGGTCCTTCGAAATTTTTGAAAAAAATCTACATATATTTAAGCAGGGTGGCAGTGGATTTATCAATAAAATAGACCTAAACCGGGGGTATTAAGATGAAAATTTATACAAAAACAGGCGATAAAGGGACGACTTCATTAGTATATGGGCAGCGGGTGTCAAAAACAGATTTGCGTGTAGAAGCATACGGAACATGTGATGAAGCGAACTCCATGATTGGATTAGGCTTAAGTCACCTACATGACTTTCAATTCGAAGGAAAAAAAGAGCTTGAGGACATTTTTAAAAAGGTTCAAACAACTTTGTTTCACGTCGGGGCAGAATTAGCTACACCAGCAGGCAAGGATGTTAAATGGAAGGTTTCTCAAGAAGATATTACTTTATTAGAAGAAACAATCGACAAATGGGACGCTGAGAATCCTCCGCTAACAAACTTTGTTTTACCAGGTGGTAGCCAAGCGGGGGCTGCCTTTCATGTTGCGAGAACGATTGTGAGAAGAGCTGAAAGAAATGCTGTAGCTGTAGGGGAAGATGTTAATCCGCTAGTAAACTCATACCTAAACCGCCTTTCTGATTTTCTGTTTGTCGCTGCTCGCTATGTCAATCAGAAGCATGGTCAAAGTGAACCGACGCTCCATCAATGAAATATCCAGAAAAATAAGCGTATTTTAATGGGATTAGTCATATAGTAATGGTAGATATGTTGACAAAAGTGGTGTAAGCAATATACACTAATTATAAGGATTATAAAGTAATAATGTTTACTAGAAAAGAGGTGCATGGCGGTGTCAGAAAATCTTTTGAAAGAGGCGCTTGATACGTTGAAAGAAACCGGGGTCAGAATCACTCCGCAACGTCATGCGATATTAGAATATTTAATTAATTCAATGAGTCACCCGACTGCAGACGATATCTATAAAGCACTTGAAGGAAAGTTTCCAAATATGAGTGTCGCAACCGTATATAATAATCTTCGTGTTTTCCGTGAAGTTGGCTTAGTGAAGGAATTGCCTTACGGGGATTCATCAAGCCGTTTTGATTTTATCACAACACAGCATTATCACGTGATTTGTGAAGAGTGTGGTAAAATTGTGGACTTCCATTACCCAGGATTAGATGAAGTAGAAGCACTGGCTGCACATGTAACTGGCTTTAAAGTTAGTCATCATAGAATGGAGATTTACGGTTCCTGTCAAGATTGTCAAAAGAAAGCAGCACACTAAAAAAGCTGAACAGGTTATCCTGTCAGCTTTTTTCTACTTTGTTGTATTTTTTACTATTGTATTTCTCATCAAAGTCTTTACCCTCAAGCTCTGGGTCAAGCGTTAATGGTTCCTTGCAATACATACACACATCTACTCGGCCTAGCATTTTAGTTGGTTTTTCACAAGAAGGACAGACAACCTGTATGGTTCGAGTCGACAGCAATCCAATCCAGAAATATACTACGGTACTTGCTAAAATACAAAGGAGACCAAGAATCATAAAGATTGTCATGACAATTACATTATCTTTGAAGAAAATGCCACCGTACATGACAATAAAACCAGCAAATATTAAAGCAAGCGCAAAAGAACGAATTTTATTAATTTTACTAGAATATTTTACACCCATAATTAAAACAACCTCCTTTATATACTATACAATATAAAAAAGAAAGATAAAAATAAAAAATAGATTCTGCATAAAATGTGCAGGGTTTTATTTTTGTGCGTCGAAATATATTAGCAACGGATTTGAATGGAGGAAATCAAAATGGAGGATTTACTTCGACCTCTTTACCAAGAAAGAGCAAGCCAACCTAACACCCTGGGAGTTATTCTCATCGAGAAGGGGAAGGATGCTTTAACACATCCAGATTACTTTGACCTAGCCTTACTCGTAATTGTAAAAGAGGCAGAGAAAAATGTGTTTATTAAACATTATAACTACAATAAAAACAAAGCAACTTTGTATACAGTGCAAGAAAACCAATTAAAAGAATGGCTTTTATTTGGCTCTAATCGCAAAATCGTAGACTGGATCGTAAATGGCAAGGTCCTATTTGATCGAAATGAATACATTACTGACTTGCGGAACGAGCTGCATGAATTTCCGGCAGAGGAACGACAAATTAAAATGGGTATCGAATTTGCAAAGCTCATTCGTCGGTACCATGATGGAAAGGCATTTTTTAATGCAAACCAATATCTTGACGCCTATAATTATGTCATCCATGCACTTCATCATCTTGCAAGGTTAGCTATTATCGAAAATGGTTTTCATCCTGAAATAACTGTTTGGAACCAAGTGAAACAAATTGATCCACAAATTTATAAATTGTATATAGAACTTTTAGAAAGTGAAGAATCACTTGAAAAACGCCTAGAGCTTCTTTTTCTTGCAAGTGAATTCCTCATACATTCAAGAGCAAAACGAGGAGCCACCCATATCCTAAATGTTCTATCACAAAAAACGGAATCTTGGACATTCGGTGAGATGATGGAGCTACCTGAGCTTAAAGTATATTCAGTCGATCTAGAGGTATATCTCGAATTTCTTGTAGATAAACATTTTATAAATGTAGAAAAACTTGAAACAAAAGGAAAAGGAATTTTTCATAGAACATACAGTGTTAATAAGTAGTAACGTTGAACTCCTTTTGAATATCGAAGGGGTTTTTATTATTTTAATAAAATATTTACGTTTAGTGTTGACGGATAATTGGTCCCCGTGTTATATTAGATTTCGCCGCTGAAAGACAGAAATAAGCCGGTAAAACTTTTTAAAAATAGTATTGACATTAATAAGTCACCATGATATATTAATAAAGTCGCTTCTGAGAGGCGAGTCAAAAGGTTCTTTGAAAACTGAACACAATACAAGCGTCAACGTTTTAATTCTAAGTAACAAATTATTGAGCAATCAATACT
>NZ_JBALOV010000003.1:158724-158879 GCF_036965045.1 Bacillus sp. JJ1533 | reverse complement strand
CGTCCCCCTCCACCATTTAAAAAATAATTGTAACAATTTATAGTGTAGGGGTATAGTTTAAAGGTAGAACGAAGGTCTCCAAAACCTTTGGTGTGGGTTCGATTCCTACTACCCCTGCCAACTTAATTATGGCGGCTGTGGCGAAGTGGTTAACG
>NZ_JBALOV010000003.1:1175-158650 GCF_036965045.1 Bacillus sp. JJ1533 | reverse complement strand
TCCCATCAGCCGCCCCTTTTGATTTTTTTCTTATAACGTTACGTGTGACATTCATTCACGCAGGCTAATCGATGGGCTATAGCCAAGCGGTAAGGCAACGGACTTTGACTCCGTCATTCGTAGGTTCGAATCCTGCTAGCCCAGCCATTTTTTATAAGATCATATACTATGCGGAAGTAGTTCAGTGGTAGAACACCACCTTGCCAAGGTGGGGGTCGCGGGTTCGAATCCCGTCTTCCGCTCCAATGGCGGCATAGCCAAGTGGTAAGGCAGAGGTCTGCAAAACCTTTACCACCGGTTCGAATCCGGTTGCCGCCTCCATTAACTTTTAATCAATGTAAGTGCTTTTTTATAACTTGCCGGGGTGGCGGAACTGGCAGACGCACAGGACTTAAAATCCTGCGGTAGGTGACTACCGTACCGGTTCGATTCCGGTCCTCGGCATCTTTAGATGTCTTTTTTCTTTCTATATATGCCTGAGTGGTGGAATGGCAGACACGGTGGACTCAAAATCCACTGCCAGCGATGGCGTGCCGGTTCGAGTCCGGCCTCAGGTATCATAAAAATAATCGGTTTATTAAAACACTCACAAATGTTTGTGAGTGTTTTTTTGTATGCAGAAATTGAAAATGATAGGACTTTTTATGGCTCTATAATGTGGCTCTATAATATTTGTTGGGGTTTAGACAAAGTTTTGTGTGCATAAAAAAACACGCAAACTCTTCATTCTTTTATACTTGAATTGACTAGAAACAAGTGTAAAGAATGGAGTTGCGTGCAATATGGATTTTACCATGATTATTCCTGGATTAAAAGGGTGTATTCTAACCAATGTTGAAGAAGTTGGTGAAGTAGTTCGACTGTATGTTGAGATGGAGCGAAAAGTACACAAGTGCCCCGAATGTAATCAAAGAACGAGTAAAGTTCATGACTATTGTCTACAAAAGATTCAACACTTAAAGTGGTTTGAAAGAAAAACTCAAATTTTTTATAAGCGTAGACGTTATGCTTGTGAGTGTGGTAAACGTTTTTCGGAGAAAAACCCTCTTGTCATGCGTTATCAACGTACTTCAATAGAGTGGAATCAAGCGATATCAATAAAAGCGATTCAAGGAAACGGCTGAAATCTATGGATGTTCTTCATCAACTATTATACGGCGATTCGATCAAATTTCCCGAAGTGAAATTTGTCCTGTGGAAGAGTTACCATCAGTTATAGCCATTGATGAATACAAAGGAGATACCCGCGAAGGAAAGTATCAGTTGATTATTGCGGATGGGGTTACAAAAGAACCTATTGATATTTTACCAAATCGCTATAAACGTACGATTGGTAAGAAATGAAGGGTTGCCTTTTTTTTCATAAGTTTCTCAATTTGTGTAATGATGTCTATAATCGATGATCGTTCTTTTCCACCAATAAAGACTACTTAAGAAAGCATGGATCTAGGGTCCAAATAGTCATAATGGATATGAATCATTCCTTTAAAGCAGCTGTTCAAGAGGCATTGGGTAAGCCCGTTATTGTAGCTGATAGATTTCACTTTTGTCGGTACATTATTGGGGGCTTGATGGTGTTAGGCGCCGAATACAAAACGAGTTTCATGGCTACGACCGTAAAAAGTGTAAGCGTATGAAACATGTATTTCATAAAGATAGCCAGCGCTTAACTGAGGATGAACGATGGCATTTAGACCGATACTTGGACATGTCTAATGAACTCAAACGAGCATATGAGATCAAGGAGGCCTATCGTTCTTGGTTTTTACGTGCCAAAGAGTATGGAAAACACCAGATTAGTTTAGTTAAAAAAGAATTAGAAGAATTATAAAAGTTTATTGAGGATTCAAAGATACCTGAGATGAGGAAAGCAATAAAGACCATACAAAATTGGCAAGTTGAAGTATTAAATAGCTTTGCCTATGAGTATTCAAATGGATTTCTAGAGGGAATTAATAATTTCCACCAAAGTTCTAAAGAGAAATGCTTATGGATTTAGAGTTTTTGAACGCTTTAGGGCGAAAATTTTATTAACACACAAGTATAAAAGAATAGGGGTACATATTGGTTAACTGGGCATTCTCCTCTATAAAAAATGATGAATGGTACCATCCATCATTTTTTATAGAGGTCACCAAGCGAAGCGCGGTAGCCTAAAACCCTAACAATTGATTTAGAACCCTTTTTATAAACTAAAATAACAAATACATTTACATTCTATGAAGAAGAAACGGATGGTTCTAGCACGGTTACAGTATTATTTGTCGTATTGAGGTTCACGGTTGCACCTATAGGAATGGCCGCTTTATAATAGCCGTGCCCAGTTGCAAGGTTAACCATTAGAGGCTTTCCTATGGGGGCAAGCATATAGTGGATTAAATCTTCATATGATGTGCGATAAGATGCAGGGCAATTGCTACATTGTCCCATGATGATGCCGAGACAATCGTTTAGCTTACCCGACATTATTAATTGAGTGAAATACCGGTAAACGAATGTAGCGGGAGTATGAGTTTCTTCTAAAAACAGGATTTTACCCTTTGTATCAATTTCATAGGGTGTACCAAGAGTGTTAACAAAGGAGGTCATATTCCCACCAACAATTGGACCTGTTACATTTCCAGGTACTAAACTTCTCAGTTGCATATTGGGCGGATTTTGAATCTTCCTAGGAGATCGTAAAGTCGAGGTTGCTTCAAAGAATTGGTTGAAATTATAGACTTGTGTATCTGGTCTGAAATTAAGTAGCATTAAGCTGTGGAAGGTAATTAAATCACTATTCTGGTATAAATTATTTAATAATACAGTTATGTCACTATACCCAGTTATAATTTTTGGGTTCTTTTTTATGATTTCAAAATCAAGATAGGGAAGGATTGATTGAACTCCTGTACCACCACGTGTTGGAAGTATCATGTTAACCCTCTGATTCGTAAACATACGCATTACATCTTCGGCTCTTTGCTCTGGTGAGGCAGCCGTAATTCCTTCTGCTGAATAAACGTAGTTTCCAAACAAAATAGTAAAACCTAAATCTCTTAAGAATTGCGCTCTCGTATTAATCGTATTAGCATCAATCGGGCTTCCGGGTGTAATTAACCCGATCGTATCTCCTCTTTTCAACATCGGGGGTTTCTGAGCCATATACTTTCCTCCCACCATTTGTTCCAGATAGTAATAAGTATTAGTTTCTGTGTAGAAATATGTTTAATTTGACATGTTGGAAGAGGAACCAATCTAAAAAGGGCCCTCTTCAATCAAAGGTGATTTCCTAATTTGATACATTAAGTCGAAGCTAACTGGTGTTAGTCTGGTGCACCGGTATATAGAAAAGACCAGCTATGGATGTCCTGGTGCCCATTTTCTAAATTTTACAGAAAAAGGGTTTATTTTTTAAGAAATCAATGTATAATAAACGATATATAACATATGATTTATNNGATTTATATCAACTGAATTATATGAAGAAAGGAAAAATGCAATGGCACCAAAGAAAAAATTTTCTAAACAACAAATAATCGAAGCTGCATTTGAAATCGCAAAGAAAGAGGGGATGTCCAATATTACGATTAGAAAGGTGGCGGAGTATTTGGGGAGTTCGATAGCGCCCATCTATGTCAATTTCAATAATGTGGATGAGCTTATGGAGGCGGTCATGCAAAAAATCATTGAATTAAGCTATCAACTTTTAGCCGAGGAGAATTCGGGAAAACCATTCCACGACATCGGGGTAGCGAGCCTCCGATTTGCAAAAGAGTATCCAGTTCTTTTTCGGGATTTTGTCCTGAATCAAACTAATTATACTCAAAACTATACCGAAGACATGGGGCAGGGATTAATCGAACAGATGAAAGGTGATGAAGATCTCGAAGGCTTTACGGACGAAGAGCTAATGACGATTTTATTGAAAATGAGAATTTTTACAACAGGACTCTCAATCATGGTCGCGAGTGGCATGCTTCCAGAAGAGTTTAACGAAGAAATGGGAGTTGGGCTATTAGATAGTATGGCTACAGATGTGATTACAACTGCTTACCTACAGAAGAAACAGACCTAACTCTAAAAGGGGAGGAATACAGGCTTGAACATCTTAAAAACATTGATTATTGCTTGTATAGTTTTTGTTTTAATAATGACTGGTAGTCATTCGTCTTTTGCTGCAAGTACTAATG
Source organism: Bacillus sp. JJ1533 (assembly GCF_036965045.1). Lineage (NCBI taxonomy): Bacteria > Bacillati > Bacillota > Bacilli > Caryophanales > Bacillaceae > Bacillus > Bacillus sp. JJ1533. The sequence continues at coordinate 154,478 of NZ_JBALOV010000003.1, read as the reverse complement.
ACTTATCAGATGTTGAAACGTTTATGGATGAGTTTTTGCAGAAAAAAGTAGATGAAGAGCATATTCCGAATATGGCCGTTACCGTAGTAGCTGACGGGGAAATCGTTTTTAAGAAAGGCTACGGGTTAGCCAATATCGAGGGGCAAGTTAAGGTAAATCCAGAAACAACCATGTTTCGTCTAGGCTCCGTATCCAAGCTCTTCACTTGGACAGCAGTCATGCAGCTTGTCGAGGAAGGAAAACTTGATTTGAACACGGATATTAATCAGTACTTAGATTTTGAAATCCCAGCTAGACTTGCAATAGGTCCGAATAAAAATCAACCAAAGCCAATCACTCTCCTAGATTTAATGACTCATACACCTGGATTTGAAGATTATTCGAGTTCTATCTTTAGGCTTACGGCTGAAGAGGCGCCTCCACTTGATCAATATGTGCGTGATTATAGGCCAGAACGGATATTTCCTGCAGGTGAAGTGCTCGCTTATTCGAATTATAGCACGGCCTTAGCTGGCTACATTGTAGAAAGAGTTTCGGGTATCCCTTACTCCGATTATGTTGAAACGTATATATTTAAGCCGCTGGAAATGAACAACAGTACGTTTCAACAACCAGTACCCAAGGAGCTTTCTACTAATCTAGCACAGTCTTACAGATACATCGATGGGGAATTTAGAGAAGGGAAGTTTGAGTTTGTACCTGGACCTGCCGGGGGAATGAGTAGCACGGCAGCGGATATGGCAAAGTTTATGCAAGCCTATCTTGAGGGTGGAAGTTTCAACGGAAAAAGGATTCTAAAAGAGGATACAATCCAGCACATGCTCCAACAGCAGTTTACCCATCATGGCCAATTAGATGGGATGACTTTAGGGTTTATGGAAAAGACAATAAATGGCCAAAGAATTCTTCATCATGGCGGCAGTACGGCACTATTTGATACGGGACTGTACTTATTGCCAGATGAAAATATCGGTCTATTTATCTCGTATAGTGGAAATAATTTTCGTACTCATACAGAGCTTTTTCAGTCGTTCATGGATCATTATTTTCCGTCGGATGAGAGTGTTTCCGTCACACCTATGGGCGGAGAGGGATTACGCCAATATGTCGGTGAATATCATCAAAATCGGAAAAGCGTTACGAATGAAGATAAGATTGGCAGTCTGATCATGGGAGTGATTCAGGTCCAATTAGATGAATCAGGAGAGTTAGTAGTGACCCACAACGGAGAATCTAATCCTTTTGTTGAGATTGAACCTGGTATCTACAAAAGTATGAGAGAAGGCCATTCGATTGATGCTTATGGTGAATTTCGCACAATTGTCTTTCAAAAAGATCCCCATGGGAACATCATGCTTACCACAGATGGTCCGATGACCTATTCGAAAGCACCATGGTATGCTTCGAGCGGTTTTACCTTTTTATCTTTGATTGTGGTGATCTTATTATTTGTTGGCAGTCTTCTTTATTGGGGTATAAAAGCATTGATACGAAGGAAGAGGAAAACAACTCAACCTAAAATGGCGGTTTTGGGGAAGGGATTGGCTATTGCAGCCGGGCTACTACTGTTATTTCTAATCGCTGGAATAGGAATATCCGGGGGAGTCGACCCGATCTACCAACTACCAAAAGAAGCATTCGGTATTGTGCCAGCTTGGGGCCCCATTTTAAATATCATTCCCTTTCTTTTAACAATCATGGGATTTGTAATGCTTATTTTCAGTGTTCTCCTTTGGCGGAACAGGCATTGGAGGATCATTGGTCTTCTGCATTATTCATTGTTAAGTCTTATGATGGTGCATTTGATTTGGATTTTTTGGTATTGGAATTTGTTTTAAAAGTCATGAGTACAAATAAAGTAAGAAGCAAAAATACTCACAAATGTTGCTAAAACAATGTTTGTGAGTGTTTTTGTTGTATCTGTGATATCTACATTTACTATTTTTCAGGTTACTCATAATTAGTAGGGAATCTATAGAGAATAAGGAGAAAGAAAATAAGAGTAAAGAAGGATTATGATGAATGACAAAAAATTAAACGCGCTAGCTCCTTCTGTCATTAAGCAAGCGTTACAAGTAAATAAGAAACCATTCCCTTGGTTAAAAGCATTTAGTGCGGGGCTAGCAGCTGCTTTGCCCGTAATGATAGGATTAATCTTTGGCCATTTGCAATATGGTTTAATTGCGGGCTTGGGTGGCTTTACTTATTTATATGTATTTAATATCCCATATGCGCAACGAGCCAAAAAGATATTTTCAGTTGTTCTTGGTTTGACGTTTGTTACTTATTTGGGAACAATTAGTGCACCATATCCGCTTGCAGTTGCAATCTTGATGGGAATGATTGCAGCAATAGTCATATTTGTGTTTGGTGCATTAAAAATAACCGGCCCATCCGCCATCTTTTTTGTATTAGTTTATGCCATGTCAACCGGAATGCCGATCAATCCCGATGAAGCATTCTTACGGGCAGGATTAGTATTTTTTAGTGGTTTTTTATCGTGGATCATTGCGATGATTGGGTGGTTTTTTAATCCCCATGGTCCAGAAACTGGTGTTGTGACTAGAGTTTATTTGCAATTGGCAGAACTATTGGATGCTGTTGGGACTCATAAATTCACAGAAGCTAAGCATAAAGTGATGGAGGTATTAAATGAAGCAGAAGGGACTCTATCAGCGAGTTATATTCCATGGCGAACGACGGATATGTTTAATCGATTGTATCTGCTGAATATGTATGCAAATGAGTTGTTTATTTCAGTTGTGGAAAACTTCTCTCATGCAAAGGCGAAACTACCTAAAGAACTTGGGCAATCTGCTCGTTTGCTTGCACAGACTTTGAACAATCGTGATAAGAGAGCAAGTACAAGGATATTACAGCCTGAAAAGACAGAAATAAAGATAAGTCAGCTGTTTACTACCATCTATAATGCAGATGCAATTCTGAATGAACCCATTAGTAATATTAAAAAATCGATTCATTTTGATAAAGCCTCTCTAAAAACAATTTTTATGGGGGCGTTTGATAAAAATTCAATCGTGTTTATTTCGTCAGTACGCCTAGGTGTAATGACGGCCATCGCCGCTATCATTGCCTATCAATTTGGATTTGCTCGTTCCTATTGGGTGCCGTTATCTTGTGTAGCGGTGATGTCGGGTGCAACGATTGTTGCCACCTTTCATCGTGCCATTCAACGATTTTTAGGTACAGTAATTGGAATCATTATTGCAGGGTTCATTCTATCGTTTCATCCATCGGGTTTTGTGATTGCGATGTTTATTTTAGTATTAACGTTTATTACCGAGTTGTTTATTGTGAAAAACTATGGATTAGCAGCACTTTTCTTTACGCCTAATGCCCTGTTACTGGCTGAAAGTACAAGTTCTGAGTTGTTTAGCTTTTCTTATTTTGCCCAGGCAAGATTTATTGACATTGTAATCGGTAGTGCGATTGGATTATTAGGGGTTTATATCGTGGGTAGAAAATCTGCGTCTAGCCGAATTCCGCATTTACTGAGCAAAACGTTGCGAAGTCAAGCACAGTTCCTGATGGTTCTTTTTTCGGACCAAGGAGAAGGATTTAATGCAAGGCAGAGTAGAGAAAGATTGAAAATGAGAACCAATTTAAGTAATTTACAAACCTTGTATACTACTGCATCCGGTGAGATTCCAGCTAATCGGAAGGCGTTAGATTATTACTGGCCGATTCTTTTTTCAATACGGCAATTAGGATATTTATTAGAGAGTTGTTCAAAAGAATCTGATCGGCCAAAACTATCTGATGAAAAGTTAGCTCAAATCTTATTTGCATTTGAAACAATGGCAAATGCTGCAGCACGTAATGTTACACCGAAGCAGATAGGAATACCAGAAATTGAAGGCTATCCGAGTATACATAAGGAAATTCAATTTCTACAAAAAGAACTGGGGAGATCACGAGTGTAATAAGGAGAGGGGCAGTTTCATACTATTTGTTGTTTCCAAAAATCAAGTAACTCAAAAGGCTTGCAGTAATTTCATTACAGCAAGCCTTGTTAATGGATGAATAGTTGCCAATACATTAGTACCCGTATTCCCAGTCGATTGTTTCCTCATACCAAACGACATTATCAAAGGAATCAAAGTGGATTTCTTTATTCATGGTAGATTGAATATGTTTAGAATCTCCGAGACTTACTAGATCTTCATACACATCATGTTCAACGTTTTCTAATACTGTAACAGAGTGATCTTTATTGATTAATAATGCTGTACCTTTCATGACTTTGCACCTTCCTTGGAAGATTTATTTTTTAACTCACTTCCAGTATATCTCCATTTGGTAGCTTGAAGGCACTATTGTGAAAGGGTTCACAAATCATTCATAATTATGTTTGAAATCTTGTAACAATCTAACCTCTTTTTTCAATAAAAGATTTAGTGGTTGAGTAGGGTATTTGGATAGTGTTAGTGCGCTAATGCCGGCCCTATTTTAATATTCTCCTTTAATGACAAAATACGAGCCCCGAATCGTTCCAGCTAGCTTAGACTTCTGTCTGGCAAACTTAAACTTTCCTTCTAACTCCTTTGGAATCTCCATCCCCTCAGAAAGCTTAAAACCAACGGCACGCTTCTTAGGGTCATCAATCGTATACAAAACGTTGACCTCAAGACCATCTTTATAGAAAACGTAGGCCCAATTGATATTTTCCACTTGAAAACGAGATGTTTCTAAAGGTTTGGCCGCAAACTCAATGTCACGTTCTTCTTTCAAGACTCGGTTCACATAGTCCAGTGTTTCCTGGCTGTCGCTCGCTGGTACAACCGTAAATTCATGCTTATATTTGTTCATAAAGTAACGGGCTTCATGAGCCCGTAAACCAGCGAGTGCATCTGCTACAGGTGAAGAATCCAAACCAACTGTCGACACATTTTTAAAATCGACGATATAGGACATTTCCATCACTCCTACTTATTTCTTAACAACAGGAATCCACATTTCTCCAGAGACTAAGTTGTCTCGCTGCCCCATCTCAACCGTTGTATTTGGTCCACCCACATAGGCATAATCCACTGCTTCTGGCAAAGCTTGACCAAAGGCTAGGCCAGTAAGAGTTTGACTCAACTCTTCTGCTGTCTCCGCTTCTCCTTTAACAACGAGATAGGCACCCTTCGGGAACTGGATCACTCTGGTTGCTTCAGGGATTGTTTCCTCTGTCATAACGCCAGCATAATGGATCATCTTGTTATTCACGGCTTCGTTCACAGCAAAAATGTAGTCATTTTTGGCAATTGCTTTTAAAGCATCAAGCCTTCCATCTTGTTTAACAGCTTGCCAAAAATCTGCTTTTTCCTTGTTGATGCCAGCAAAGTCTCTGTAGTCACTTTTTAGCTCGGTTCCAATTCCTAAAACGATAAAACTTTCTTTTTCTTCAATTGTATAATCTGCCATAATTCAAAACCTTCCTTTTTTAAAAATTAGACCAAATGATTTGTCTTTTCATTTGATATGTTTATAATAGCCTTAAACCATGTCAAAAAATGATACTGTTTAGGGGTTGCCATGAAAAAAGTTGAACGGATTAATATCATTATGCGGTATATCAACAACCGCTCCCATTTTACGATCTCTGAAATCATGAGGGAATTTAATATCTCTCGTTCGACAGCCATAAGGGATATCAGAGAAATTGAGGCTATGGGGATGCCACTTGTCGCTGAAGTAGGCAGGGATGGGGGCTATTTTGTTATGCATAACTCTGTCCTGCCCGAGATTCGTTTTACCAATGATGAGGTTAAAGCTCTTTTTATCGCCTTTATGGCCACAAGAAATCAACAGCTTCCATATCTTAAGAGCCGTCAGTCTTTAGCAGAAAAATTACTAGGACTCATCTCAGAAAGCCAGCAAGATGATCTTATTCTGTTAAATCAAATTTTACTATTTGAGGGAACCAACCCGAACAATCCTGACTTACTTGATCTATCAGATCTTCCTCATCCGATGTTAGAAAAACTCATCCAAATTCTTCTTTTGGATCGATATTTATTGATTTCCATCGAAGAAGAGAAGGTCGTTACGTCTTATCACATTTATCTCTTGCACCTTTATCGTGAAAAAAGTGTATGGCTAATTGAAGGATTTGATATCAAGGAAGAAAAGACAAGGATTATTCCTGTTGACCATCTCAAAAATGTAAAACAATACCCTCCGGATGAAAGAGTAAGTGAGAAGAAGATTTTCGAAAAACTACGGAAGCAGGAAGAAGTCATTAACTTTGTCCTTGAACTTGGTCCAATGGCGATTGCACAGTTCAAAAAATACCATCCTTTAAAATGTTCTCTTTCCTATACCGATCCTTATCAAACGACAGCCATTCTGAAGACATATATCAATGTTCATCATTCCGAAGAACTAGCCGAAATAACAAATTGGCTCCTTTTCTTAGGAGAGGATATCAAGCTCAAAGAAGTGCCAAATGAAGTCTTAGTGTGCTTACAAGAGAGATTATCCTTATTTTACCCATAACGACAAACTAACAATTCTTATAAAAAGGGAATTTGTGGAATCACTTTATTTCAAGTAGCTGCATCCATCCATTACGATAGAAGTAAGTACAAAATACATAGGAGTGGATGAAGATGGCAAAAGTATGTTTTTTACTCGCTGATGGCTATGAAGATTCGGAGATGAAGAATCCTTATGAAGCAATGAATGAAACGGGGCACGAAACAGTTGTAGTAGGGCTTGAAAAAGGAGCCGAACTGAAAGGCAAGAAAGGAACAACTTATACTTCTGATCTATCCATAAGTGAAGTGAAGGCTGATGAGTATGATGCGGTGATTATTCCAGGTGGTGGCGCGCCAGAAGCACTTCGCGTCAATGACGAAGTAGTTCAATTTGTAAAACAAGCAAATGAACAAGGTAAAGTGATTGCTGGGATTTGTCATGGCCCGCAAGTCATGATAAGTGCAGATATCTTAAAAGGGGTAAAAGCAACTTCTTATATTGGAATCCGAGATGATTTGAAAAATGCTGGATCTACCTTTTTAGATCAAGAGGTAGTGGTGGACGGAAATATAATCACGTCACGTACACCTAAGGATGAGCCAGCATTTATTAAAGAAATTTTAAATAAATTATAAGATTGCAAAGGGTCTCTTCCAGTTGTGGAAGAGGCCTTTTCTATACCGTAAAATATACAACAATCGATAGCACTATTGATGTAATCGAAATCGCTATGAGAGGTCTGATTGCCCGTTCACGGACATCTTTTAAGCTTACGTTTAAACCTAGGCCAACCATTGCTGCGGTCAGCAGCCATGTGGTAAGGGCAAAAGCGAGATTCATTAAATCATCGGACACTGGAATGGAGTTGCCAAATACATAGCTTCCTAGAATACTCATGACGATAAATCCTACCAGGAACCAAGGGAATTCGATTTTTGCCTTGCCGGTTTCTGTGTTCTTATTTTTTCTCTTCATGAAGTAAATTAAAATAAAGCATAGTGGGATGAGGAGGAAAACACGGCCTAATTTTGCTAGTAGTCCAACTGCGAGTGCATCTTCTCCACCAGGAGCAGCTGCAAGTGCTACATGGGCGACCTCATGAAGACTTGTTCCAGACCAGATTCCATATTGTACGGCGTCAATTGGTAGGATTGGTCGTAAAATTGTGTAGATAATCGCGAAAATAGTTCCAACCAAGGCGATAATACCAACCCCTATTGCAGTATCCTCTTCTTTTGATTTTAAAATTGGTGCAACCGCTGCAATTGCAGCAGCCCCACATACTCCTGTTCCAACACCTAGTAATAGGGAAATCGTTTGATCCGCTTTTAGAACCTTTGCAAGCCACATCATAGCAAAAATCGCAAACATAATTACTACAGCATCCCTTACTAACAGGCCAATACCGTCACTAAGTACCATATCGATGTTTAATTTTAATCCATATAAAATAATGGCGAGTCTTAGTATTCGTTTCGATGAAAAGGTAATACCAGAGCGAATCATCTCTGGAAAGCCAAAAATCGGCCTGTAAACTATTGCAATAATGATGGCACATGCCATTTGTCCGATACTACTAAACCCTGGTACAAGTGCTAATAAGTATCCTAAAAGTGCTATAAGAAATGTAAAAGCAACCCCACCAGCCCATGCTAATTCCGGTTTTGTTTTTTTAATTAGTAATGGTTTTGTATTAGCTAAAGCCATATGTACACCTCCTGCTTTTACTATATTGGAAGATTAGGTATAAGTGAAATAAATGTTAATTATAGTTATGATAAGTGATTTGTTATAATGGGTGTATACGGAAAGGAAGTGTAGTAATGGATCAGCAATTACAAGTATTTATTATGGTTGCAGAGAAGCAGAATTTTTCTCGAGCTGCTGAGGAGCTACATATGACTCAACCTGCAGTTAGTCAATATATCCGTACTTTTGAGGGAAATCTTGGGGTGCGACTGCTTGAAAGGACGAATAAATATGTGCGATTAAATAAAGCAGGCGAGATTGTTTACCATCATGCGAAGGAGATTGTCGGATCATATACACGAATGCAGAATCTATTGGATGAATTAACAAATAAGGTGAGAGGACCGTTGTCAATTGGCGCGAGTTATACATTTGGTGAGTATGTCCTTCCGCATGTGTTAGCAGAGATGAAAGCAGTGTATCCAGATGTACAACCAACAGTAAAGATTGATAACACAGAAAGAATTGTTGAGTTGGTGAGAGCACATCAACTTGATATTGGAATTATTGAAGGGCATGTAAAAGAGGAGAAGTACCTTGAGATTGAGGAATTTGCGGAGGATCGTATGGTGATTATTGCTTTACCAAACAACGGATTGGATGGTGGAGACGGAGAGGTGGAGCTAGAAGAGTTGGAGGAGCAGGCGTGGATTCTTAGGGAAGAGGGATCTGGAACCAGGGAAGCTGGGGAAAAGATTTTTAAGGAATTGGGGATTTATCCGAAAAATATCATGACGTTTAGTAGTACACAGTCAGTTAAGGAGGCTGTAAGGGCTGGGCTAGGAATTAGTTTGTTGTCAGAGCTTGCAGTGGCAAGAGAGCTTAAGAGTGGTGACTTAAAGATTTTTGATGTCAATGGATTGCAGTTTTCTAGACAATTTTATATTGTTTTGGGTTCCTCGTTTCGGACGAAGGTTTTGGAGGAGTTTGTTGGATTACTGAAGGCAAAGGGTAAACAGTTATATTAATATTTGATTCTTCTCTCAAAACGTTATGTATACATATAAAAAATAAAGGAAAATAAAATAAATTAGCTTTGAGTAATAAAACTCAAAAATTCCGAAAAGAACATGTTGACACCGCATAATTATGGTTATAGAATTGTTTTAAATAGTCAGATATGTATACATAACTCAATGGATATTTAAAAAGAGGAGGTTTGGAGCATGGACACAGATGTAACATCTGCGGTAAATTATAAGGAATATCAAGATGGAAAGATCGGCTGTTTAGAGCTCAATCAGCCCGAAAGTTTAAATGCTGTAGATGAAATAATTTTAAATGAATTAGAATTTTATATTAATCAAGCTAATAACAATAATCGGTTACGAGTCCTAATTATTAAGAGTACTTTTTTAAAGGCATTTTCAGCTGGTGTTAATGTTAAACTACTAAAGAGCTTTTCTAATGAAGAAGCTTCTTATTTTTTCGAAAAAATTGCCAGAATATTAGAAGAAATCACAAAAATACCGATAGTAACAATTGCTGCAATTAATGGTATTGCATTTGGTGCTGGCGCAGATATCGCTTTATCCTGTGATTTGCGTATAGCAAATAAGAAAGCAATGTTCCGATTCCCCGGGCCACAATTTGGAGTTGTGCTAGGAACCCATAGGTTAGTGAATGAAGTTGGATACTCAAAAGCAAGAGGGTTAGCTTTATTGAATAAAAGATTAGATGCAGCTGAATCCTTAAAGCTGGGATTAATTCATGAAGTTAGTGATGATGAGGATTGCTTTGAAAGCGCTTTAATTATTGCGAAAAACTTACTTGAGGTTCCTGATTTCACAATAAACGCCATATCCAATATTTGTTCAGAAAGCCAGGATAATACATTTGGGCCAATTAAAGTAGCAAAGCAATCCATTATAAATGGAGATTTTCAAAAGCGGTTTGACACTTACTTAAGTAAGATCCGAAAAAAATAAGAAGCATTTTACCACTTGTGAGGAATGTAGAGAATAATATTAGGAGGATTAACATGAGTCAAGGGCTATTGTCTGGTATTAAAGTTATAGAGCTAGGGCAGGTAGCAGCTGGTCCATTTACAGGTATGCTCTTAGCAGACCTGGGTGCAGACGTTGTAAAGGTAGAAAGACCTGATAGTGGCGATGGGATGAGGCAATGGCCACCAATTCTAGAGGGAGAAGATAGTTCTTATAGTGGAAACTTTGCCTCGTTAAATAGAAATAAACGTAGTATTACAATCGATTTAAAGGATCCGGACCAAATACAACAGTTGAAGGAATTATGTTCTGAGGCAGATGTGCTTATTGAGAATTATCGACCGGGTGTCTTGAAGAGATTGGGAATAGGTTATGAGCAAATAAAGGAACTGAATCCTAAGATTGTCTATTGCTCGATTTCGGGGTATGGGCAAACTGGTCCTTACTCACAAAAAGGTGCGTTTGATGTTACAGTTCAAGCTATTAGTGGACTTATGAGTGTAACTGGAGAGGAAGACGGTGAACCTGTTAAATGCGGTGTTCCTGTAGGTGATTTTGTTTCAGCGTTATATGCAGCTTATAGTATTTTAGCAGTTCTGATAAAGCGAGAAAAAGATGGAATGGGCAGCTATATTGATAGCTCTATGATTGGTAGTCTTTTAGGAATCTCGGCATTACAGACTAGTGAATATTTTGGAACAGGTTCTCCACCGAAAAAATTAGGTTCCGCTCATCCGAGAAATGCTCCCTACCAAGGTTTTCAAGCGAAAGATGGGAAATTTGTTATTGCAGCTGGTAATAAAAAGCTTTGGAAGTCGGTATGTGAAGTTGTTGATTTACCAGAGCTTGTATATGATGAAAGATTTAAAACTCAAATACTCCGGGCAAAAAACCAGAAGAAGTTAGCTAATATTTTACAAGAAATTTTCATAGAACGAACAGTTTATGAGTGGCTTGAGATCTTTGATGAGATAGGTGTTCCTTGTGCTCCAGTCAACAATTTCCAAGACATATTAAATGATAAGCATGTAGAAAGTATGGGGTTAATAGGTGAGCTCACCTTACCGAATGGTTTGAAAGAAAAATATGTTGGTTACCCAATTAAAATTTCTGATTTCAAGTTTAATGTTTATCGAAACCCTCCAGAATTGGGGGAGCATAACGAAGAGGTCTTTCATGAATGGTTAGAGGAAAAGGAATTGGAAAGTAAGTTTTAATATTTAAAGGAGTGGAAGTTAATGGTGAGTTTTGTAAGCTTAAAAGAACTAGCTTCTCAAGTGACTGACGGATCATCGGTTACGATGGGAGGAAGTTTGTTGCATCGCGGACCATTTGCATTTTGTCGAGAGTTGATTAGGCAAGGAACAAAAAATCTTACTTTTATAAAGCCTTCTCCGGGGTATGACTTAGATATCCTATCTGCTGGGAGAGTCGTTTCAAAGGCACTAGTTGGAATTGTGTTAATGGAGAATGGTTATGGTTTAGCTCCAAATTATCGTAGAGCGGTTGAAAAAGGTGATGTTGTACTAGAAGAGCATGCATGTGCAACAATTTTGGCTGGTATGAGAGCTGCATCTAGTGGTATCCCATTTCAACCACTCGCCGGTCTTGATGGTAGTGATATACCTAAGGAAAATGGCTGGAAGAAAATAAAAAACCCATACGGTGATGAGGAAGTATATGTCGTTCCTGCTATTAGACCGGACTTTGCAATTATCCATGCTTCTGAGGTAGATGTAAAAGGAAATGTGCGGGTAAATGGAACCCCTTATTGGGATCGAATTTTGAGCCGATCTGCAAAAAAGGTCCTTATTACTGCTGAAAAAGTCGTTCCGCATGAGGAATTTTTAAAAATACCGGAAAGAACATTAATACCAGGTTTTATGGTCGATTCAATAGCAGTTGTTCCAAAGGGTGCTTGGCCTGGAACTTCTTTTGGTGATTATGATGTCGATCATGAAGCGGTTCGAGAATATTTGGAATTTAGTAAGGGGGATAAAACAATATTAAGTACACACTTAGAAAATGCCCCTGAAATGAAAAATAGGGAGGTAACAGTGAATGCCTAATACAAAAACTAAAGCAACGGCATTAGATCACATGATAGTGGCTTTAGCGAGAGAAGTAATACCGGATGAGGTTACCTTTAATGGAGTAAACTCTATTATTCCGATGGTAGCTATTGAGGTAGCAAGAAGAACAGGTAGAGTTCCATCAACTTATATCAATATTGCTGGAGGTGTTGATACAACGATCAGTGAAATGCCAAGATCTACTAGCTCGTCTCTTTTATTAGAAGGATCTGCTGTTATTTTTCCAAATGAAGAATTCTATGATCTTTGTGCGAGAGGAGGAGTAGACTTAGTATTCCTTGGTGCAGCTCAAATTGATTCACACGGAAGAACAAATGTCTCTGCAATTGGTGATTATCATAATCCAAAGGTACGTCTACCCGGAGGTGGGGGTGCTTCTGTGTTAATGCCAACCGCAAAACGAGTTGTAGTCTGGCGTACGGAGCATAGTCCGAGAGCATTAACAAAAAAACTTGATTTCATAACAAGTGCCGGAAATGTTGATAGTGTTGTGACACCTCTCTGTATATTTAAAAGAGTCAATGGTAGATTGCAAGTAAAAAGTGTGTACTCTTCCACAACTTTAGATGAAGTTGTAAAACAAACTGGTTTTGAAATAGATGTTACTAGAGAAATAGAAATCTTAGAACCTAATAAAGAAGAATTAGCTGCAATGGAGGAAGTGGATCCAAAAGGAGTTCGGTTCTTGGATTGGAAATAATGGTGGATTAGGAGGAAATAGAATTGAGTTCCATTCGAACAATATTTTTAGATGCTAGAAGTGATTGGCGTTCTGAACGCCAGGCTCTTAAAGCAAATGATGCATGGTATACCTATGAGGAGTTGGCAGTGCACGTTGAGAGCATAGCCTCTACCTTATCAAAAAGTGGTATTAAAGCTGGAGACATTGTAGGGCAGGTAGCTGAGAATAGTTTTGAAATGATTGTAAATATTTTTGCAGTGTTCCGGATTGGGGCGGTATATTGTCCGTTATCCAGGTATTTCTCCATGTCAGAACTTACTTATCGAATAGAACATTCAGGGTTAAATGCTGTTATTGCTGATGAAGAAAATTACCAGCGAGTTTCGGAAATTGCTAACACTTCTTCTAATCATGATTTTATGGTTTTACCAGTTAATTTGAAAGATGATTTTATACAAAATGTACCACTTCCAGATGTAAAAAGTGAACAACCAATTCTACTACTTTATACCTCAGGCAGTACTGGTCTTCCTAAAGGCTGCTTACTATCCGAAAAGAACTTACTTGTTAATGCAACACAAGTTATTAATCGTACTCAACTCACCAGAGAAGATAGAATCCTCCATCAAATGCCGTTACATCACACAAATGGAATTAACAATAATCTAATAGCACCGTTTTTAGCTGGTGCACAGGTTGTATTAGGACCTAGATTCTATGCACCCGAGTTATTTAGTATTTTACAAAAAGAAAGACCGACTTACTTTACCGGTGTCCCAACCATGTATTACAGATTAATTAAAGAACCAATACCAGAAGGAGCACTCGACAGTTTACGCTTTGTTCGCTGTGGTTCTGCACCTCTTAGTGTAAAACTTGAGCGGGAAATTGAAGATTATCTTAAGGTTCCAGTCATTACTAGCTATGGATTAACAGAAGGTACTTGTACCTCTACAATGACACCGATTGATGAGAAAAAATATGGATCGGTTGGAAAGCCAATGTCAGGTCAAGAGGTAAGGATCATTAGTCCGGCGACAGGAGAATTCTTACCTGTAGGAGAAGAAGGTGAGGTTGTTGTTAGAGGGGAAAACCTGATGCTTGGTTACTACAAGAATCCAGAAGCAACCGAGAAAACACTGCGTGACGGTTGGCTGTATACGGGTGACCTGGGGAGAGTAGATGAAGAAGGTTATCTATTTTTAAGTGACCGTATAAAAGATCTAATTGTTCGTGGAGGAGAAAATGTGTCACCCAAAGAAATAGAAGAATCGTTAAGTCTTCATGAGGATATTGATGAAGTTGCGGTGGTTGGAATAAAGGATGAGGAGTATGGTGAAATTCCAGTGGCGTTTATTGTTTCTAATAAATCATTTTCTCATGAGGAGTTAAAGGCTTATTCTATGTCAAAGCTATCTCGATTTAAGGTTCCCGAACGTTTTATTCAAGTTAATGCTTTGCCGAGGAATGCTTTAGGGAAGGTAGAGCGGTCAAAATTGGTTAGTAAAGCACAGAATGAGAAAGTCATAAACAAATAGTAATGATTATACACAAGAAAAGGAATCTCTTATAGAGGGAAAAAGGGAGGAAAAAATGAAGTATTTTCTAGGTATTGTTGTAATTGGCATGCTAGTTTTGGTTTCAGCCTGTGGGGGAGGAGGCAGTAGTGCATCCTCAAAAACGCAATTTTTAACGATTGCAACTGCATCTACAGGGGGAACGTTTTATCCAATTGGAATAGGATTAGGTCAACTTTGGACAGAGAAACTAGGGGACGAGGGTATAAAGGCAACTGGACAGTCCTCGGCAGGATCAGTTGAAAATATTGATTTATTGAGGAATGGTGAGGCACAGCTTGCCGTATTGCAAGGGATTGTTGGACCAATGGCATATGAGGGAATTGGGGAATTTGAAGGAAATAAATACGAAGACTTAAGATCTATCAGTATGCTTTGGCCTAATGTGGAACACTTTGTTTTAAAAGAAAGTAAGGTCAAAACTGGCACTATTTCTGATATAGAGGGTAAGAAATATTCAATTGGAGCTAGAGCGAGTGGAACTGAAATGTCTTCAAATGCTATATTTGCTGGATTAGGATATGGGGAAGGAGATATTAAGTTAGATTATCTCGGTTTTAGTGAAAGCGCTTCCTCGATTAAGGATGGACGACTAGACGGAGCGGCGTTACCAGGTGGAGTACCTGTTTCTGCTGTGACTGACCTCTATGCGAGTAATTCAGGTACTACTATTTTGGAAGTAACTGAAGAACAATTAGATTTAATTAATAGCAAATATCCAATCTTCTTTCCGTATGAAGTTCCAGCTGGTTCCTATCCCGGACAGGATGAACCTATACAAACAATTGCTCAACCAAACTGGTTAGGACTGAGTATGAAATTAGATGAAGAATTAGTTTATAATCTAACCAAAACTTTATTTGAAAATCTTGATTATATGTATGGCATACACGAAAGTGCGAAGGAGATGAAATTAGAAACAGCACTAGATGGACTTCCAGCCCCTCTACATGTTGGTGCATATAAATATTTTAAAGAAGTAGGTTTAGAAATTCCCGAGAACCTCATACCACCTGAAGCAAATGAGTAATTAATTCATTCCTACTATATACAAAACTTCTTAATGATTAAGTTTTGTATATAGTACATAAGAGTGATTTTATTGCTAGACACTTGAAAGGAGAGTGAAATAATGAATTTTTTCAAAAGGAAGAGAATGGTTAAGCAAATAGATTTAGAAGTGGATTCTGAATTGGAGATCCCAGGATTTTATGGGAAAGCAATTGCTGTAATTGCTATATTGTTTTCTTTATTCCAGATTTATGCTAATAGTTTGGCGAATATAGATGAAGTTACTAGGAATGGTGTTCACTTGGGATTTCTGTTATTACTGACATTCCTTATATACCCTGGTAGAAAGAAGACAACTAAACAGCATAAGCCTGGAATTTGGAATACTATTTTTTCTATTCTCGGTTTTGTCTCCGCGTTATATATTGTTTTATTTTTTACTGACATTCATGCTATACGAAACTCCCAAGCTATATTGCAAGATTATATTTTTGCTATCATTGCCATCGCATTAACATTAGAGGCTGCCCGTCGGGCGATTGGAATTTTTGTTCCGGCCCTTTGCATACTGTTTCTTGCTTATGCTTATTTTGGACCATACATTCCGGGAATGTTAGGACATGCGGGATTTACGTTAGAGCGACTGTTATTTAGAATGTATATGACCACCGAAGGGATTCTTGGGATCACTATATCTATATCATCCACGTATATT
Source organism: Bacillus sp. JJ1533 (assembly GCF_036965045.1). Lineage (NCBI taxonomy): Bacteria > Bacillati > Bacillota > Bacilli > Caryophanales > Bacillaceae > Bacillus > Bacillus sp. JJ1533. The sequence continues at coordinate 138,219 of NZ_JBALOV010000003.1, read as the reverse complement.
TTCTTGTTTATCTTATTCGGCGCCTTTTTAAAGAAAAGTGGGGCAGCAGAGCTGTTTAATGATTTATCGATATCAATTGCTGGAAAAAAGAGGGGTGGACCTGCAAAGGTAGCTGTCGTATCAAGCGCTATGATGGGGACACTGAGTGGAAGTCCTGTTGCTAATGTAGCAACAACGGGGGCTTTTACAATTCCTTTAATGAAAAAAGTTGGATATAAGCCGCATTATGCTGGTGCAGTTGAGGCAGCAGCATCCACTGGAGGAATTATTACACCACCTATTATGGGTGCGGCAGCTTTTATTATGACTGGCTTTTTGGGTGTTCCGTTTTCCACAATCTTAATCGCAGCGATTATTCCTGCGACATTATATTATTTTGGGATATTGGTGATGACTGATTTAGAATCAAAAAAAATGAATCTAACTGGTATGGATGACGATAAAATCCCGAAAGTTTGGAATGTGCTAAAGGAACGAGGGGTTTTGCTTCTTCCTATTATAGCGATAATGTGGGCATTGTTATCTGGTAGAACGCCACTTTTTGCGGGTTTTGTGGGTATTATAGTGACAATTATTGCAAGCTGGTTTAATAAAGAAACTAGAATCGGAATTAAAGAATTTTTGGAAGCACTGGAGGATGGAGCAAAAGGTGCCGTTCAAGTGGGGGTTGCTACTGCTGCTTGTGGTATAATTGTCGGTGTAGTAAATATGACAGGTATCGGATCAGTTCTTTCCTATAATATTCTTGACCTTTCAGGAGGGATACTTTTCGTATCATTACTGTTCGTAATGATTACCTCAATTATTTTAGGAATGGGTATGCCTGCTACAGCTCTTTACATTGTCGTAGCTGTGACGGTTGCACCGGCATTAATTGAAATGGGAGTAACTCCTTTAGCTGCACACTTTTTTGTTTTCTTTTTTGGTGCACTATCAAACCTTACTCCACCAGTAGCTTTAGCTTCCTATACTGCTGCAGGACTTGCTAAAGCAGATCCTATGAAAACATCCTGGAATGGATTGAAACTAACTTTGGCTGGATTTATCATTCCATTTGTTTTTGTGTATAATCCAATTATTTTATTACAAACAGATGAATCCTTTAATATCTTTTCTTTCCTTCTAACGATTCTTACAGCCTTTCTAGGTGTTTATATTCTTGCAATAGCTGCAGCTAATTACTTAAATAGGAAACTAATGGTGGTAGAACGATTACTCTTTTTTGCGAGTGCTTTATTACTCATTACACCAGGTATAATGACAGATGTTATTGGCGTAGGATTAATAATAATTACATTGATATTTAACAAACATTATAAAATAAAAGTTACAGAAAGTAGAAACACAGCCTAAAATGCTAAAGAGAAAGAAACGACAAGTATTAATTTACATCGTTTTCTTTCTCATATTCTTTTATAAAAATGGTTTAGAAGACAATTTTATGGATTAATAGTTTTACTAATATGAATGCAACATTCTGTTAATAAAAATCATATAACATCGTAGATTTCTATAATTTAAAAGGAGTTTTATTATGACTGGAAAACTACAAAATAAAGTGGATGAACTAGTGAGTCAAATTAGAAATGGTATACAAACAGGAAGGTATCCTGCGGGTACTATGTTTTACCAAGAAGCTCTTGCAGAGGAATATAAAGTAAGTCGTACACCAGTTAGAGAAGCTCTTATGAAATTAGCTTATGAAGGATATTTAGAAATAGGAAAAAAAAGACAGTTTAAAGTACCACAAATAGATTGGGATCAATTAGTACAATATTATCGTTTACGTGAGGTAATTGATGGATTAGGAGCACGGCTATTGGCTGAAGAAGTAGTAAAGGATGAGGATAAGACACTAGTATTTATTGAAGAACTAGAGAGTACCCTTAGCCGAATGGAAGGCGTAATTAATTCCTGGAACCTTCAAAAATGGTCAAAGGAAAATGTGAAGTTCCATACCCTAATAATTGAAGCGACCAAAAATACCCCCCTTATCAACCAACTCTCAGTGGTACAGGTATCAGCAAATATATTTTACCCTGCTGTAATGGCAAACCCAAGTAGGGCGAAAATTGCCTTGGATGAACATCGTCTCATTTTGAATGCGATTCGTAAGGGGGAACCAGACTTAGCCGAGAATATTGCGCGTTTTCATATTCGGTCAGCGCTTAAAGATGGTATTGATCAGAAGGATTGATTATGAAGTTGTTATCCAGATTTCTAATGGTGATAAAATCCAATTGACGAAAAATCCATTATTTGTGAAGATTTAAAAAACGCTGGATCTACCTTTTTAGATCAAGAGGTAGTGGTGGACGGAAATATTATCACATCACGTACACCTAAGGATGAACCAGCATTTATTAAAGAAATTTTAAATAAATTATAAGTTTGCAAAGGATCTCTTCTAATTTTGGAAGAGGCTTTCTTTTACGCAAGGAAGTCAGTCCCTAGGACTAACTTCCTTGCGTATTAAAATCGATTAATAAAAGCTCTTAAATCCTTCAAAATGTTTTTTCCAATAAGAGTCATTTACATTAGAGATGACTACTCCGTCATTTGACGCATGGATGAATTCATTGTTTCCGATATAGATTCCCATATGAGAAATACCAGCTTTATAGGTTCCTTGGAAGAATACTAGGTCGCCAACACTTGGTGTATTTACATAATAGGAGCGCATATGGTAACCTTCGCTTGAATAACGATTCGTATCTAAACCTGCTTCTTTATATACATAGTAAATGAATCCGCTACAGTCAAAACCGGCAGGTGTTGATCCACCCCATGCATAGCCTGTCCCCAATAGGCCTTTAGCAACTTTAATTAACTGATCGACATTATAGCTAACTTCTTTAGATGGGGTTTCATCTTTAGGAGTTTCTACTTTAGCGCCATCTCCAATATTGAGCTTTTGACCAATATAAATCATATCTGATTTTAAATTATTCCAAGTCTTAAGCTTTGCAACTGTCACTTTATATTGGCTTGCAATTCTCGACAAGGTGTCGCCGGATTTAACGGTATAAACAGTCTTAGGTTCTACCTTTTCATCTTGAGGTTTCTCTGTTTTCTCAGGAGTCGTGTTAGTTGGTTGCTCAGTTGTAGTTGTAGTAGGTTTACTTACAACAAACACGTTTCCTGGGAAAATAAGCGTAGAATTCAAGTTATTCCACTTCATTAAATCAGTTAATGAAATCTTATGTTTTGCCGCAATACCACTAAGTGTATCACCAGCTTTTACTGTATATGTAGTTGCCACTGAAGTACTAGGTTTTGGGCTTTCTTGTTTATTCGTATTTGGCTTGTTGGTGCTTGGTGGGTTAGTAGTGGCAGTTAGTTCTGTTTTAAGGATTTGATTCGGAAAAATAAGATCGCTTGTTAAATTGTTTAAGGACTTCAACTGTGTAACCGAAATATTATGGCTTTGAGCAATCTTCCACAGTGAATCACCGCTTTGAACTTTATATGTACTTGCTGCCTCAACCTCACCTGCACTATATAATGCAGTGGCAATGAATGCAGCCGTCGTCACGGACATATATATTTTCTTATTACCCAACTTTTGAACCTCCTCACAAATCTATCATTCTAATAAATCATTATACTATAGGATTGTCTAGAATTGTAGATTAATGTGGAAATAGAGGAAGGGATATCCATTCTTTTTAGACGCCAATAGAAATGCTCATTTTTTTAAAAAATTGCTAAATCTAATTCTTATTGACTGGTTAGTGCTAATAAAATAAAATTGGTAATAACAGTAAAATGAATAAAAATACAACAAAGGAGATGTTCACATGACACCATACGCTAGACCTCCTTGTTAATCGTTAGAGTCGAATAGCTCACGAGCACCTCCGTGTCTGATTATAGACGGTAATTAGACATGAGAGGAGTTTTAGAATGAATTATCAGGCGAATGTTTGGAAACTATATGGGATTCGTTTTTTTCAGAGCCTCATACCTGCCTATGTGATTGAAAGATTGTTCTGGGAACAAAGAGGCATGACCATTCAGATGGTCGTTTACACAGAGATTATTTTTGCTGTTACGGTTGTTCTCCTTGAGGTTCCGTCAGGTATTATCGCTGACAAATGGGGTCGTAAGAAGATGATCCTGTTGGGGGCTTGGTTGGAAAGCAGCATGTTTTTAATCTTGATTTTTGCGACGGAGTTTTGGCACTTTGCAGTAGCAACGTTTCTATCTGGAATCGCTGGTTCTGCAAGCAGCGGAGCGGGAAATGCACTCCTTTATGATTCATTGCTGCTGAATGGCAGGAAAAGGTCATTTGAAAAATACCTCGGCCGATTGAATGTGTGGGTTGGAACATCGGCCATCCTTGCTGCATTATCCGGCAGTCTTTTGGCAACGAAGTTTAACTTTGAGTTTAATTATTGGGTATCGTTGATTAGTATGCTTGTGTCTGTCTGTTTGTCGTTAATGTTAATTGAGCCTGCAGTAAAAGGTGACAAGGAGACATCGATTCCTTTTAAAAAATATATCAATGCTTCTGTGAAATTTTTTAGAACAAACCCAAGCGTTTGTCTCGTGGTGTTATCTGGCATGGTGACAGGTGCTGCGTTAAGTTTCGTCTGGGAGTTTTGGCAGCTTTATTTGAATCGACTGGAGATTCCGGTTATCTATTTCGGATTTTGTTCGGCAGTGTTTATGTTCTTGAGCCTTCCTGGAAATGTATTCGCCCATCTATTGATTGGCCGATTCCGATATCAGACCTTGCTGTTAACGGTAACGGCGGTGTTGGCGATAGGATTCTTATATGTATCTGTCATCAAAGATTTTACCGGTTTACTTGTGATTTGTGTGATTTTTTTCGTTTCAGGAATCATTGAACCTCTAGTTAGCGGGTACTTGCATCATAGAATGGATTCCTCGATGAGAGCAACCATTGATTCGTTCCAGTCATTGGGGCTAAATGCCGTCATCATCCTGACAGGTCTTGGGTTCGGTTATTTTTCCAGTCAATTTGATGTTTTCGGTGGGTTCGGTTTCATTTCCCTGATTTGCGGAGTGTTTTTTCTTTACTTTTTATTTGCATCTTCGAATCATGCAGTTGAATAAAGATAAGACGGAACTTTTGAGTACCAGCATCGAGAAACGTATAAAAAACTAAGTATAAAAGCAGTGTGTTTAAACACTGCTTTTAGTCGTTTTTAAATAGGAATTAGATGGTGATTAAGTACGAGCAAGATCGTTTAAGAACAGTATCAGACTATTGGTCTATTTATTCGTCATACCTATTATATTAAGGTATCAAACTTAATTTGAGGTGGGTAAATGAAAGCCGTTGTGTACAAAAGGTATGGTCCTCCCAGTGTTCTTGAAATGAAACAGGTAGAAAAACCTAGTCCTAAAGAAAATGAAATCTTAGTTAAAGTAAAAGCTACAACGGTTACAGTAGCAGACATTCGGTCACGGAGTTTTACAGTTCCACCTGCTTTTTGGCTGCCTGCACGTATATCACTTGGTTTGAGGCAACCCAAAAAAGAAATATTAGGAATGGAGCTAGCTGGGGAAGTGGAGGGAGTTGGAAAAAAGATAACAAGTTTCAAGCCAGGAGACCGAGTTTTTGCGGCATCTTTAGCTGGATTTGGTGCTTATGCCGAGTATAAGTGCTTGGAGGAGGATGGACCTGTTGCAATTATGCCATCCAATCTATCTTATGGAGAAGCTGCTGCCATTCCAATTGGAGCTCGTACCGCATTGTTTTTTCTAAGGAAGGCAGATATAAAGAGCGGTCAATCGGTATTAGTCTATGGTGCTTCAGGAAGTGTAGGAAGTTATGCAGTTCAAATTGCCAAATATTTTGGAGCAAAGGTTACAGGAGTATGCAGTACCACGAATTTGGAATTAGTAAAATCACTAGGAGCCGACAATGTGATTGATTATACGGTAAAGGGTTTTTCTCGTACAGATGAGAGATATGATGTCATCTTTGAAGCGGTAAATAAGAGTTCCTTTTCAGCTTGTATGAAATTGTTAAAGAGGAATGGTACCTATATAAATGTTACTGAACCGCTGCCGAGTATGCAAATGCTATGGACTAAATTGACTAGCAACAAGAAGCTAGTATTGAGCCGAAATTCACCTGAAACACCAGAAGCATTAAACTTCCTTAAAGGACTTGTTGAGATGGGAAAGTTAAAAGTAGTCATTGATCGATATTATTCGTTTGATGAGATTGTGGAAGCTCACAGTTATGTCGAGAAAGGACACAAAAAGGGAAATGTAGTTATAAATGTGGAGCCTAATTCATAATTGAGGTAAAAAACCATGTGGTTCCATTAAGGGGTGCGTTGATTCAAAAGGGATTATCGCACTTTTTTGTTGAGGTAAGCAGGTTAGTGAAAAAGGGCGTTTTCTTTCAAAAAAAAGGAGGTTTACAGGTGAAAGCAGCTATTTATACGACATTTGGTCCCCCTGAAGTAATGAAGATAAAGGATGTCGAACAGCCATCTATCAAAGATGATGATAGAGTGTTGATTAGAGTGCACAGTGCGTCGGTCAATGCTCTAGACTATTTGTACCGAAGGGGCTATTTGCCTACAAGGTTAGATAATGGACTAACCAAACCCAAAAATTCTGTACTGGGTATAGATGTTGCGGGTACGATTGAGGCAGTCGGTAAAAACGTACACAGATTTAAGGCAGGTGATCATGTTTTCGGGAGTTGTTTAGGATCCCATTCTGAATATGTCTCTCCACGCGAGAATTTCCTAAGTCATATGACGAAAAATATAACTTTTGAGGAGGCGGCAGCTATACCGTGTGCGGGCCAAACTGCGCTACAAGCATTGCGAGATGTAGCACAAGTAAAGGCAGGACAAAAAGTCTTAATATATGGTGCGTCAGGCGGGGTAGGGCACTTTGCTGTTCAACTTGCAAAATACTTTGGGGCTGAAATAACGGCTGTTTGTAGTACCTCCAATCTTGATTGGGTTTAGGAACTTGGGGCACATTACGTTCTTGACTATACCAAGGAAGATTTCGCGGATAATGGAAAAAAATACGATGTTATTCTCGATGCAGTTGGTAAGCGAACCTTTTTCAGTTGTTTACGTTCTTTAACCGAAAAGGGTATTTATATTACCGAACACCTTTTTTATCCAAAATACCACCCAGTTCAATTGATGATAAGTCCATTAATAGGTCGTAAGAGAGCGAAGGTTCATTTTGCGAGACCAAATGATAGAGATCTAGATTTCTTAAGTGGTCTTGTGGAGGAAGGAAAAATAAGACCTGTTATTGAGAAATGCTTTCCTCTAGACCAGATTGTCGAGGCTCACGAACACATTGAAAGTGGACGTACAAAGGGAAAAATTGTTCTTAAAATTTAAATGATAGGCCGAAATGACGGAAGTGACATTCATTTTATTGAATGGACAAGTGGTTAATATAAGGGGGATATTTCTATGGAGCGGATTAAATTAATGTTCATGCATTTTTCAAAAGAACCTTTGTGGTTTAAAATATTAATCTCTATAACTCTTCTCATTTCCATTGTCTTTAGCAGTTCTTTCTTTTCTAATAATGCCTGTTTTCAAAGTCTTTCAAAATTATCTGCTGGCATTTTCTTTTGTGCTTTGGGAATCAATATGAGATTCAATCGAAAAATTTCTACCCTGTTCTTCACCTTAGCAGTAATTTGTATAATTTTATCTATTATCTCAATAATTTAATGGGTACCTCAAACAATTCAATTGCCAAAACCGTGAATAACATATTTGATCTTCAATTGGCTTAATACCAAATATCCCTTTTTAAGAGCTAGTGTTATAATTACAAAGAATTTTCTAATAGAATCCCTTTTGGGTCAGGGTGATTGTTCAATAAAGCAGTCGTTATTTTATTCAACCATAGAAGAAATTTAGTTTAGGAAAAAAGATAAATAATGTAACCAAAAGATAACTGAAAAAGGAGGTTAAAATGTGTATTTGAGAGATATGATTGTTGAGTCCAAAATTTTTAGGTTAGTTATTAAAGGAGCTTTTTGGACATCTATTGTCATAGCTTTACTCATTATATTTATGATTGGTAATTTCATTTTTAAAATTATGTTTTTAGATTATCGATTCGAGGATGGTGAACTAATACCGCCAGTTGAAACTACATTTTATTCAGAAAATCTTGATTGTAAAAGAATTTACTTATATAAAGGGTGCGTTGATCTTTTAAAGGATTAACCACCTTTTTTATTGAATTCCTAATTGAAAAAACGGTACAGGGTTATGGCTTATTTTTGTTGATGTTATAAAGCTAATGGAGCAGAAATTGAACAATATTCATTAGCTTTTATCAACAAAGGGTTGACATTCTTGCAGAAGCGAAGGAGTGTAAACAGTGAGGAATTTATTAGTATTGGCGTTTTTAGTTAATGGGTTGACATCATTCTACTAACGAAGTAGAACAGCCTATGACAATTAGAATTTTATTATCGAAGTCCCAAAGGAGTATGTACATCTGTTCATTATCGGATGTGTTGACTAAAGATGGGTAAGAGCACTTTTGGTTTAAGTTATTTAGCTTGCGTGCAGTTTAGTTCAGCAAGAAGGAAAAAACAAACTGTAAGTTGAAGTATAGAATTATTGAAAAACAGTCACAGGGAGAGGTGAAAATGGAATACTATAAATATTTAAGACAGTTTGTAGGACATAGACCTATTATTTTACCTGGTTCTGTTGTTATCATTTTAAACGACCAAAATGAGGTTCTACTGCAAAAAAGACATGATGGTAATTGGGGGTTACCAGGTGGTTTAATGGATCTAGGAGAAAGTTTTGAAGAGGTAGCAAAAAGAGAGACTTTTGAAGAAACGGGATTAGTAGTTGAAAATTTAAAATTACTTAATGTATTCTCAGGTTCTGAATATTACTTAAAGCTTCCAAATGGTGATGAACTATATTCGGCAACAGCTGTTTATTATACGAGAGATGTAAGTGGAGAAATCAAGATTGATTATAGTGAGTCAGAAAAAATGCAGTATTTTTCCTTCGATAATTTGCCAAATGAATTGACAGATGAGTATAGAGGATTTATTGAACAATACATAGATTGTGAAAACATATACTTAAAGTAAAGGGTGCGTTGATCTAAGAAAGGATTAACCACCTTTTTTTGAATTCCGTACTGAACAAGCGGGGAATATAAGGTTTCGATATGAGGGGATTATATGAAATATCTTAGCGGCGGGGGATGATTGTATTATTAGCAATAGTGTTAAGTAAATATATTTATTAAACTATAAAAGATTTAACTGTAATTAAACGAACCGGGCAGAATAGTTCAATATGATTTGGGTAGATATGGTAAAAATTATGAGAGATGGGAGGGAGCACAATGAAAAAGTATGTTTTTTTAATATTTTTATCTTTTGTGTTAATGTTGTCCGCGTGCACACAAGGTGAAGAAGATAAATTAAATGAATATTTGAATGAAGAGACTCCCTACGATATTTCTACTGAATTTAATGATGGTGTAGTAAATATTGATATACCAATGGTCAATATAGAAGAGGAAGATGTTCAATATGAAATACATATTTTGATTATAGCCGTTAAATCTTATCCTAGAGAGAAATTAAATTTATTTGATGAGGTAAATCTCCATTTCTTTGAAAAAGATACTAATAAAACTGTTGCAGAAGTTCAAGTAAAAGGAAATACATTGATGGAAACAGATTGGAAGAATCTAAGAAGTTTTACAGATATTCCAGCCAATGTTGATAGTTATGATTATAAATGGGAACATAAATAAATTTATTGTGCTATTGGGTGCGTTGATTCAAGAAGGATTAACCATCTTTTTTGTTAATTGCCTTATTGTATGCTTGTGATAAAAAATGATTTGCTAAAGGGGGAGTTACAGTGGAAAAGGTACTTATTCTTGGAGCAAGCGGTCTTGTTGGAAGAGCTTTAATAGATGAATTTAAAGATGAATTTGATTTATATGGAACATATTCTTCTTCTTTATTGACGAGTCTTTCAGATGGTAAGCAGTTTCAATTGGAAGTTAAAGATATTAACAAGATGAGGGAAATTATACGTTCTATTAAACCTGACATAGTGATTTCTTGCCTAAGAGGAAATTTTGTTCACCAGCTCCGGTTTCATAAAGAATTGGCACTTGAATTAAGGAATAGCAGTAGTCGTTTGTATTTCTTTTCTACCACAAATGTTTTTGATGGGGACTGTTCAAGACCACATACTGAAGTAGATATACCGATTTCCGAATCAGATTATGGGAAATTCAAAATTGAATGTGAAAATATGCTAAAAGAAATTTTAGATGAGCAAGTGATGATTATCCGAATCCCAGCGATATGGGGGAAGGATTCTCCAAGATGGAACTTACTCAAAGAAAGCATAAAACAAAATAAAATGATTGATGTGTATAGTAATTTAGTATGCAACAATCTTTTGGATGTTGTGTTAGCAAAACAGTTACGGTTCATTATTGAACATAAGCTAAAAGGCATATTTCACCTAGTTTCAGAGGACATGATAACTCAGGGACAATTCTTTGAACAAATCATAAGTAAATTTTCAATTGAAAAGAATCTTTTACAATATACCTTTTTTCAAGGTAATGAGAACACATATTATTTTGCTTTGAAATCAACTCGTAAAGATATGCCAGGCTCTATTCAATGCACAAATAAAGATATTATTTCTTACCTACTAGGACAAATGGACCTTTGAAGTTATTCAGCTAACGTGCAGGTGAATGTAAGAAGAACAGGAAAGAGTAACTTCTCGATTGATTTTCTCGTCTCATAACTAAAGGGGGCAACTTTTATGTTCAAGAAAATACTTTTTTTAGCTATTTCACTACTGTTAGTTTTGGTTGCGCTGGGTGGATGTAGTTCTTCAACAAACGGCTCATATGCAGGAATTTTAGTGGTGAACGAAAAAAAATATATCTGGCAAGGAGAAATTAAGGATAATGAATTTACCCTTGGCAAAAAGATTGGAGAAGTACAAAGAAAAGTGAAGCCAGAGGTCAATCCTAAAGGGAATCTTTCGTCTAACTTTCTCGAAGTAGGTGAAGAGATATACTCTTCGAACGAGGATAGTAGGGTTCTTATTGTAAAGCGAGAAAGTGGAAGTTTAGAAAAAATGACAGAGGAAGGCTACTATAAAAGTGAATAAGGTTCCTTAACTACCGGGACAGATTAAATAGAGACGGCTTTTTTAAGGATACCCTAATTGAGTTTATATTTGAAGTGGTTTGGAGCATCTTAATGTTAATACCAAGAATGATAATTTAGCTTAATAGGGAACATTTGGTGAAGTAGTTTGTCAAAATAGAGCTAACGAGGGCAATTGCAAATAAGAGCCTTATTGAACAAACGGTGCAGTTTAGTTTAAGTATACTTCTTCAAACAGTAATTTATACGAAGAATTACCATAATGGATGCATTACTTCTTACTCGTAAATCAATAGAGAATTTGTGTTTCAAGCACTTAATATGGAAGAACATCATATAATTTGAATTAACGTTTTTTGCTAAATAACCCCCAATGAGGCAAAAAAGTAGAGGTAACTTAATAGTAAACAAAAGGCATGGACGAATATACACGCCTTTTTGATATACTAATCATGTTAAAGTTACTTTTTTCTTGAATTTATATAAAAGAAATATTGCAGGTACAGGCTGTGGTTATGGCTATGGGAATAATTTTCTTTATTGTTCATTTTGTCACCCTCCTAACCAAAATTATATCCCCCTAGGGGGGATTTTTTATTATCAAAATAAATTAAAAAATAATAAAACTTATACCTCAAAAAAAATATAAATTTATATTGCAAAACGTAACCATTCCTATTATTATAAAAAATAGTTCTAAATCGAAATAGTTACGATTATAGATATAACTATGCTAACCACAAAAGGGAGAGATTAGATTGAAAAATGTAACAATATTCATCGTATTAATAGGATTCTTAATGCTTTTAATAGCAGGTTGCTCAAACACTGACAAAGCGAACAGCGGTGAGGGTAGAAATGAACTTCATATATATACAACCATTTATCCGCTACAGTATTTTACTGAAAGGATAGGAGGAGAATTTGTAACAGTAGAAAATATTACACCACCCGGAACCGATGCACATTCAGTTGAGATAACTACAAAAACAATGGCACAAGTTGCGGAAAGTGATGCTTTCATTCATACTGGAACAGGTTTAGAGGGATTTGCCGATTCTGTGGCTGAAGCCTTAGAAAATGAAGATGTTATAATTGTTAATGCAACTGAGGGTGTTACATTCGTTGATTCGAAAGAAGAGGAAGAAAGCCACGACGACCATAACGAACACAAAGAAGAAGATGATGAAGAAGGCCATGATAAACATAGTGATCATGGAACTGATATAGATCCACACGTATGGATTGACCCTATACGGTCAATATCAATTGCAGAAAATATTAAAGATAAACTTATAGACTTGAAACCGAATAATAAGCAAAATTTCGAAAGTAATTTTTCAAAGCTAAAGGCGGAACTAGAAGAATTAGATTTAGAGTTTAAAAATATGATTAGTAATACTAAAACAAAGTCATTTGTGGTTTCCCATTCTGCTTACGGATATTGGGAAGATGCATATGGGGTAGAACAAATCGGAATAAGCGGATTGTCACCAACGGACGAACCTTCCCAAAAAAAGTTAACTGAGTTGATTGATTTTGTGGAGAAAAATAATATTAAATATATTTTCTTCGAATCAAACATGTCGAACAAGGTTGCAGAGATGGTGAAAAATGAGACTGGAACAGAACCATTGACTCTTCACAATTTAGAATCAATAAGTAACGAGGATGTAAATGACAATAAAAATTATTTTGTAATAATGAGAGAGAATATTGAAGCTCTAGAAAAGGCATTAAATTAATTATTTAATGCGTTAATCGTCTATGATTAACGTATAAACTATAGGGTGTTTATGTTAAAGATTAGCTGCCAACTTAGGTGGTCGCTGATATTTTTTTCGATTCCGATTCACGGGAGGCTAACGGGGCAGGTTATTTGAAGATAGATGTTTAGCTTGTGTTCAACAATCAGGCCATTTAATTGAATAAAACTACAAAAAGTCGTTTTCCCTTACATAAGGAAAGCGACTTTTTAGTTTGACTTTTCACTTGTTATCGAGCTATTTATTTTAAGTTCCTTTGACTAATTTTAAAAATGTTGTTGACTATTCAGTTGAACTGTATTATGTTGTTATTAAGTTGAACTATATAGTCAAACTGAATAGAGGGTGAGGATATGAAACATAAATTATTACCGTTGTCTGAAACCATGCATTATATTTTATTAGCTCTGCGTGAGCCGCTTCATGGCTATGCTGTGATGCAAAAAATCGAGGAAATGAGTAATGGAACCGTTATTTTAGCAGCTGGTACATTATACGGTGCGATTGAAAACTTGAATAAGCATGGTTGGATTGAACCAGTTGGAGAGTCAGGTCGGAGAAAAGTTTATAAGATAACTGAGGAAGGAAGCGCAATTTTGAAAATAGAACAAAACAGGTTATTGCATATTTTATCCCTGTACGAAGGAAGTGAATCGAATGAAGAAATTTAAGATATTTTATGATATTGAAAAAGAGGAGCAATGGCTGAACGAACAATTACAAAAAGGCTATCGCTGTACAAATATTAGTGGATTAGGAATATACACTTTCGAAAAAACCGACAAGAGATATGTGATGCGACTGGATTATCAAGATTATTTATCAAGGAAAAAGTTCAAAGATTACAAAGATATATATGAAGACTTTGGTTGGATTTATATAAATGGCTCCTGGCTTGGTGGAATTCGATATTGGCAAAAAGAAGATGATGGTCAAAATGAAATTTTCTCAGACCGCCAATCAAATGGTAACTATTATAAAAGATTAATGGGTTATTTGGGTATGTGGTTATTGGTTTTTTCTTATATTCTCTTCAGCAATTCGGGATTATACCATGAAGGTCTTTGGAGCATGAATAATACATTATTTTGGAAAGCTTTTTTATTTGAAACTCCATTTGTCCTTTTGAAGTTGTTTCCCGCACTTATGGTTGTTTTTTTGGGGAGAAGTTTCTATAAAGCTTATCGAAAGTATTCAATGTTAAAAGAAAAATAATATGATAAGGAGTTAATTATGAACTTTTTTTAATTCAAAGAAGTAATTGAGGATAATGTATCTACCACTGTCGGGAAAGAAGTACCCTAAATTTCATTTTCGGGGCAGATTCTTGAATAAATACAGGTAATTTGATAAGGATTGGCAAGGAATGATTAAAATAGGGAGAAGAGGAGGGGCTAAAAATTAGGATAGTAATCAAAAGTCGGTCTCCAAAAACGGTTCTTATCATTATTTTTTCCCTGTTTTTAGTGTCGATATACGGTTACCACCGACTAGAGAAAGACTTTGTATATCCGTTTGTACCTGTAGCGATCAAGGCCGATTTTTTATCGGAGGCATACTTTTCTGAGCTGGCGGAAGAGTATGACCAAATTCGTTCTGACCATCGAAAATGGTATATATTTGATACATCCAAAGCAATTTCATCATACGCAATCCTAACGCATATGATGCATGATTTGGTGGAAAATCAAGAGCTTCTGAACGGGCATAAACAATTTGATCTGTTTTTTGAGACATTTGATCAACATGTCAAACAACTCTCTTATATCACGGAAGAGATTCATTATTTTCGCAATGAACTGAATCAATATGGAGAAGCGCCTGAACAATTAGAAGAAATGATTGAACTAGTGGCATGTGGCAAATGGCAGCTATTCAGTGCCAGATATCACCGGTATGAAGTAAACGAATATGACGCTGCTTTTAATGTGAAGTTTATATCATCAAATGGCCGCTTTGAAGTTGTCTATCATGCAGAGACGGGTCAGATAGTTAACGATCCGGTAAATATGGGAACTTATAATTATGCGCCAGGGAGTATCCATCCATGGAAGTATTACCAGCACCATAAATACGATAAAGTTCCCTGGAAGAAATGGGGTAATACTAATCAGATTTCATACAAGCAAATTACAAAGAGGCAGTCAAAGCATGGCTCAACGGAGCAAAGGAAAAGTACAAAAGAACTCCATAACTTAATCAAAAACAAAATGTCAAATTCACAAAAGTGTCGATAAAAACCTATCCTAAAGGACTTGAGTACTAAAGAAACTTCCTCATACTGGTGAAATTATACATATACTTATTCTATTATAGGGCGCGATTGTTTGAAGAAGCTCCTCATTTCATCTTCAACTATGGGCTCCGATTGTTTAAGAAGAAGAAATGTTTTTTGTACTAAAGGGTGCAGGATAGTATAAGGAGGATTTTTTATTAACTATCAAGAAGATATGAGTATCTTGAAATTGGGGAGAGTTCCTGCCAAAGTGATTAAAGCTGTTTTATTTGATTTAGATGGAACTTTATTAAATAGAGATAAGTCAGTGAAAATGTTCATTGAGAGGCAATATGACAGGTTATATAAACTAGTAGGTCATATTCCAAAAGAGCAGTATGTGTCAAGATTTATAGAATTAGATAACCGAGGGTATGTTTGGAAAGATAAAGTATATCAGCAATTAGTTGATGAATTTAATATTGCTGACATCACTTGGGAAAAATTACTGCAAGATTATATTAGTGAATTTAAGAATAACTGTGTTCCTTTCCCCAATCTTATTGGAATGTTGGAAGAATTGAAAAGGAACCATCTTGTTTTAGGAATGATTACAAACGGATATGGCCAGTTTCAGATGGATAATATTAAGGCTTTGGGTATAGATAAATATTTTGATGCGATTTTAGTATCTGAATGGGAAGGAATTAAAAAGCCAGACCCTCAAATATTTAATAGAGCATTAGAGAAACTTAAGATTTTACCTTATGAAAGTATTTTTATGGGAGACCATCCTGTAAATGATGTAAAAGCTGCACAAAATGTAGGAATGAAAGGAATTTGGAAACGAGATTATCAATGGGACAATGCTGAAGCGGATTCCATAGTTGATGATTTGTCGGAATTACCTTTACTCATAGAAAAATTAAGCCAACAAAATGCTGAGTCTAGTTAAACCCAAGGGTTCGTTCAATATGATGTTCTGAAAATATATTCATTCATTATAACGGGGGAGAATCATATATGCATTCAGAGGATCTTAAGTTTACAATAGTCAAAGCAAATAAAACTGACTTAGATGTAAGAAAACAGATGTCTGAAATTTTTGCTGAAGGCTTCACACAATGGCTTGTCTTTTTTTCTAAAGATAAACATATTATTGCTAAGGCTTTTGCTCATATGTTTATTTTAGATCAATTTTATGTAGCTATAGCGGATGGGGAAATTGCTGGAGTTGCAGCATGTACTGATGGGAAGAGATCGGTAAAATTAAATAAAAAAGAATTAAGAAAGCACCTAGGCTTCATCAAGGGAAGCATGGCAGGCATCTTTTTAAAGAAAGAATTTGAAGCTCCTCATGAAAATTTCCCTCTCAACACCGGTTCAATTGAGTTTGTTGGAACATCCCCAAAGTTCCGGGGGCAGGGTGTAGCGTCACAAATTATCCAACATATTATTGAAAATACGCAGTTCCAAGATTACGTCATTGAAGAGGTTGCAGATACTAATACTCCGGCAATGCGATTATATGAGAAAATGGGTTTTGAAGAATACAGAAGAAAGCCTATGCCGAAAAAGATAGCCAAGAAAATTGGAGTAAATAACTTTTTGTCTTTGAAGTATATCAGTAAAATAAAATAAAATCTAAAAGGAGTTCTGAAAATATGAAATTAAAAATTTTAGATTCAAGTTTTTCTGTTGTGAAATTTTCTCCAACTGAAACAATACCATTGTGGGCCTTAAACTCTGATACATTTTCTATTACCCGAACTGATGAGGAATTATCCATTGTATGTCCTTCCGAATGTTTACCGATGAATGAAGCATTTAAGGATATTGAAAATGATTGGAAGTGTATAAAAGTAGAGGGTGTTTTAGACTTTAGCCTAACTGGAATATTATCTTCATTAGCGAATCCATTAGCTGAAAATAAAATCAGTATCTTTGCTATTTCAACTTTTAATACAGATTACTTGCTTATTAAAAGCCATTCAATTGAAAAAGCAAGAGTTATATTAGAGAATGAAGGTCACACTTTTAGTGAAATGTAAAAAAATTTATTGCACTAACGGGTGAATTAATCAAAGAAGGATTATCCACCTTTTTTGTTGAATTCCGAAGAAACGAAGCAGGCATTGTTTCAATTAAACGGGGGAATATCAGTGAAAAAAATAATAGGTTTGATTTTTGCAATAACTGTGTTATTACTTTTTGTAACAAAATCACTTTATGTAGATTGGAAAGAGTTAATTATTATAGTAGCTTCATTATCAGTTGTTTCTATAGTATTGAACAAACATCAGAATAGGTTTAGCGATATTTTAGGTCGTTCAGCCATTTTAGGATTTGTCTTATGCCTAACTTTTGGCTCAATTGATTTAATGGCTGACCATTTTATGTATTTCCTTCCAACAGGAAACGAAGATGGAATGCCTTTATCTCTAGGTATGAAGTTCAATGAGTACAGTGATGATTTATTTGTTGTCAGTTTAATATCGATGGTTTCAGTAATTATAATCTCTATTTTAGTAGCATTAATTTTAAAATTTAAGGCTCAAAACTATAAGGAAAATTTTAAATTTAATGGGTGGCTTTGCTCCAAGAGGAATTTAGGCACCTTTTTTCGAAGTCATTATTAAACAAACGGTGCAGGATAGTTGAAGAACAACCTTTTGAAAAATAGTCGGGAGAGGGGATATAATTTGGAGAAATTTAAACTTTTGTTACTAACTATAATCACACTTACTTTATTGTATATTGCCTTTATAATTTCAGACCCTGGTTTTGGAGTAGGTTATTAAATTATTGAAGCAAAGGGTGCAAGAGTTAAGATCAGAGCTGTCACGAGTGCAGCTTTTTTTTGTTGTACTAACGAAGCAGGATTGTTAAATAAGAAGTGAAACTTTGTAAGATGTGTTATCGTAGTTAATAAAAATAAGGGGTGTTTTACTTCAAGAGCAGTAAAGCATTATAAATGTAATACCAAAGGCTTTAAAATCTGTCGGTATTATTCAATCAAGTAAGGGATGGTTTTCAATTATTTAAATACGGGTCTCACTTTTGCGTTAATTGAGACACTTGATACCTTTTTGGAGAATATTTCGATTACTTGGCAAGGCTCGCTCATATTCGAATTGATTACTGGACTTATGGGTTGAAAATTAGAAGAGAACGATGATGAACCCCCAATGAATGATAGCGGGGAATTGGATATATTAGGAAATAGATTTAGTTCTAAGAAATAAAAGGGTTGTGAAAAATTACACTTAAAGTGACGGAGTGTGTTAGTAAAAAAAGGTCGTCAAAAAGATAACGGGTTCTCTTTTGGGGGACAAAAGGCAATAAAAATATTTAAAAAAATGCAAATAAAAACCACGATTTACATAAAAAAATCGTGGTTTTTTAGCATTCTAATTTCATCGTATAATTCCCTTAATTTTTTGTTCTTCCTGAAATTTAATTAAACATTTTTTACATATGCAATCTATTCTTATACTTTCATCCGGTACTAATTCAAAGATTTCTTTAGGGAATTCCTCCATATCACACCAACAATTGCCGTGTTCTCCAGCACTAGACATACATCCATTAACTTCCCCACATAAAGGGCAATATTTATTTGCCAATGAACTTCCCCTCCAATTGTTACATAATAATAGTTTTTTATATACTCTTTCTACTTCGATAATATGTGCTAATAACGATATATTTGTAGCATAGCATATTAAGAGCCATCCTAATAGGCTTAACAGTATTTATAGTTTCTATTGTTACAAGCAAACTAATTAATAATAAAGCACATAGTTCATAATTGGGTGTAGTTTATAACTGAAAACAAAAGTAAAGCTGAAGGGAAAATAAAAAAGAAGAAATAATTTCATTTCTATTCTTTACGAGGAGAGTCGCTTTCTTTCCAAATAGAAAATAAAGATTGGACAGAAATGCTTGAACTATCAATAGGTACCGATTTCTTTAGGCATTTCATCTATTGCTAAGGTTTATGATCATCTTGAGTGCTAAATAAAAAAACAAAGCAAAAAGAGATGACCACCAAAAATGGTAGTCATCTCTTAATTGTTTAAAAAATCTCATTTTATTTTGATAATCCTAAAACTAACTCTTTATAGATATCGAAGAATGCAAAGTAGTAATCTTTGTAGACATATTCATCAGTTTTGTGTGCCATTTTTGTTTCGCCAGGACCAAACATCATGAATGGGAAGTTTTCATCTTTACCTCGTAATAAGTTTGATGCATCCGTCACTCCTGGCGAACCTTTAACAGAAATTTCTAGACCTAAATGTTTTTTACCGAGTTCCTTAGCAAGATCAATCATTTCAGAGCGTCCTGAAGTGAAAACACTTGGTAATGACATTGTCACTTCAACAGCAATATTGGAGCCTTTTTTATTGTATTTGTTAGCTGTTGTGTTGAATAAGTCAATCACTCCATTGTTATCAAATTCAGGAATTGTACGCACGTTTATTTCAGCTACTGCTTTTTCTGGAACCGAGTTTACTTGGTTCCCTGCATTAAAAATAGTTGTACTCATAACTAATTTATCTAGTACTTCATTTTTGCGATCATCGCTATTCAATTTTTCGTCTACTTCTAATAGATATTCCATTAATGGATTAATCGCGTTATACCCTTGGTCAGGCATAGAACTGTGTGCTGCTTCACCAATAGACGTTACACGCAGGTTAAGTGATCCTTTGTGTGAGTAAATTATCGTATCATGAGAAGGTTCAGCTACCCATAGATATTCTACATCATCCATATAGCCTTCTTCGTATAATTTTTTAGAGCCTGCGCCACCGACTTCTTCACCAGTCGTTGCCATAAAACGGACAGTACCATTTTTTAGTTCATTATTTTCTTTGAGTTCAATCATCACTAAAGCAAGGTTTACTAAACCTGCTTTCATGTCATTTGTTCCACGTCCATATAATTTTCCGTCTCTTTCTATCAATGTAAACGGATCTGAAGTCCACTCGCTTTCATCACCAGGAGAAACGACATCCATATGACCAGAAACACCAATGACTGGACTCCCGCTTCCAATTTCAGCCACTAAGTTAACACGAGTGTCTGTAACTGGAACAATTTTAGATTCAATTCCGTATTCAGCAAATAAATCTTTCAAGTAATTTGCCACTTCGATTTCGTTTTCATTAATAGATTTAATCGCTATAATGTCGGATAATATCTTTATCTTTTCTTCTTCTGTAAAATGTTTCAAACTAATCCCTCCAACATTTTATCTGTCTACTTCAATCAGAATACAATTGTATTTTACCCAAAAGTCCATTAATAAGTTAGCCACTTAAGGATTCTTTGGAACTACTATACTCCTTTATACCTTGAAGAACTCGTGGTGTGGCCTTTCCTCTAATAGTTGCTGAATGATTTCTACTCCTATCATTCAAATCAATTTCACATAATAGATCATTTTAAAAATTATCTCACTCAGTTTAGTGAAGGAGGTATTAACAAGGATTAACCACTTTTTTGAAATCTTTATTTAACAAGGTAGGGTCTTCTTTCACTAAAGGGTGCGTTGATCCAATAAGGATTAATGCACTTTTTTGTTGAAGTTTTTAAACTAACGGTGCAGGTCAGTTCAACAATGAAGTAGATAGTATAGTTTCAAGTATAATCGTCTTTTGGGCCCGATTACATATTATTGGAGGAATTGGGAATCATTTATCAAGAAAAATGAATCCGAGAGGACGAATGATTATGGACGATTTATTAGTAGCCCGTTCTTTATTTGGTACGACAATGGCATTTCATATTATATTTGCAACTATAGGAGTAGGGTTGCCATTTATGATTTTGATTGTTGAGCTGCTTTACCAAAAAACGAAAGATCAAGATTATGTTGTCATGGCAAAACGTTGGACAAAGGCATTTGCCGTTTTACTTGGAGTTGGGATACCGACGGGTACAATAGCTGGAACCCAATTATCGTTGCTTTGGCCTGGTTTTATGGAAGTAATCGGTCGGGTCATGCCGCTCCCTTTTCAAATTGAAATATATGCCTTTTTTATAGAGGCCCTTTTTATGTCTATCTATGTATATGCAGCAGAAAGAATTGCTCCTTGGCTGAGAATTGTGAGCTTAATTCTAGTTGCTATCGGTGCATTAGCTTCAGCCGTATTGATTACAAATGTCCACGCCTTTCAGGGTACTCCTGCGGGATTTCGATATGAAAATGGGGAATTTCTTGACATTAATCCTTGGGCTGCCTTTTTTAACCCAAGCTTCTTTGTAACAGCTGGGCATGTTGCGTTGTCTGCCTACGTTGTGGGAGCTTTTGTTGTCTGTTCTGTGGCTGCTTTTAAAATGATGAAACATGAATCTGGATCAAGAGTTTACTTGTTTCATCAAAAGGCACTTATGCTGGGTTTAATAGTAGGTGGTATTTTTGCTTTCTTAACAGCCATAAATGGACATTCAGCTGCTCAATATTTACATGAATACCAACCAGAAAAGCTAGCTGCTGCAGAGGGATTATTTGAAACACAATCACATGCTCCACTTGCCATCGGTGGCTTTACTGATAGAGAAACGCAGGAAGTAAAATGGGGCATTGAAATTCCTTGGGCGCTAAGCTTTCTTGCTGGAAACAGCTTTAATACGGTGGTTGTTGGTTTGAATGATTTTCCAGAGGAGCTTTGGCCACCATTATTTATACATACTCTTTTTAATGCTATGGTTGGAATTGGTTCATTACTTATCCTTATCCCTATTCTCATGTTTGCCTGGAGAAAACTATTAAAAAAGAAGCATTACCCAAAAATCATGCTTTGGACGCTAGTTACTACAGGCCCATTGGCCGTGCTTGCGATTGAATTTGGATGGATTTTTGCTTGTACGGGCCGCCAACCATGGGTGATATACAGAATCTTATCAACAGCCGAGTCAGCAACAACTGCGACGAACTTAAGTACATTATTCATATTGTTTATTTCTGTATACATAATTTTGGCGATTTCTGTTGTATTTGTATTGTTGTACTTCTTTAGAAAAAACACAGAAATGGACGATATCGAGCGTGCAGAAAAGAAAACGGTCCCTTTGTTTAGTTCAAATTCATAGGAGGAAATGCAGATGCCTGATGCTCTTATTGCGATTACTGTGTTATGGGGGTTTGTCTTTATTTATGCTGTCATGGCCACCATGGATTTCGGAGCTGGCTTTTGGTCAATGGTTTACATTAATCGAGAAAAAACGAAAGCAACTGACATTGCCAATCGATATTTATCACCCACTTGGGAAGTGACAAATACATTTATTGTTGCATTAGTTGTCGCTATCTATAGTCTTTTCCCAAATGCAGCCTATACTCTAGGCACGATACTGATTATTCCGGGAAGTATAATCCTGCTTTTACTTGCATTGCGAAGCGCATTTTTAGTATTTTCAAATATCGCAATCGAATTTAAAAACCCATTGACTTACATATCAGGTATTGCAGGGATACTAATTCCTGGACTTTTAATTAGTGTATTGCCAATAACGCATGGGGAATTTGTTGATTACGGGAATGGTACTGCGAATTTAAATTTTTATAGGCTCTTTACCAGCTCAAATGTATATGCATTTATTGGTTTTGGCATTAGCAGTACTCTTTTTCTTTCATCCTTATTGTTAGCGGATTACTCGAAAGCATCTAATGAAATGAAGGCATATCAAGTATATCTTCGTGATGGGAAAATATTAGGACCTATTTCCTTACTAATGGCCTTTCTCATTATGCTTACATTACCAAATGATGCTGAGTGGTTATACAATAGAATGTTGGAAGACTTACCACTTTTACTTATTTCTGTTGGCTTCTTTTTAATTATAGGGATTGGATTATATGCCCAATCTCCTTTTCAGAAAGGAGTCAAGGGGATGCCAAGGCTCGCTGTTATTGCAGTGACGGTTCAATACCTAATTGCAAGTTATGTATATGGTAAAGCACATTTGCCTTATATCATCTATCCTAATGTAACAATTCATTCGGCTTTTACAGACCCAAATTCATTTAGAGCTGTATTTATTACCTATATCATAGGGTTCGCAATCCTTTTTCCTGGATTTATTTACTTTTGGAGTTTATTTATGAATGATAAACGATATTTACGACAAAAGCAGTAACTAGTATATCTTATATTTAGCAATTTTGATGTCGATATTATCGGCTAATGGGTGCGTTAAAGATAATAGGGCTCCTTCTGCTGCTTTTTTGTTGTTCCCACTAACAAGGCAGTCGAAAACGTCATTGTTCCTAAAAGAATCGGTAAAGTTGCAAATGTTTAATGCGGGATGCCCTTACTGCTATTGGGAATAATTAAAGTGGCATGCTATTTCAAATGGAGGAATTTAACATGGGCAAAACAATTTTCATTACTGGTGCAGGCACCGGGCTTGGCAGAGGTGCTGCAATCGGTCTTGCCAAAAAAGGTCATCGTGTGATTGCTGCAACAGAGCTGACTTCTCAAAAAACAGACCTTCTGTGGGAAGCCAATGACCTGGAAGTGGATATAGAAGTGATTAAAGTTGATATTACGAACCCTTCGGATCTGGAACAGATTGAGAAGTATGATTTTGACGTATTTGTTGCAAATGCTGCCATTAATGAACGAGGGCCGCTCGGGGAAGTGCCGATGGACCGATTTCGGGCACTTTTTGAGGTGAATGTTTTTGCAACCTTAGAAACAGCACAGTTAGCAGCACGGAAGATGGTTGAAAAGGGAAGCGGAAAAATCGTCTTTATGAGTTCAATATCAGGAATTTTGGCATCTCCATATGGTGGTCCATATGTCGCAACAAAGCACGCAATTGAAGCAATTGCCCATACTCTGCAGTTAGAACTTCAAGGATTTGGAGTAAAAGTTGCCACCATTAACCCTGGTGCCTTTAAGACAGGCTTTAATGACCGAGCGGCAGAAGAGCTATGGAAATGGTACGATGAAGAGAAAAACTTCACGAGAAAAGAGGATATAAAAAAAGCAGAAGAGGGGTTAAAGAACCAGTTTGACCCAGAAGATTTAATTGCAAAGATGGTAGAAATCATCCCAGCTGACCATCATAAATTCCGAACCGCTTATCCTCAGCAAATGGAGAAACAGATGAAGCAAGAAGAACAAAAGTGGTGGGAGATGGACATATAGGACGCTTCATCCAGCTCTTTTAACCTGTGGAATGAAATTGTTAATAAAAAGAGAAAAAACTGAAGTCCCTTTTTCCCCGTTTTGCATTTAGGTATTAGCTGAAAATGACTATTTACGATCAAACACACTAATAAGAGTTATAGAAATTCTATAAACTAAAAAGAAGGGTCCAAAGACTAAGTGTTTTTTAAAAAACAAATGTCCAAGAACCCTTTAATTATTATCGTAAAAGAGATATCTGTTCAATTTCAAGAACTTCCAATAGAGTTTCCAACAAGGAGGATTAAGCCGTGATTCGATCAAATTATAAAGTAAAACATTTCATTATTTAACGAACGAAGCAGTTTGGTTGAATAAGGAAGGTCAATAAAAGTAATAAGTTTGGATCTTAATAAATAACTTAACCAAATAGATTCCCTATAAAGTAGAGAATTAAAGCATAGGTCACAAAGGACCTATGCTTAGGAATTAATTTAGAGCTTTCTCCAATGTCTCAAGATTTTGCCTCATAATGCTAAAGTAATCAGCACCATTTTTTAGGTCCTCTTCTGTTATTGATTCAAGGTTATGAAGAGTTAAGGCTTCTGCACTGATTTCCTTTTTTACCATTTCAGAAATTTTGGAAGTTAGATTCTGCTCAAAAATAACAAACTTGATGTTATGTTCTTTAGCAGTATTAATAATGTTTTTTAAATCCTTTTGAGAGGGCTCATTTGTTGGTGATAAACCAGAAACACTTATTTGTTTAATACCGTACCTTGATTCCCAATATCCATAGGCTGCATGGGAAACTAATATTTCTTTTTTTGAAGACTGATCAATAACACTCTCAAATTCTTGATCTATTTCCTGCAAGTTTTTCACTAGTTCATCAAAGTTTTTTTCAAAGTCTTCTTTAGCCTCTGGTTTTAATTCCTCAAGTGTATGAAGAATACTTTCAGCTAATTCAACAGCTTTTAATGGGTCTAACCAAACATGTGGGTCAACGTCACTATGATGATGGTGGTTGTCTTCTGTATCTGCTTGACTGTCGTGATGCTCCTCATGTTCTTCATGAACATCATGACCGTGGCTTTCTTCAGAATTCGAATCAGACTGATGGCTGTTGTGCTCTGTTTCAGTTCCTTCTTCGCTTTGATGGTTTTCTTCGTATTCATCTTGTACATTGGATAATTCCATACTTTCTGTTGCTTTCACCAGTTGCACCTTTTCATTTTGAAATATTTTATTGGCAGCATCTATGAAGCCTTCGACACCTGCACCAATATAAATAAGAGCATCTGCTTCCGCAATCTCTATCATTGTTTTTGAAGTAGGTTCAAATGTGTGAGCATCAGCACCTGTAGGGAACACACTTAAAACTTCTACATGTTCACCGCCAATTTTTTCTGTAAAGTCCTGCAATGGAAAAACCGTAGTAAAGATTTTAAGACTTTTAGTTGTTGTACTTGTGTTCTTGACTTCGTTTGTACTTGTTTTGTTTTCTGAAGTGCACCCAAATAATAATGAGGTCGTTACTATGACCAGTAATGTAAAAAAGTGTTTAGTTTTCATAATTGCTCCTCTCAATCATAACCATTACGATTTAGTGAATATATTAATATATATCGTAATCATTCCGATTATATGACCAAAAAAAATTAAATTTCAGGTAGACTATGAAGTGGTCTGATAGGTTACTCCAGTCCATTATCATTCAATTTTTGATGATAAACATTCAATACAAATCGAAATGGTTTCGTTTTACCTAAACAATATTACGATAGAACTAGAAAGTTTTCAAGTTAAATTATTGATTTGTACAACTATTTTTAAAATAATGGGAAGCTCATTTCTAAAACGTAATAACTCCAATTCAAATTTAGTCTTGATCTTATTTAACTAAAGGACTATCGTTTATTTTGTAGAACTTATTGATCTAACGGTGCAGGATAGCTTAAGAAGAAAAAACTTTCCTATTATGTCGAAGTAGAAATAAATAACGACGATAGAGGATTTAATTTATTTATTGTATTCTAAATAAAAAGGCTGACTACTAAGTTAGTCAGCCTCAACTAGGAATACCTAATTCAATTAGTACCCATGATGAACGAAGGATACTCCAACAATAATTAACAGGATGAATAACACAACGATTAAGGCGAAATTCATGCCATGACCATGACCATATCCACTCATAGCTTACACCTCCTTTTTTTAGTTAATTCAGTATATGTAACTGAATGTAACATGCTTGGACAAGTGACTTAATTATGAATTGAAGGACACCCATAATTATGAGTGCCCAGTAGAAGGTATAAAACTATGTGCTAGGAAGTGGGTAGGAAGTGGATAATATAGTTTATGCGTAAAATACCAATATGAAATGGACAAGAGTGTATTTAATAGTTCGCAATCTGATTCAATTGTGACGAAATGTACTTAAATTAAAAGGAGCAAGAACTATAGATCAAGCTGTCATTATGGCAGTTTTTATTATTTCACTAAAGCGTGCCTTGATCCATGAAGGATTGATGCACTCAGTTTAGATGAATAAAGGGTATTTCTAAAGGGTTATTTAGGCGGTTTTCAAATGGATTTATTTTAATATTTTTTCCTAAATTAAGACCTTTCCTCGAGGTCACCAATACAGTTGCTCTTATCTGGATAGTAGTTTTTATTAAACATAGAAGTGACAATGCTAATAAGTAGAAAGTTTAGTAAATGAAACTAATCGAACATTAAGAACGTATAATTATTAATATAAAGTATCTTAGAAAGGAGGAATTCGTAGTGCCTACTTGTCAAAACTGTAAAAGGAAGTGGTCTTGGTTTGATTCGATTAAGAAATTATTAATATTTCGTAAAAGAATGAAAAGTAATCATTGTGGAGAAATTCAATACCAAAGTACATCTTCGAGAAATACTACATCTTTATTAATTTTACTCCCCATTAGCACTATACCATTTTCTGTAATGTTTGATTTATCTCCAATTGCTGTACTACTCTTAGGACTTGCTTTAATGATTGTGGCACTTTTTGCAGTGCCATTATTACTGAAATTAACTGATAAAGAAGAACCATTATGGTAAAAGGGGGACTTCACGAGACAGTCTCCTTTATTATATCTCTTAGATCAACATTAATCTTTAACATAGCCAAAAAGAAAAAACACTTTAATTAGGTTTATTCCATTAACGTGTGCTTTAGTTAAAGTTGCAAGTAATCAAACAACCAATCTAGTTCTTAATAAACTAGATTGGTTTTTAAATAGAAAAAATGCACTCCAATTTTGAGTACATTCAAGGCACACCTTTAGTTATAAACAAACTGTGAAAGGTGTCAGAATCGAAATGCTTTTGAAGCTTTTTTTGTTTGGTAAATCAAGAGTAATAGTTTGATCTTCAATTTCACTAAGTCCGCCGCAGTTTAGTGAAATTTAAAATATCTTTATGCGCCTTTGACCCAAACCTATGTAGTAAAGGCTATGAGATTTACAAAGTCATTTATGAATAACAACCGGAGTACCAATTGGAACCCTAGATGATAATTCGAGTACATCATGATTAAACATTCTAATACATCCATGTGAGACATTCTTACCAATTGAAGACGGGTTATTTGTTCCGTGTATACCGTAATGAGGTCTTGATAATCCCATCCACAACACTCCGAACGGTCCTCCGGGATTAGGTTGTTTATTAATAATCGTGTATGTCCCAGTAGGGGTTGGTGACAATATTTTTCCAATTGCAATTGGGTAAGCCTTTATCAACCTGTGTCCATCAAAAAGTTTTAATTGATGCTTTGATGTAGATACGTTAATCCATTTCGCCATGAAGATCAACTCCTTTTTTGAATATTGTATGAAGTAACCCATGCATTTGTTAAAAATAGGATTAATGCCTTTTCTCATATTACAATTTGAAAATTCTATGATTTGTTATAATGTACTTCGTAAGTAACCTAATTAGGTATACAGAGGGAGTGCTTAAAAATATGGAATACATAACACTTAATAATGGGTTAAAAATGCCAACTGTAGGTACAGGTACAAATACTTATGGAAAAGAAAATAACGAGTATTACGGGGCGTTAACAAATGAAATTCCTGAACTAGTATCAGCACTTGAGTTGGGTTACCGTTCAATAGACGCAGCCATCATTTATCGAAACGAAGAACTTGTCGGAAGAGTTTTAGCGGAAAGCCCTGTGCCTCGAGAAGAGTTATTCATTACGACAAAAGTTCCAGCAAACGTTGAATATATTTCTTCAAAGGAAGCTACTCGAGCAGCTATCGATAACAGCCTAAAAAACTTCCGAACAGACTACGTCGACCTGCTTCTTATTCACTTCCCTTTCGAAGACAAAGTACAACTTAAAAACACTTGGGAAGTCTTTGAAGAATATTACGAAGCAGGCAAACTAAAAGCAATCGGCGTTTCAAACTTTGGAAAAAATCATCTAGATGAATTGAAAGAATTTGCTAAAGTGAAGCCAGCTGTTAATCAAATACAAGTTAACTTAAAAGAACCTAACAAAGATCTCCTTGCTGTATTAAAAGACGAGGGCATTACACCTGTTGCATGGGGACCTATGAAAGCCGAAGCCCATCAAAAAGAAGTTTTGAATGAAATCGGTAAAGCCTATAAAAAATCTGGTGCACAAGTCTTATTAAAATACCAAATTCAACGCGGTGTGATCGTTATTCCTAAATCTCACAACCGTGATAATCAAGCATCTAATATAGATCTTTTCGATTTCGAATTATCTGCAGAGGATATAGAAAAAATTGAAAACTTATAATTAGTTAGTCCTTCATCCTGAGTGTAGATATGCCATTAATAATATAAATACTTTTAATAAACACTTATTGAAAGAAATTTGGGAATTGGCTTTAGCTTTAAAATGGTGTGGTGAACCAGTTTGGGTCCACGGAGACTAAAATATACTTTAATTTTGTTACTGAACAGTTTTCAATTATAGGACTTTAAGTTATTTTTTAATAATTGGAAGGTGTAGATAACATAGGAAAAACTAATGGATGAGTAAAACATTTGTTTCGGTTTAAAATTGACTAATTTGTAACTAATAATTTCTGCATTAACCAATTCATTGGGTATGCCAGAAATAGAACCATCAATGTGTTCACTAGTGTGTAGAGCCAAAATTCGTCGAAACGGACATAAGTGGAGTTTAAATAAAATGCGAAATAAGAAAAAAGCACCTCTTTTAGGTGCCGGATTTTAACAATCTTTATTTTTACTATAGTGAAGTGGTGGGGGAATTAGCCAACCTTTTTCCTTATTCAACTTTAACATTTTTAAACCAAACTGAGCCTTCGCCAAATGAAACTGACCATACATCATTGCGATATCTTCTCGGATACATTGGCCCATGGCTTGACTGCAAGCTACTAGAGCAACAGCTACATTGCTGCTAATAGCTGCGCTAATCTCAGGGTCAGTAAACCTTGCCCCAGCAGGAATGTCCTCTAAATTTGCGTTTGGACGCTCTGGTGGCGCTGGAGGCAAGGCGATTCCGTTTGTTTTAAGAAGTTCTTGTAATTGTCGGTTTTCGTTTTCCATACCTTGAATTGCTTCTTCAATAAGTTTTTGTAAGTCTTTATCACCAGTGTGATTAAGATATGCCTGATAACTAGCAATTAAACCATTGTTTGTTAACAGGTGAGTAAACATTCCATAAACCTCACCGTAATGCATTGGTTCATCTTGAGGATTTCCACTTAATATTCCCATAACTACACTCCTAATCATCTTTTGTACTATCATAAAATACTCCTTTTGGAGGATATAGAGCACAGTGATTATTATTAATTGATATGTACAAGAATATACACTTTAAAAAAGAGATTTTCCTTTTTGAGTAATAAAAAAAGTTTTTTATTTCACAGTTCTATGTAATTATAAAGAAAAACACTTTCATTGTTTAACTACCGGGGGAGATCTGTTGCTTTTCATGAACAAAGGGAGCCCTCACGATTTGGGGCCAAACTATTCTTCCCTAATTATAGAAATATTGACGTCATAAAACTCTGCAATTCTATAGAGCTCTTCTCTTTCAGGGAAACTTAGGTCTCTCTTATAGCTACACATAGAATTTTTACTTATTCCAATAGTTCGAGCAACCTGCAATTGCTTAGTATTCCATTGTTGTTATCCTTTTTAGGATGGATAAAATTATTGATAAATGGATAATTTATTATTACACCTAGAATTACCCTTGAAATAGCCCTGTCTCTTCGGACACGGGGTTTTTTTATTTGAGGCATTCTTAACTTTTCGGAAATCTAACCGACATCAACATTATTAGACAACGTTCCACAATATTTTTTAAGGGAGCTTAACGATGGATATAGAACAGGTCATTAAGGAAATAAACAACAGCGTAGGTACTCTTGATCTAGTAACAGCAAGAAAATACATTGAGGAAATATGGATTTGTTAAATTTTAAAAGTCATTACTCAAATAAAAATGCCAGGGAGCTATTGAAAATACTAACCGACATGCATAATTCCAATTACAAGCCGTTGCAAAGAAATTTACCTATTCTTATTTTTAAACAAAGGCAAGACGTATGTAGTAAAAACAAAAAACTACCTAATTTATGGTAGTTTTTTGTTTTGAAATTGGTCATCTATGCAAATCTCTGTGAAAAACAAATGTTTCACAATTTTAATATACCTTTAATATTCTTATTTATTCTTTTAACATTCCACTTTCTCAACTAAAAGGTTCATTAACCTAGAAGGATTTAGCCTTTTTTGTTGAAACCCTTATTTAACAAAGGTGGGAGGATAATTCAAACAACGATTTTTCTCATAAATTAAGCTTTTTGTACTTTCAAACAGGTATTGTAATCCATAGAACAGAAAAACCTTAGAAAAAAAATAGAAGAAAAACTGTAAATGATTTAGACGGACCAATGTGAAATACTTAATTTTTCTCGCGAATTTTGCGAATGGATAAGCAAAGAAAGCATTGCCGATTGCATTAAGAAAGACAAACCTTGTGAACTTTCCATATGACCACTTCATTAGCCAAATTGAAAATACCAAGAACAAACCAATATTAAAAGGGAATTCATTAAATAAGTAAGAATTTGGTTTATTATAAAAAACCCACCATCTACGTTTTTTTCCAATAAGTG
Organism: Bacillus sp. JJ1533; assembly: GCF_036965045.1. Lineage (NCBI taxonomy): Bacteria > Bacillati > Bacillota > Bacilli > Caryophanales > Bacillaceae > Bacillus > Bacillus sp. JJ1533. The sequence goes on along the minus strand of NZ_JBALOV010000003.1, from coordinate 106,753 downwards.
CATTAATCACTTCTATACAACCGATAAGAAAGGAAACAGGTAAGAATCGCTTTAAATTTTGTAATCCAATAAAAGGTACTGTTGAAAATGCAATTATAACCATAGTAACATTTAAAATCTTTTGAATTTTTACCGACATAAAAATTAAACACCCTTTACTATAGGCTCACTACTCCATTTTGTTAACGTATCCAAAAATTGAACTTGTATGCAAATCCTAATATAGTTAAGGATTGAAGCTTTCTAATTCAAGACTGAACTACCTATATAAAGGCTTAGTATTTTTTATAAAACATACTGAAGACTGTTGTTGGGTGTAAGAAGTGTGAAAATAGCTAACGAAGAGGATAGGGTGGCATATCTTAATAAATTCAAAGTACTGTAACTAAAGGATTATCATCAAAAAATTATTAAGATTGTTAATCACTAGGAGCTGTTTTGCCGCTATATTTATGTGAATGAGGATGAGAGCCGTTTACGGTGGTTACTCCATAAAATTTGTGATAATGCCCTCCTTCAGGCAATGGGATAGCAGGCCCCGTGACTCCTCTAATTTCATGTTTATGCCCATCATTGAACGAAGTAACCGTAAAATAATGATGTGTATGAGGTACTCCAGTAGGGGCTGGTTCGGTTCTTCCTGCATATCGATGTTCATGTCCGGCATTAAAAGAGGTTACTCCCGAGAAATGATGTCTATGAACAGGTTTGCCATCCCATGAAGTAAGATACAAAACATGTGAATGTTCACCATCTCGATTTGAACTAGAGGATTCGACAATATAACCTGTAACCGGTATTTCCATAAGTGTTTTCCACCCTTCTTTTTGAAGTTTTAAAGAAAAGTTTTTGTGAAATTAATGTTTCTTCACAAAATACATATGGTGAATTTGTGATTTTAGACCAATGAATCACTTAGTCTTAGAAGAGAATAATGTTTGCTTTTTAAAAAAGGGCTGATTTCGTATTGATTGTTGCTTTGGAATAAAAAAGACATTGCATTAACCTTCTCCTAGTTAATAAATAGAGAAAATTCAATCAAACAATTTGCAAACTTGTTAGATATAAAATCTTCATAATCGATTGACAGAGTAGAAAATTTGAATTTTTATTGAAACCCTCATTTTAATATCCATATCTTTAAGAAGGGAGCACCTGGTGACTGTGCTCCCTAAATGTGTTCAGTTATGATCGGTGAAGGTTTGCTAAAAATACTCCTTTAACAAATGAAGCTCCTACAATAATTAACTGGATGAAGAGAACTACACAAATAAAACAAATTCTGAACCATAACCCCACATCATACACTACCTTCTTTACTTAAGAGATTATTACATAATATGAAACAAAATGGACAAGTGTGGATTTTTAATACTATTAAATATTTGTCCATATCCGTTAGTATTAATCTTCATACTTTATATTAGAAGGTAGTTTCCTACAAACTTTTAAACGACTAAAGGAGGGAGGGATTTGAAACTTCTTTTACAGTAATTGTTGTGTCGTTTAGAGGTTCTGTCCTTTTGATTAATTGAGAAAAAGAAAGGAGAGTGATAAGCATGCATCCTTTAATGAGATTTAGAGGAGAACCAGTTGAGGTAAGAACTCGTGATGGAAGAACATATAGAGGAACGATTGACGGGGATCCACCTCGTGGAGGATTTTTTTTACGTTCCTCCTTTGGCAGAAGATTCATTCCATTTTTTGCAGTTGTTTTCGTTTTCTCCTTCCGTTTTAGAAGACGGATATTTTGAGAACAAGCTTGTAACAAAATTCAATGGGGGTAGATTTAATCTACCCCATCATGTTGTAGAACATATTTTTTTATTAATTTAAAGCGAAAAGTTCTATCATTGTATGAGTTGATAGACATTTTAATCTATCACATTTACACTATTAACTTTAGTGATAAGAAAGCATTAGCACCTAAACCAAACCTACTATTTATTGATGGATGAGCCATTCAGTAATATCTAAATTATTCTGAACGGATATCACAGCATCAACAATATTGCTATTTCCATATGTCAAACTTTAATATCTTTTGCTTCTAAAACTCCGTTTACAATCAAAATGGTCTGTTTATATTCTTCTGAATCCAGTATATCAAAGCCATCAGTTAAATAATGTGGGGATTCTCGGAAATGTCCCACCCAGTCTTACATATAACAACAAATGCGGTCACTGGATCACGCTTTGCTGGAACAAGTGAATAACAAAAAGTACCAAGAGATTTCTTGGTACTTTTTGTTGCAACTTTAAGAAATAAGGTTTGAGTTAATCGTTACTGTTAGGGGTGATTAGTATCCACCGCCCACATATGAAGTACCAACAATGATTAGCAGGATGAAAAGTACAACAATTAATGCAAATCCTGCACCCATACCGTATCCGCCACCGTAGCTCATAGAAACACCTCCTTCTTCGAAGATAAGATAGTCTATGAATCGACATTAGGATCCGACATGGACAGGTGTGGAATTTAGCAACAATGAAATTTTCGTCTATGATGCACTACTTCAATTCTTCTAATCGGTTTTGGTACATCTTTCACATTTATACGATTAACATGAGTTTAAATACTTGAACGATAATAAAAAGGTACTTAAAGGAACAAGCTATAATAATGCAACTTAAATTAAAATCCGGATATAAGGTGTGACAGGATGTCTAAATTTATTAGTAACTTAATTAGAAACGCTATTAATGAAGCAGTTGATAAAACAATTACACGGATGGCAAGGGATTCATATACAGAAAACCTGTTCGAATGGATTCCTGTTACAAAAAAAGAAGGACTCATTAATATGATTGAAAATGTGATGAGAGCAACTCAAGGAAAACCTCCTGAACGTCCATGGGGAAGTCATTTGCATTTTTCTCCATGGGAAAAACTCTTATTTAATCCCGTGCATCTATATCGATTTCCAACCCAAGAAGATGTTAAAATATCGACTTCTGTAACTATTGGCAAGGGTGCTAAAAAACCATTAAAGGTTTCAATTCCGTTGATGATCGCCGGGATGTCATTTGGTGGAGCACTTAGTAAAAATGCAAAAATTGCTTTGGCCAAAGGTGCTTCCATGGCAGGAACAGCAACAAATACGGGTGAAGCGGGATTAATGGAAGAGGAAAGGGAAGCCGCAACCCTATTAATCGGACAATACAACCGGGGTGGATGGCTAAACACCCCTGATAAATATTCCCGTCTAGACGCAATTGAGATTCAATTAGGACAAGGAGCACAAGGATCAACAGCACAAAGGACTGTGGCAAGTAAAATCGGTCAAGAATATCGGGAGGTGTTTGGACTTGCTGAAGGTGAAGATGCAGTAGCACATACCCGATTGCCAGGTGTAAATAATACAAAACAATTCATAGAACTTGTACGCAGGTTAAGGGACGAGACAAATGTACCGGTTGGGCTGAAAATAGCTGCAACTCATTATCTCGAGAAGGAACTTCAGGTTGCATTAGAAGCAGGAGTAGACTTTATTACCATAGACGGTGCGGAGGCAGGATCTCACGCAGCTGCACCAATATTGGAAGATGATTTGGGTCTACCTACCCTTTATGCGGTTTCGCGAGCTTCGAAATACTTATCACAAAAGGGTGCAGTTAATACTAGTTTAATTGCAGCAGGAGGATTATCAAATCCGGGACAATATCTTAAGGCGATGGCCTTGGGAGCAGACGTTGTGTATATTGGAACTGCAGCAATTACCGCTTTGCTTGGAGAGCAAATGACTAAAACCGCACCTTTTGAGCCACCTAGCGATCTTGTCATCTACAATGGAAAAATAACGGATCAGTTAGACGTTGAAAGAAGTTCCATTCAATTGGCCAATTTTTTGAAGGCCTCTGTGCGTGAAATGGAATCAATCTGCTATACTACTGGAAAAGTAAGTTTGTCGGAATTATCCAGAACCGATTTGTGTACGCTTGATCCATTTTTGTCTCGAGCAATCGGAGTTGAGCTTGGGTATATTTCTTCAGATGAACAAAATGATTTCTTTGCAGGATTTCCTAATCTCCCCGATTTTAGTTCATCATTCAAACAGGATGATTTGTATCATGACCAACACGAACTACATTAAAAGAATCAAGCAATACTGTTTAAACGGTATTAAATGACATTATAAATAAAGGATTATTGATAAAGAACTAGTCGCCAAAATTGTAGCTTGTTCTTTTTGATTTTCGGACAATATTAGTTAAATAAAAAGAAGTCTAAACAAAGGAATATTATTCTAAACAGTAAAAAATAATGAAAGATGAAGATAGTTTATATTTATGCAAAACCAAGTTTTTGAAAAAATGAGCTTAAATTAAAAGGTGCTTTAATCCAAGAAGGATTAAGGCACCTTTTTGTTGAACTCCTAATTGAGCTAACGATGCAGGATACTTAAAAAGGTTAATTTAACAAATTTTCGAGAAGGGGAGAGAAAGATGAGTGTGCTATTTAGGGTTGAGTTGTATGTAAAAGACATTGAAGAATCTTTAAAATTTTATCAAGACATTATAGGGTTAGAACTGTATGGTAGAAATGAACGGTCTGGACGATTCAACTATGATTGTTTTTCTTTGTTAATCGCTTCTGAATCAATTCTAGGGGACAGCCATTATTTTAATAATAAGCCTAAAAGCAACGTTAAAGGAAATGGTTTTGAAATGATTATTGTAGTAGATGAATTAGAAAAAGTGTACCAACGATGCCTTGATAGCAATTACCCAATTGAGGTTGAGGTGGAAAAATACCCTTGGGATATGAGAGGATTTAAGATTGTTGACCCAGATGGATATTTTTTAAGAATAACTTCTAAATAATATAGTGAAGTACTGTAGTTAAATTATAGGGTGCGTTGGTCCAAGAAGGATTAACCGCCTTTTTTGTTGAGGTTATTAAGCTAATGGGGCAGTATTGTTCAATAAGTAGTGAAACTTTGTAATATGGGTTTTCGTAGTAGTAAAAATAAGGGGGGCATTACATCAAGAGCAGTAAAGCATTTATTTTATTCGCTTAATGGGGAAGTAGTTATTAATGTGAGGAGGAGTTTAATATAAGTAAAATTAAAACAACATCTATATGTACGTCTATCGTATTAATAATTTTACTTGGGATTACTTTTTTTGAATACATATTTTTAAGAATATTCGGGTTGCAATATAATTCAATTGGTGCTTTCTTTGTTATGTACGTATTCCTTGAAATACCTCTCTCGCTTATTACAAATGCGATACCAAAGGCTATAAAATCTATCGGTATTCTTCAATCAAGTAAGGGATAGTTATCAATTATTTTGAATACGGGTCTCACTTTTGCGTTAAATTGAGATACTTGATACCTTTTTGGAGAATATTTCGATTACTTGGCAAGGCTCACTCATATTCTCATTGATTACTGGACTTATCGGTTGGAAATTAGAAGAGAACGATGATGAACCCCCAATGATTGATAGCAAGGATTTTGAGATATTAGGACATAGATTTAGATCTAAGAAATAAAAGGGTTGTGAAAAATTACACTTAAAGTTAAGGAGTGTTAGTAAAAAAGGATCGTCAAAAAGATAACGGGTTCTTTTTTGTGGGAAAAAAGGCAATAAAAATATTTAAAACGCAAATAAAAACCACGATTTTCATAAAAAAATCGTGGTTTTTTAGCATTATAATTTCATTGTATAATTCCCTTAATTTTTTGTTCTTCCTGAAATTTAATTAAACATTTTTTACATTATGCAATCTATTCTTATACTTTCAACTGGCACTAATTCAAAGATTTCTTTAGGGAATTCCTCCATATCACACCAACAATTGCCGTGTTCTCCAGCACTAGACCTACATCCATTAACTTCCCCACATAAAGGGCAATATTTATTTGTCAATGAACTTCCCCTCGAATTGTGACATAATAATAGTCTTTTGTTATATTCTATTTATACTTTGATAATATGTGCTATTAACGATATGTTTGTAGCATAACATATTAAGAGCCATCGATATACCCAAGAAGCAAATCTTATCTGAAGACCTAATAGATAAAACGGTAATACTAGATGTTACAGATTATTATTTATTCCAGTAGTTATATGGTCCCGTAGAGAAAAGTAACTCCTACCGAAAAAAGCGTAAATCTAATAGAGATTTTCGCTTTTTTTGTATTTAACTTATTTATATAAGTAAAAAATTATTTAGGTGAAGTGTTTAAGAAGAACAAGCATGAATAACTTATAGAATTTTAACCAGATCTCTATGTATATTTCGTTTTATTTAGAAATCCAAAGTATGTAATTTAGAGCAGAAATTTTATATTACTGCTCTAATAATTTTTCTGGAATAAAAAGCTTTAAATTGGATAATGTATTTAGATCTTGACCAAAAAAGTTATTCGTCTTTACTTTAGATAAATCTTCAAATTTCTTAACTGCCCTTTGAAACTCCATATCACTCACTTGCCCTGTAGCAAGAAGAGAACATAAAATAGCAAAGCCTATTGCTGTTGTATCAACATTTACCTCAATATTTACATCTACATCTGAATTTCCGCTGTGTTCAATTGAGTTTATACTTTTATTTTCATTATTAAGCCTATTTATATCCTTGGAACTTCCATAGACTTTAAATCTAGTTTTTTCTTGGGGAAACTTATTTCTTTTCTCCATAATATTTCATCCTTTTTATTAGGTGGGATATAAAATATATCCCACCACTAGTTAAAAGTCTACATCTACATCAGTATTTTGATCCTGGTCGTTTTCCGCATCTTGTTCTGACCTTACACGTGCATTACTTCTACTATTTAAACGTACATCAACTCTAGAGTTTCCAGAATTAGTTACAGTAGCTCGCGCTACATTGGTATTTCTATCTGTGTTTCGAACATCCGCTTCAGATTCTGCATTCGTTCTGTTATCAATATCACTCTCGAAGTCAAAATCGCTATCAACATTCACCTCTTGTCGACCGTTTGAACTTCTAAAATGGCTTTGGTTTCCGTGACTGTCGAATCTTCTTCTAGTCATTTTGTTCCCTCCTTTCTCAATCTTAATTACAAGTTATTCTTATTTTAAAAAAGTGTATAGGCTGCTTTCTGAGTGTTTTTGCCCTTTTTAATGAATTACTAAAGATTTAAATCTAGTTAAGGCCTTGTAATAAATATACAAATAACAAAACTAAAAATAGGTTTTAAACTATTTCGGTTTTTGTTTTAGGTGTAAAAATTTCCAAGCTTCTAGAAACCCTCAATGTAGTGAAATTATTTATAAAAACAATCGTTTGTCCCTATCAAAATAATTGTCAATGAATAAAATGTCATTGATATTTATTGAAAGGAGCTAAAAAAATGGATGGAATGAATAATATGCAACCATCAAGGCTTTGTCAGGAGTTCGCAAATATCTTGGATGCGACTCCATCTATTATAAATGGTGTTTGTACAGCTACTCGCTTCAGAAATAACCTCCACCCAACCGTATTAGGCCGTAGAGCGGAATCCTTTATGTTTGTCCCACAAGCTTTTTCATTTGAACAAGAGGACAGTCAAGGAAGAGCTTTGTGTTTAGGTGAGACGGTGATTCTTCAAGACGAAATCAACCGATTTGTTTCTATATTAAGGAAGAATGGGATTCTTGTCACAGCTATTCATAACCATTGGTTATTTGATGATCCGCGGTTAATGTTTATTCATTGGGAAGCCACTGATAAACCACTCGATTTTGCAAGAAAAACAAAAGAAGCACTAAATGTATTAACATCGCGAAATATAGGGGGCTTTAGTAGAGGAAGGAATCGTGTTAATCCCCTTGCAGAGGAACTGTGCGAACAGTTTCATGATATACTTGGTGGTGATCATACATTTGAAAATGGTATTTGTACGGTAATGAGATCCAGGTTGAATCTAAAACCACGTATTTTAGGCAGACCAAGCAGATCATTTCTTGCAATTCCACAAATGTTTACTTTCGAATCATTAACTCCTGACGGAAGAGCTTTATGCAGTGGTGAGTCGGTTCTATTAGAGGAAGAATTTAATCCATTAGCTAGTAGATTGCGCCAACACGGAATTCTCATCACGGCTTTCCACAACCATTGGCTCTTTGACAATCCGCGACTTATGTATATTCATTTTGTGAAAATTGATAATCCAGTACAGTTTGCAAGAGATGTTAGTGATTCTTTAAAGGTTCTAAAAGGATAAGTTTGGGCAACTAGCAAACTTTGATGGAAAGCAACGTTTTAAAAGGCGTTGCTTTTCAAAATTTTAAATTTGATTTGTTTGTTTTTCCGAAGGGATGAATCTGGACTTCCTATTCATGTTATTTAAATAGATTGCTCTTCAAGCTCCACATAAAATCCAATAATAGAAAAACCCTTCCTTTTTTCATGGACAATCGATATTTTAACTTGAATTTTAAAAGGATGAAGTTAAAAAACTCAACTCCATCCCATTCAATGAGGTTAAAAACCTTCATCAAATTCTCCGTCTCCGTCTCCGTCTCACTTCTTCAACCTCAACATCAATGTTTATATCTTGGTCCTGATCGTTATCTTGTTCTTGTTCAGATCTAACATTCGCATTGCTTCTGCTATTAAAACGAACATCTACTCTTGAATTACCTGAGTTAGTTACTGTTGATCGAGCTACATTGGTATTTCTATCAACGTTACGTACATCTGCTTCAGATCGATTTCTTAATCTGTTTTCGATATCTATTTCCACATCAACATCAACATTTGTATTATTATTTCCCCTTCTATCCATTCAAACTTCCTCCTTTATTTGTTCTTTCGAAAACATAATATTCTAAATGAAAAAAACACCTCCTTATTTGAAGTAAGTACAGTATATATAACTGGATTTAACATGCTTGGACTATTGACTTTATTTTAAATAAAAGGACACCCATAATAATGAGTGTCCAGGAGGAGGTATAATATGTCTAAATGGTGGATAATTTAGTTTATGCGTAAAATACTAATATGAAATGGACAAGAGTGGAATTAATAGTTCGTAATTCGATGAAATTATGAAGTGAAAGCACCTTCTTTTAACTTAAGTAACAGGTGCGTTAATCCAAGAAGGATTAACGACCTTTTTTTTTTCTAATGAGCGATTTTAAAAGATAATTCTTATTCAATCAATGGTAGCGATGCTTCAAGAGCGAAGGATCGTCTTTTTGAAATTATTTATTTTCCTTGAAACCTTTTCTATGTATAAACGTATATACTATTAATCATTTTTGTCGGTTTAAACCATCACGTGATGGTTTGTATGGGGAGGTGAGTTTTGATGGGGTCGGGAAGTACCGAATTGGTGAACTTGCAGAAATGGCGAATGTAACAAAGCGCACAATTGATTACTATACAAATATGGGTCTTTTAAAAGCAGAACGTAATGCTTCGAATTATAGATATTACACTCAGGAATCTTTAGAAATTCTAAGATTTATAGAAAGCTGTAAACAAAAACAACTTTCCTTACATGAAATAAGAGAATCAATAAATGATGAAAGTAAAAAGAATCAGACTGATATTCTTCTACAAACAAATGAAGTGGAAGAAAAAATCAAGAACTTAAAAAACAATGTTGATGAGTTACTGCCCTTACTAGAAAAACTCAATGACAGTGAAAAAAAGTTGATTCTCAATAGACTCTCACCTGAAAGTGTAACTTTAATTCATTCATTACTGATGCTATTGGCTTAAACAGGTTTTAAGACTAACTAAATCTTTCTCAAAAATCAGGAGGTGTCTCCTTATCCGTTATCGGAGTAAGGGATTTTATTGATAATAATTAATTTAATTTTGTTTGCGGTATTAATTGTATTAACAGCATTTTTCGTTGCAACAGAATTCGCAGTTGTGAAGGTAAGAAGCACTCGAATTGATCAATTAGTTGCGGAAGGAAATAAAAATGCAATAGCTGCTAAGAAAGTAATCTCTAACTTAGATGGTTACCTCTCAGCATGTCAATTAGGAATTACAATGACTGCATTAGGTCTTGGTTTTTTAGGGGAGCCAACGATTGCCGCTCTGCTTGAGCCAGTCTTTTTGAAGTATAATATTACCCCTACAGTGTCTCATATCATTTCGCTTGTTCTTGCCTTCGCATTCGTTACATTTGTACACGTTGTTGTTGGAGAATTGGCTCCTAAAACGGTGGCCATTCAGAAAGCAGAACAAGTAACTTTATTTTTAGCTCGTCCCATTATATGGTTCTATAAAATCATGTATCCTTTTATTTGGTCTTTAAATGGAACTGCACGATGGTTAACTGGATTATTTGGGATAAAGCCAGCTTCAGAACATGAGGTAGCACACAGTGAGGAAGAATTACGTATGATTCTGTCTGAGAGTTATGAGAGTGGAGAAATTAATCAGGCTGAATATAAATACGTAACGAACATTTTTGAATTTGATGATCGAATTGCGAAGGAAATCATGGTTCCACGAACGGAAATAGTAAGTGTATCTGAAGATTCCAGTATTCAAAATTTTATCGACTTGGCAAGGTTTGAAAAATATACTCGTTATCCAGTAACACTTGATGGCGATAAGGATCAAATTATTGGATTAGTCAATATGAAAGAAGTTCTATCAGATTATGTTAATGGAAAGGATATGGCAGGAAAGACAATTGCATATTATACAAAACCTATCATCGTAGTAATTGAGTCTATGCCTATTTACGACCTATTAATAAAATTCCAAAAAGAACATACTCATATGGCCATCTTAGTAGATGAATACGGAGGAACAGCTGGACTTGTAACGGTAGAGGATATTTTAGAAGAAATTGTCGGTGAAATCCGTGATGAGTTCGATGCTGATGAAATAGCTGAAGTGGAAAAGGTAAAAGCTAGCCACTTTATCTTTGATTCCAAAGTCTTGATTGATGAAGTTAATGAATTACTAGGAACGAATATTGAAGAAGAAGAAATGGATACGATCGGCGGCTGGATGCTTACCCAGAATTTTGATCTGGAAAATGGCGATTCGATATTCTTTGACGGATACGAGTTTAAGGTTTTAGATATTGAAGATCATCATATCAAGCGAATTGAAGTTTTTCCAGCTAAGGAAAAGGTAGAAGACGATCCAAAAACAGAAAAGGAAACCGAATAAGATTAAAAAGGCATGAACGGTTTCGGTAAGCAGAGAGAGAACATAAATGAATATAGTCAATGGAGTATGAATTAGCAAATAAATTCATACTCCATTTTTTATTGATATAACAACTATTTATTTGTTTGTTTTAACAAGATATATAACCCTCTAACAATCTATGTCAGTAATATGGCCATTATCTAGAAAAATATGAATAAAACCTTTTTAATTGAGAATTATTATCACTTAATGTATATTAGGTAGTAACGATACATATTCAATGAGAAGGAGATTATACAATGCAAATATACTGGACTAAAATAAATAAGATTATTGAGGAAACGCCTGAGGTTAAAACGTATCTGCTCGACTGTCCGGAAAACTTTACTTGGGAAGAAGGCTCCCACACTCACTTTGCACTGGAAGGTTTCAATGCTGGAGATAAACCAAACAAGAGCCTGGTTCGTCATATGTCTATCTCTACTTTACCGTACGAAAATGCAATCGGTATCACAACACGCATCAGAGAGCAGTGCTCTGAGTTTAAATCGATTTTAAGAAATCTTGAAGTCGGAAATGAAGTTGCAATATTTAAAACACATTCGAATGTACCACTGAAAAGGGAAGATAAAAATATTTATCTGCTGTCGTCAGGTGTCGGCCTTGCAACTTTTAGACCGCTTGTACTTGAATATTTCGAACGTGCTGCCAACGTCAATCAAATTCATTCCCTAAACATTGATTCGTCAAAAGATTACCTATTCACAACTATTTTTAAATCTGCACCTGACAAGAAGTTTACGGCACAGTTCGTCGACAACCGTAAAGACTATTATGAAGCAGTGAAAAATTTTGCTGCAGATAAGAATGGACTCTTCTATGTTGTTGGTAGCGACGAGTTCGTTGTCCAGAACATTGAGGTGCTGCGCGGGCAGGGCATCAAGCCAGAACAGATTATGCTTGATAAGCGTGAAAAAGAATTGCCTAAGTTTTTTGGATTTACAAAGGAATAAAGGGGAGCAAGCGATAACAAGATAAAACCTAAAATGAGCCAAACTTAGGGTTGGCTCATTAAGATTATACTTTATCAAGCTCTTTCTTTTTTCTATAAGGCCTTTCATTGAACAATCTGTAATCCGCACTTAAATGGCAATATGCACATTTACATGTGGTTGATTGTTCTTGATTGTTATTTAGTCTAGCTACATGTGGAACATCAAGAGTATTAAGCCCATCTTTTACATGTTTTAGACAGACGGCTACCATTTACTTTCCTCCTTCTTATGCTAAAGAAGCTTCAGCAGAAATTCGTTTTTTATAAACGATTTTGCTAAGAGAAATACTTAATTCATACAGAATGAATAAAGGAATAATGACTAAAATATCCGAGATAAAGTCAGGTGGTGTAATTAATACAGAAATGGCAACGAGCAAAAAATAAGCAACCTTTCTTCCTTTTATTAACTTTTCCGGATTTACAATTCCTAGTCTGGTAAGGAACATGATGACCGCTGGCATTTCAAATAAAAATCCAAATGGAAGTGTTAGGTGAAGCATGAATTGGAAATACTTTTCTGCTGTGAAGAATGTTTCAAATTGGTCTCCAACTATATCTAATAAAAAAGAGAGAACTAATGGAAAAAGAACAAAATAACCAAATGATATACCTAAAATAAATAGGATAAATAAACCTGGAATAAACATTAAGGTTACTCGTTGTTCTACAATTGATAACGCTGGTTTTATGAACTTCCAGACTTGATAGGCAGCTACAGGAATCGTTATAGCAACAGCAAAGACAGTCGCAATGACCATATAAACCCATAGGATGTCCCCTGGACCAAGCAAGGCTAATTTTCCATCCATATCCCTTACTAAATATTGATAGAGATCCCCAACAAAAATTAAAGATCCAATTAGAGCTAATATAAAAACAAGTAACGTAATAATGATTCGTTTACGCAGTTCTGCTAAATGGTCAGTGAGTTGCATTGCTTCTTTTTCCATTTAGGTACCCTCCTTTCGTTAGAAAAAAAGATGCAAGTAGGTAAAGGCCTACCTACATCAATCTGTCAGTTAGCTTCCTGTTTTTTTGTTCGTTTGATCGATTGTATGCAGTGTAGTTTTTTCTTCCGTTTTTGATTGGTTGTCGTCACCATTTACTAATTCACGGGTTGCTTTTTTAAATTCCTTTAGGGTTGTTCCAAAGGCTCGGCCAATTTCAGGTAGCTTTGAAGGGCCGAAAATAATAAGAGCTAGGACCAATAAAAGAATTAACCCAGGGATTCCAATGTTTTGAAGCATATTTGAACCTCCTTCTAATGTGAGAATATTATAAGTTTACTCCGTGGCGCTCAAATGCTGCCGCTTCTAGAACGGACATACCTTGGGCCTCGGCTGCCTTAGCCACTTTTTCCGAAACTTGAGGTGCAAGATTCTTAGGAGCAGCAAAGGACATTTCTCTTGCGCGCGCAGAGTTTCTGCGTTGGAACGGTCCCCAAATGGCAAAGGTTATACCTGGTTCTTGAATATTGACAAAAAGTGTGTTTCCATCTGGTGAGAAGGTTGGTCCTGCAAATTCTTCATCATTTAAACGGTTGGCGGCAAAAGGATAGACCTTGCCTTCTGGGGTAATTCCCATAATGCGATCTTGTCCAGCGCCATCTTCTACAAACCAAAGGTCGCCCCATGGAGTACAGCAGATATTATCAGGATATTCCATTTCTCGTGCATCATTTCCCTCATAGAAAAGCTCCAATGTATTAGTGTGAGGAACATAACGATAAACGCGTCCAAGTTTTTTTTCACCGGCAGAAGTGTCATCGAACCAGAAAACACCCTCTTGGAAAAACGCTCCCTCAAGTCTTGAGAATTTAATGCAGTTTTGAGCATCAGCTTCCTCACGGCACCAATGAGGATCTACTTCCTTCCAAACAATCTTAAATGTTTGTCCTGTTTTAAATGTGCTTGCAGCTGGATCAGTTACCGCTTCAATTGCGGCTGCATAAAGCTTACCGCCTTTTTGTAACGAACCTGGTTTTTGGCTCAAATCATTAGGAATAAAACGGTAAAGGTAACTTGGGCTTGCATCCTCGGTTAAGTATACATAACCTGTCGATGGGTCGATGGCACAAGCTTCGTGAGAGAAACGCCCCATTTCCTTGATTGGAGTTTTGCTCAAATCGTTTTCCGGTTGTTGCGGATCTACTTCGAATACATATCCGTGTCCAGCGGAACGGTTTTCTTCACAAGTTAACCAGGTACCCCAAGGTGTCGCTCCGCCAGCGCAATTTCGGATTGTACCTGAAGAGGTAACATATTCTTTAATGACTTTACGATTTGCACTTACAACTAGAGCCGTTGTACCACCTTTAGCATTTGGATCATAAGGATTACTTCCAAATGCTGGACCTGCCGATAATTCATGATTACGAACCAGAATGGTTGTATTGTTAGGTCCTTCAAATGCCGCCATTCCATCAAAAGCTCCAGGGATTTTCCTTCCGTCTGTCATCAGTTCGCCTTCTCTGGAAATAATTTCATAATGAAAGCCTTCTGGAAGATCTAGAATTCCATTTGGATCTGGAATTAGAGGACCATATCCGCCAAAGCCACTAGTTGGATTATCAACTTTACCAGCCGCGAAAGTTTTGGCTTGTCCACCTACCGATAAGAGACCTGTAGTGCCTAAAGTCAACGCAAGTGTACTCATTCCACCAACCTTTAAAAAATCTCTTCTGTTCAAACCGTTCTTTTCCATTTGTTTGCCTCCATAAATGTAATAGATTATTAGGGTGTAAAAACTTCAGGTGAATCTATTTACTAAATTAAAACATGCAGTTTAATTATGAATTAAGACATGATTAAAATAGTGTGAATATTTTAAAAGTGGGTATAAAGTTTGATGTTTTTAAAAAACGGGATAAAGAATATTCATTTAAGGGAGTAATTTTGTACCAGTTCATTAAATCTAGGAATGAATTTAGGATAAATTCCCTGTGATTTAGGTAATGGATTACGAAAAGAAAAGAAGATGAATTTTCTTTTTTTGTAAAAGTCTTATTAATTTATAGTAAAAATAATGAATAAATTACTAACGTATTATTGTGTTGGTTAACATTGGGGCAGGAGTATGACAGAAACGTAAGACTATAAGATGTTTGTGAAGAAATGTACTTAGACAAGCGGGTGAAATACGTACACAAGGCGATCATAATGGTCGCTTTTTTTGATTTGTATATTGCATTTGGAATATTATGTTAGTATTGAAGCAACAGATATTTTACTAACGGAGCAGGTTTATAGAATTGGGAAGATAAGAAACTAGATATTACTAGAAATATGAAAAGATTTAAAGGAGTGAAGAAATGAATAATAATTTTCAGGAATTAGTGGAAAAGCATAAGCCTAAAATTGTTGATAAAGGGGAATTTAGAGTTGTCGGAATTTCGTGTAATACAACCATGATGGATAAGGACATTAAAGTCCCTAATATCGTTGAGGAATTCCATTCTTCTAGAATTGGCGAGGTCAAAAATAGAATTGATGAAACAATCTCTTATGGGATTTTTGTTGACCCGCCAAACTTTAACCCTGAAAAAGATGAGTTTACCTGGATTGCTGGTGTAGAAGTAACAAATGATGAAGATATCCCAATGGAGATGACGTTTATAACCATTTCCGCCCATCAATATGCTGTACTAGCGTTTAATCCAAAGACCGATGATATTAATCCCTATCAGTTTCTTTATCAATGGTTTACGAGCGAAGGATATGAAGAAACAGATCTCATTGGTTTTGAAGTTTATAACCCATATAAAGGTGTAGATTCGGATTATATATTGCATTTACCTGTTAAAAAGTCAGAAGATATACTCACTAAACGGAAATGATATCAGTTTTGTGAGTAGTGGTATGGTTCGCTGCTACTCTAGATGTACTTGTCATTGAAGCCTTGCAAGTGATGAATTAACCATTGAGGAATTGGATGCCTTACATTGTTTAAATCAAGATTTTCGAGTAGGACCTGTTCCGGACAACATTGATTTTTAATATAATCATAATGTGTAAGAGGCGTGTTTTTTGACACGTCTATTTTCTTTTTAATGGCAGATACTCGACATTATCACATTACAAAAAGGGATCAAAGACTATAATCAGTTACGTTCAAACCTGGATATTGTTATAATAAAGCGATATATAAGACTTAAGAAAAGTGGAATATTTAGCGACATTTAATGAAAAACTTAAATGATATGGATTTCTAACTAGTAATTTCACAGGAGGTAATAAATATGTCATTCAAATCCCAAAATATCTTTATCAATTTATCTGTAAAAGATGTGAACAAGTCCACCCATTTTTTCAAGGAACTTGGTTTTGAGTTCAACCCACAATTCTCTGATGAGACGACATCTTGTATGATCATCAGTGAGAATATCTTTGCTATGATCATGAATGAGGAACGATTCGTTGGATTTAGTAAGAAGAAAATTGTGGATACCACTAGTTCTGCCGAAGTAATTCTCAGTTTTTTAGCTGGAAGTAGGGATCAAGTAGATGAGATAGTAAATAAGGCATTGTCATCTGGTGGTAAATCTTTTAGTGAGCCACAAGATCATGGGTTCATGTATATTTGGGGGTTTCAGGATTTAGACGGTCATTTATGGGAAGTTGCTTATTTGGATGAAAGTACAATTAATCAATAATATGCTTAGAAGAGGATGGTTGGCATGACAAAGACTTCAATAACACAACTGGTAATGAAACGCCAGTTTGATGTTCCAGCAGAAAAAGTGTTTGATGCATGGACTAAGGAAGAAATGATAAAAAAATGGATGTTTACGATGGAGCATACGAACAAAGTGGCAGAGTGTGATCCTCGTGTCGGAGGAACATGGGAAATTGTGGATCATCGAGACGGGAAGGATTACCGGGCTATTGGAGAATACAAAGAAGTAACCCCACCTACGAAACTTATTTTCACATTCCGTATGCCTCAATTTAGTGATTTAGAAGACAACATTACAGTAGAGTTACAACCGATTGAATCAGGTTGTGAGATGACGTTCACACAAGATATTACCGTTATTCACGAAGAGGGTTGGACTACAGAAGACATTGAAAAAGCACAAGAAGAATGGAAAAAAGAAACCGGACAAGGTTGGCATTATATGTTCTTAGGTTTGAAGGAATTAGTAGAAACAGGAAAAATTACATATCCTTCATTTTAATATTAATTAAAAGTAACAGAAGTTCTTTTATCTTAATGATTCCTGCATTTTTATATCCTTACTTAAATTAATGATAAATGGCAACTGCTAATCGGGGACCAAATTTTATTTAAGAAAGCTACGAAAGAGAAAAATCTTTTTTGTTGAGTACGGAAATAATAAGGTAAAAGATGAACCAATTACACCTATAGTCAATCATAAAAATGATAAAGTTACGAATGCAACTTTGTAAAAAACTGTACGTTAAGGGTGCTTTTCTTGTTTAAGAAGGCGCCTTTTTTATTGTACCTGATTCTAGAAAAAGCCATTTTAGGATTAGTTATTGTCCAGCCTTCTTTAACGTTCTTTAACCTAAAATGAACAAAATAGGTAATGCTGTTTTTGAATGAAAATGGTACGATTGTCATGAAGAGCATACAATGAAAAGGAGACATGTTATGAAGGAAATCCTCTTGAAATATATGGCTACCTATACGTCGCTAAATGAAGAAGAACAACAGGCTGTGTTGGATGCTTTAGAAATACAAAGGTTTGAAAAGGGGACCTCTCTCATCAAACAGGGGGAACGGCCCTCAAAGAATTGTTATTTTGTATTGAAGGGCTGTGTCAGGCAATTTCATGTGAATCTTGATGGAAAGGAGGTTACGACCCACTTTTATACCGAAGAACAAGCCATTTTATTGTTTAATAATGAAGCACCAAATCAAGAATCCAACTATACATTAACCTGTCAAGAGGATTGTGTATTAGTGGTTGGAGAACTAGAATCTGAACAAGAAATGTATCAGCAATACACAGAGCTTGAAACCATGACCCGACGGATGATGGAAAACTACTTTGTTCAAGCACAAAATGAAACCTCAACATTTATACGTTCTTCCCCAGAAGAACGCTATAAAATGATCGTCCAAACTCGACCAGAACTCCTCACACGTGTACCACAACATCAATTGGCAAGCTACCTCGGTATGACACCAGAGTCATTAAGTCGAATAAAAAAGCGAATTCAGTCATAATCTTCCCTTATTTCTTACCATCTTAACTTAAGTCAATGCTGCATTCTTATTGTCCGGCTACAATCAAGTAAAAAGGATCAAAGGAGGACGGAGATGAAAGCAATTATCTCTGAAAGGTACGGATCACCAGATACACTGAAGCTACGTGAGGTCGCTACACCCACACCTAAGGAAAATCAAGTATTAGTAAGAGTCCATGCATCATCGATTAATTATAGTAATCTTGTTTTATTAAGAGGGAAACCACTTCCAGTTCGATTCGTGTTTGGACTGAGGAAACCTAAATACCTGATTCCTGGAGGGGATATGGCTGGAATCGTGGAGGCGATAGGTGAGAATGTTACCCAATTTCAAGTGGGGGATGAAGTGTACGGAGATATATCAGGCAGTGGCTGGGGTGCTTTTGCGGAATATGTAGCCGTTGATGAAAAGGCATTGGCTTTAAAGCCTAGTAATCTCTTATTTACCGAAGCAGCCGCCGTCCCGATGGCAGCATTGACAGCCTTACAAGCGATCAGAGACAAAGCGATGATAAAGCCCGGACAGGAAGTGCTGCTTCATGGTGCTTCAGGTGGTGTCGGGACATTTGCGATTCAAATTGCGAAAACATTTGGTGCGGAAGTGACGGCTGTGGTCAGTACGAGAAATGTAGAAATCGCAAGTTCCCTTGGTGCCGATCATGTCATTGATTATAAAAAAGAGAACATCAAGAACCATGATAAAACCTTTGATGTCATTATCGGAGTGAATGGCTCGCAATCACTTTCTACCTATAAAAGAATGCTAAAAGAAAACGGAGTATTCATTCATGTAGGTGGCGCAGAAAGTCAAATGTATCAAGCAATGATGCTAGGAGCCTGGTACTCGATGACTGGAAAAAAGAAATTCATGTCTTTTTTACAGAGACCGAAGCAAGAAGATTTAGTCGTGATGAAAAAGCTTTTTGAAGAAGGAAAAGTAAAGCCATATATCGATAGAAGCTATTCCTTACGTGAGATTCCTGAGGCCTTTCATTATTTTGAACAAGGACATTCACAAGGGAAGGTTATTATTACTATCTAGTTGAGAAGGTTGGGGTAGTAAGAGAAGACCCCAACCTTTTTCTTTATTAAATTCTTTATGACTTCTTTCTCCATACCCAAACGAATACGAATCCAAGACCCACAAGCATCATGCCAATATGTACATACCAATAATCAACTAAAAATCCCCATTGAAGTTGGTAAATTTCTTTTAGGCGTTCAAAATATCCCATTCGTTCACACCCATTTCAAGACTTTTTGATTAGGGCAAGGTCCCCAGTGTCATAAAGCATTACCGCACTTGGGGTCAAGCCCTAAAATTGGTCTATTTCTGTAATTCATACTTTTTTATTTTAAGATATAGCGTATTTCGACTGATTGGTAAAATGTTCGCGGCTTTTGTAATATTCCACTCGACAGATTTCAATGTTTGTAGGATAGCCATTTTTTCCGTGTTCGTCAGAGAAAGTGGAGTGGCTATTTCAGAAGGTCCACGAGCAGGTTGACGCTCAAACTCATCTTCGAAATGTAAATCCTCGCCGTTAATGATTTTATCTTCTGCAAAAAACGAGGCTTGCATAAGAACACTTTTTAGCTCCCGTACATTACCTGGCCAATGGTAGGAGATTAGTTTTTGCTTCGCATCATCCGATAACGTAATAGAGGGGGAGTCTAGTTTTGTAATTAAATGTTGTGCTAGTTCAATAATGTCGGTTCTATTTCGTAAAGGAGGAAGTGTGATAAAAATCCCTCTCAACCGATAGTATAAATCCTCTCTGAACCTTCCGGCTAGTACTTCCTCGCGTAAATTCTTATTTGTTGCAGCGATTACTCTTGTATCAATGACTTTAACGGAATCTCCGCCAATTGGGGTTACCGTTTTTTCTTGTAACACGCGAAGTAAGGCTGCTTGTGCCTTCAAAGACATATCTCCAATTTCATCTAAGAATATCGTTCCGCCGTCAGCAGCTTCGAATTTCCCGGGAGCTCCTTCCCGCCTTGCACCTGTAAAAGCACCACGTTCGTAGCCAAATAACTCACTCTCAATCAAACTATCAGGTATGGCACTGCAATTCACCGCAATAAATGGTTTCATTTTCCGTGTACCCGAAGTGTGTAAGGATTGTGCGATTAATTCCTTACCTGTTCCGCTTTCTCCATAAATGATGATAGGGTACTCAGATAAGGCCGCTTTTTTAACAACTTTCCTTATATTTGCTATTTTTCCACAGGAGCCAATTATATCAGAGATTGTATAAAGCTTTTTTTCCTGGGAGGATTTCGTGTTATTTCTATGTAAGGAAACAACAGAACGAAAAACTTTATTCGAGTAATCGTCTATGATATCGACCGAATAGCCACCCTTCATATGAAACTCCTGCCCGATACAATCACTGCCTAATACTTGCTGGGCAGGTTTGTTTGCGCGAATAATTCTTCTTTCATGATCGAGTGTAAGATGGGGAGTTGAGCTTAGATTTGCTGTAATTTCCAATTCTTTTAAGGCTAGCAGCTTTTCTCGGTTTACATGATCCATAAGCAATCGGTTTTGGATAGCTTCTACAATCATAGTTGCTAAAGAAACCATTGAAGGATGAAATAACTCTTTCCTTGCACTTATATTAACTGCTCCGATAAAATCGCCACTTGGAGAAAAAATGGGGCTTGCTGCACATGTGAGAAAGTGATTCTTAACATGGAAATGGTGTTCTGCGTGGGTGATAATGTTCTTTTTCTCATAAATGGCAAGTCCAATTGCATTTGTCCCTTTCAATTCCTCTGACCAATTTGAGCCAATTGAAAAATAGTCAATGGATGCATCAATATCGAGATTACCTATTTTATGAATGATCGTTCCATTACCGTCAGCGATTACTGTAACAATGCCACTTGAATGAATGGTAGGATAAAGCTTTTCTAAAATGGCCGTAGTATGGTTGATCAAATTCTTATTCTCTGTTAGAACCTCTTGTAATTTCTTGCCCGTAAATTTGATATCCTGAATTGGGCCGGTGGGTGAAAATCCAAACCTTTGACATCGTTTCCAAGAAAGATCAATAATGTTCCTTTGATTGAAAAGATCGACGGATGACATGAATTTACCTATCCCCCTTACATACTTTCCTTGCAATTAGGACGTACAAATTATATCTAGTTATTATTATACTATTATTCCATTATTTTGAAAGTAATGAATACTTGTATTACGTATGTATCAAAATAGGACAGATGTTGCTCAGGTTCTGAACAGCATTTTTATTTTTCACTCTTAAAAAGGCGATTTTTAAAAGAATGTAAGATTGGCACGTTACTTGCAAGTATACAAGTTGTCTGAATCATACTCATTTTAATGGAGGGGAAAAACAATGGCAGGAAACAGAGCGGTAGCCTATATGGGACCTGGTAAGGTAGAGGTAATGGATATTGGTTATCCAGATTTAGTTTTGAGAGATGGACCTGGAGTAAACCCTTTAAACGTAGGACGTAAATGTGAACACGGTGTTATCTTGAAGGTAGTGACAACCAATATTTGTGGAAGTGACCAGCATATGGTAAGAGGGAGAACAACTGCTCCCTCAGGACTTGTGCTGGGACATGAAATAACTGGAGAAGTAATTGAAGTGGGACGTGATGTGGAATTTATCAAAAAAGGGGACCTGGTGTCTGTCCCGTTTAATATTGCGTGCGGACGATGCCGAAGCTGTAAAGAGCAGAACACACATATATGTGAAAATGTAAATCCTGATCGTCCTGGTTCAGCTTATGGTTATGTTGATATGGGGGGATGGGTAGGAGGTCAGTCTGAATATGTGATGGTACCTTATGCTGATTTCCAATTATTAAAATTCCCGGATAAAGATCAAGCGATGGAAAAAATTAAAGATTTAACCATGCTTTCTGATATTTTTCCAACAGGTTATCATGGGGCAGTGAGCGCAGGAGTTAAGCCAGGATCTACTGTGTATATTGCAGGAGCAGGACCTGTTGGTCTAGCAGCTGCACATTCGGCACAATTATTAGGGGCTTCTGTCGTTATTGTAGGAGACTTAAATGAAGAAAGACTTGCCCAAGCAAGAAGCTTTGGCTGTGAAACAGTGAATCTACGTCATCACCCAGATCTGGGAGAGCAAATTGAACAAATTTTAGGAGTTCCTGAGGTAGACTGTGCTGTGGATTGCGTAGGCTTTGAAGCATCTGCCCATGGTGCGAGTGGTATCGAAGCACCAGCAACTGTATTAAATTCAATTATGCAGGTCACACGTGCAGGCGGACGACTAGGGATTCCAGGTCTCTATGTAACGGGAGATCCAGGTGGAATTGATGAAGATGCCAAAATTGGTACATTGAGAGTTCGTCTAGGATTAGGGTGGGCGAAAGCGCACACGTTCGTAACGGGTCAAACACCAGTCATGCGATACCACCGTGACTTAATGCAAGCGATCTTAAGTGGAAGAGCACAGATTGCAAAAGCTGTTAATGCAACTGTTATTTCCTTAGACGACGCGCCAAGAGGCTACGCAGAGTTTGATAAAGGTGCATCAAAGAAATATGTAATTGACCCTCATGGAATGTTGAAATAATGGTGGATGCCTATGGAGACACCCAGCCTGTTCAAACGATGTTTTGCTGAAGGGATCGGTACTGCTTTATTAGTTCTTATCGGTCCTGGAACAGCTGCATTTAATGGCATTATTACCGCGAATAACAACGAGTCTACAACATTAGCAGATATTGGCGTGATTAGTTTTGCCTTTGCAATCATTGTGATGGCAATGATCTATTCAATCGGAAGATTAACGGGTTGTCACATAAACCCAGCAGTTACAATCGCATTAGCTTCGACTGGTCATTTTCCATGGAAAGAAGCAGGACCATATATTCTTGCGCAATGTGTGGGCGGTGCCATTGGGGCGTTTGGAATTGTAACGGTTTTAGGCATGGACGGAGTCTTGTTAGGTAATTTAGGGGCTACTGTACTGGCACCATCTACCGGATATTTACAGGGGGTGATTATCGAAGCCATTGCAGCGTTTATTCTGATGTTCGTCATTATGGGAATTGCAGTGGACTCAAAGGCCCCAAAAGAGTGGGGAGGACTTGTAATTGGTTTAACAGTCGGAGGGATTATCATGATGACTGCCGGTGCTACGGGAGCATCATTTAATCCAGCAAGAACCTTTGGCCCCTATCTAGTAGATAGTCTATTAGGCGGCAATATCAATTGGATCCAATTTCCTGTTTATGTCATTGGTCCCATCGTGGGTGCCATCGCAGCGGCGGTCGTTTATACGTATATGACTAGTTCGAAAAAGCTACCGGTATCAAATGAAGGATTTCCTCATGAAGTAGCTAAATAGAGTTAGATAAAGGTGAAAGTCCCTGCTGTAAATACTTTTAGGCAGGCGACTATTGCCTTTTTCGATTTTTATAGAGGGTGTTTGGCGGTTGTAACAGAGTCAGGCCCTTCTTATCAAATGACAGGGCTGTATTTTTAGATATTGAAGATGATAATGAAAACAGAAATTGTATATTTTTGGTTGGTAGCAGTAAGGCAATCCAATACTGCTACCAAAAGCTGTGACCAATAAAATATTGTTCTCAGGCGGTGTGAAGTGGATAGGAAGTGATTTCTCAGAAGCCATTGGTTCATAACTGTTAACATTATTTTACAATAATAACCAAAAGTAAAATATTGGATTTATATAAACCCAACCCGTATAGTTATAATATGAGAGGTTAATATAATAAAAGGGGATGTTTTAATAGCATGTATAAAGAAAAACTTATGTACTCACCATGGATTATAGGTATCCTATTTGCATTGTGGTTTCTAATAATACCTCCAATAATAGCTATTGTTCTTATATATAAACGCAATAAAGAGATAAAAAAATTCAAAACTCACTGGAAAGAAAATAAATTTGACGAGATTACAGACTCAAAAGCTGAAGTCGAGTTGTTAAAAAGAGAAATTCTAAAACTATCAAATGATAAAAAAGAAATAGAAAGCCAATTAGAAACATTTAAACCAATTACAGATTCATTAGAAATTCAAAATGATCTACTTAAAAAAATAGAAGAACTTGATAAGGAGAGCAAAACGATATCTAAGAGAATATCTGATGGTAACTTGTTGATTGATTTGGAAAAATCAAAATTAGAAATTAGCGGGGCAATTCATGATTTAGAATCGAAGAAAAACACAATAATATCTGAAATAGACTCATTACAGTCGAACCTTGTACTTCTAAATGATGAACTCAAAATGCAATCTTTTGGTTTTTATCTACCTAAGTATGGTTTTGAAAACTCCGAAGCCTACCAGGTTAAATTAAATGAAATTCGCAAGGAACAAAAGAAAATGGTTAAAGAAAAAACTGCTACCATCCACAGTCTTGATTGGACTATAGGTAACGATAGTAAGAAAGGTAAGGAGTTTATACTTGATACCATAAAGTTGATTCTAAGGGCATTTAATAATGAATGTGATAATATCATCACAAAAGTAAAATACAATAACGTTGATGCAAGTGAGCAGAGGATTCACAAGGTTTATGATGAGTTGAACAAACTTACAGATATGCAGCGAGTGTCAATTGCTAAGGGCTATTTAAACCTGAAATTACAAGAGCTTTACCTAAAATATGAATTTGAACAAAAGAAACAAGAAGAAAAAGAAGAACAAATAGAAATCAAAGAACGCATGCGTGAAGAGGCAAGAGCATTAAAAGAGCTAGAAAAGGCTAAGGAAAAAGTCGAAAAAGAAGAAAAACACTTTGAACAAGCAATAGAAAAACTTCAAGTCCAAATCTCAGAAACAGATGAATTAAAACACGCTAAATTATTAGAAAAACTAAAAGAACTTGAAGCACAACTTGAAGAAACTAGAAAGAACAAAGAAGATGTATTATACCGTGTTCAAAACACAAGAGCAGGTTATGTTTACATTATTTCCAATATCGGATCATTCGGTGAAAATGTCTTTAAAATTGGTATGACACGTAGACTTGAACCTGTTGATCGAGTAAAAGAACTTGGAGATGCATCTGTACCATTTACGTTTGATATACACGGAATGATCTTCAGTGAAGATGCCCCAGCACTAGAAAACGCGTTGCATAGAGCTTTTTCAGGACAGCGAGTAAATAAAGTCAACGAACGTAAAGAATTCTTCAAGGTTACTCTAAATGAAATTGAAGAAGTAGTTAAACGTAATCATAACAAGACAGTTGAATTTACAAAACTAGCGGAGGCTTCAGAATTCAGACAATCCGTTGCGATGGAAAAAGAAAAAGTACTTGCAGTCGTTTAAAGTAGAGGAAAGAATGACAATACATTTATCTGAATCAAAAATAGATACGGTTTGGGGATTCTGGTTTGGCATGTATTCGGTATTACCGGACTCATGCCTTTTTATTTTACCTTTATAAGTTTTGGGTTATGGAGTTTGAGGAAGTATAAGAGTGTTTTCTTAATGTAGTTCTACCGACCACCACTATCTTTAGGTGAAACTGAGTGAGATTCTAGTGCCAGACCCCCAGTGCGGAAATACATTGCATATTGGAGGTCAGGCACCTTTACTAGGGCGTGCCAGAAACCGTCATCAGGTTTTTAGGAAAAGAAGCTATTATTAAAGGATTTTCTCCTTATAACAGCTTCCTAGATAACTAAAATTTTAAAAAAACTTTAAAAGTCCCCCCATTTGTCTTAGCATACCAATTCCGGTTGTAACCTTTCCTACGTGTCCCATAACCGTTTGTAATCCTTGAAGTCTAGAAGTTGGTGCCTGTTGATTTGGAGTTGTAAAAAAAGAACGAGGCTGTCGTCTAATTCGATTAGGCGGTCCAAATCTCCTTGGAGGGAATGGTCTCCTTCCTGGGTTTGGAGGATAAAATGGCATATTTAATCACCTCCTGTTAGTTTCTCATGTTCAATAACCTTCCTAACTACCATATGACATGTGTCTTTGAATTGATTAGACATTAAGATAAATTGTCTACAAATAATACATATACCTACACAACAATTACATAAAATAAGGGAACTTGAAAAAATTTGTATATATCTTAAGAGAGGTGGAGGAAATGAAAGAAATTTTAAAATTAAAGATGGTGCCTGACCGTCATAATGCATTATCGGGGGGCAGGCACCTTTTTCATAAAAGTAGAATTTGATTTCGTTTTTTATGCAAATCGATAATAAATCAATAAAAATGTACTTAGCACGAATAAAAAGTTTAGGAAAACAAATATCATTTGGTCCAATCTGGTCTTATGTATTTTAACTGGTGGATGATAAAAGGATATTCCTTCGATAATAAAAATGATTAAAACAATATGAATCATCCCATGTCCCACTACTTCAGTGTAGCCAAATATGGTAGTTGTCAGGATAAATAAAATGGTTACTACAACAGCCAATAAACGGTTGAGAATACCAACGACTAATAAGTAACCAACAACGAATTCAATAAATGCTGATAGAACAATAAATAGTTCTGGAGCAAAGCCAAAAGTAGGTACGTGATGGCGGTGAATAATATCGATAGTCATAAAAGGATAAACCCATTTTTCTACTGCAACCCAACATAAACTTAAACCTGTTCCGAGGTAAAGAAATGGAAACCCTGCCGTCTCCAATCTCGTTCTTCCCACCAATAAGACACCGATAATAGCAAGGTAAAACCCATAATCTAACATATGAAACCAACCGGAATAACTCCAAGTATGAATAAATAAACCAAGCATTAAAATGGAAGCTAGTTTTGTTGCAAAATGATGAGGAATTAATAGTAAAACGATAATCGCCCACATAAGAACCGTTTGCCAAATATGGTGGATAGTGAACTCAGGTGCAAACATAGTTCTATTAATGACTTGTAAAATAAATGCGACAGCTGTGCCATATTTAAGAATATAACGAGAGTATTTCCGATACCCATCTAACTTCATATCGATTTTGGCGACACCGGGAATTTTCATCAACTGTGGTATGAATTGAGATAATAACGCTAAAAAAAGAGCAATCAGTAAGGATAATATGATGAATTCTATTGAAAGGATTTGTTCAATAGGAACCTTTTCTGGTTCTTTCTCCGTAAACCACTTTACATGTGCATTTGCAATAATTGGCGAAAAACAAATAAACCCAAATAAAAGAATAAAATTGCATTTCTTCAATGGATATACCCCTCCTTTTTGTAACAAAGTTCAAAAATTATTATTCCTTAAGAAGTAGCCTATTATGTTGACGTTCACTGTAAAAGTCGGAAAAAAGCCCCCTAACCGACAAATCACAGTGACTTGTCGGTATTTGGTGTTACTGTCTCGAAAAGTCTTCTAAATGCGTTTATTGTCTTTCTATCTAGTTTGATTGTACGAATGGATGCTTCATTTTTTGTTGGACCAAAACCTTCAGATGCCTTTTGCATAGTCCTACGTTTTTCCGATCACATTGCCTGACCCCAAGTTTGATATAGCAATACAGCATTAAAGCATTACTGCACCTAGGGGTCAGGCCCCTTTTTTAAAAAGAGAAGCGCATCCATGGAAATGCACCATTAATAATACAAATCAGTCTGTAAATACTAACCAATATGCTATAGTAAATAAGCCTTTGAACAAACAAACTGATATTAATATACGAAAAGAGAAGTGATTGGCCTTGCGAGATTTTTTACAACTGGGTATTCGAAAAGAGATTAACCATACATTAAAGTCATTAGGTATAGAAGTGCCTACTTCCATACAAGAACGGACGATACCATCCGTACTTGAGGGGAAGGATGTGATTGCAAAAGCACAAACTGGAACAGGAAAGACGTTGGCTTTTGTTCTTCCCATTCTTGAAAAGATTGATGTGCACAATTCGGATGTTCAAGCCCTTATTTTAACGCCAACAAGAGAGTTAGCTCAGCAAATTTCAAAAGAAATTAAGAAAATGATGGAGAACCTAGAAGGTGTCAATGTGTTAGCTGTATATGGTGGTCAGGATGTTGAACATCAATTAAAAAAGCTAAAAGGAGCTCAACATATTGTCGTTGCAACACCTGGTCGGTTATTAGATCATATTCGCCGTGGAACAATTGACCTTTCAACGATTGAGAAGCTTGTGATTGATGAAGCTGACCAAATGTTACTTATGGGTTTTCTTCCAGAGGTAGATGACATCATTCAGGAAACATTCCCATCTAGACAAACCATGTTGTTCTCTGCAACAATGCCTAAAGAAATTCAATCTCTTGCCAAAAAATATATGGTAGAGCCAGAATTCATAGAAGTGAAAGCAAAAAAAGTAACGGTTGAAGAGATTAAACAAATTGTGATTGAAACAACGGACCGAAGAAAACAAGCCACTTTATTTCATTTAATCGAAGAGCATCGTCCATTTTTAGCAATTATCTTCTGTCGTACAAAAATTCGAGCTAAAAAGCTTCATGATGCATTGATTGCCAATGGATATGAATCGGATGAGCTTCATGGTGATTTGCCACAATCCAAACGTGAAAAAGCGATGAAACGATTTCGTGAGGCGAAAACTCAGTTTTTAGTTGCAACAGACGTTGCTGCACGGGGACTTGATGTAGAAGGGGTAACACATGTCTATAACTATGATATTCCACAAGATGTTGAAAGCTATGTTCACCGAATAGGACGAACTGGCCGTGCGGGTGGCGATGGGGTTGCCATTACGTTAGTGGCTCCTAAGGATCTGGAGTTCCTCCGAATGATTGAAAAAGGGATTCATCAAAAATTCGAAATACAAGTGATTAAAGGAATAAGTATCCCTGATAAGGAGGACTATCAGAAAGAAAGAAACGAGCAAATCAAAAAAACAAAGCGCCCTGAAGGTAGTGCAAAAGACAGAAGCAATGGGTCTTCAAAAAGAAAATCCAATGATAGTCAATCAAAAAGAAATTCAGGCACTTCAACAAGAGGGAGAAGACGTTCTCGCTAAAGAGTAAATGATACATAATGGACTTCCTTACCTCTGGAACGAAAGACGCTTTAGTTCACCGGGGGAAGGAACCAAATTCAGGAGGCTACACCCATGTTACAAAAACAATTGAAAACATACATTCAATCAGAGTTGATGAGTAAAGAACCTTCGTCAATACCATTATATCAAGAGGAAAAAGAGTACATTGAAAAACATCAATTGATTTCAAATGACGTTACATTAATAGAAAAAGATCCAACTACACGTTTCCATGAAGCGTACATTGAAAGATGTGATAAAGA
The DNA here is from genome assembly GCF_036965045.1 of Bacillus sp. JJ1533. Taxonomy (NCBI): domain Bacteria; kingdom Bacillati; phylum Bacillota; class Bacilli; order Caryophanales; family Bacillaceae; genus Bacillus; species Bacillus sp. JJ1533. The sequence goes on along the minus strand of NZ_JBALOV010000003.1, from coordinate 77,138 downwards.
AACGGAAGAAACACTCTCTAAAGAATCCTTCGTTTTTTTAGAACAACCGATTGACTATCTTCAAAAACACAAGAATGAATTTCTATACTTGGAATCAAATTGGTTGGGACTAATCGGCGTTGATGCAATTGCGTTTGAAGTGAATGATGTATTTGGAACATACGACGTCATGGTAGGATTGAAGCTGCAGAAAAAGTATGAGGCAACTCTTAAAGAAAACTTAAGAAAAGATTTACTTGGAGATGAAGCAAAATTCGAACTGATGTTTAATCAAAATGATGGCTTATGGGACTTTAATTTTGCTTTGAATTACGTGAATGGGTTCAAAGAGGAGATGTCATTAGAGGAAGCATATCGGTTAATTTATCGATTTTTATTTAAACTAGTAGAGAGAACGGAAGAAAGAAGCATGGACGTGAATTAACTGTTAAATCGCATTTCTTTCTTACATCTGATACCATTTAACTCTACACAAAAAAGGGACGTGATTGGACATGATAAAAATTACCATACCTACGCCGGATCTAACGATTACAGAACGGAAACAAATTCCGAAAGAAAATGAACCAGTAATCAAGGATATTTACGGCTTTATTGATTTCCATCTAATACCGAGAGATAAAGGTGGCATTTTCTTATTTTTCAATAAAAATGATGAGCTTCTTTTTGTCGGGAAAGCGCGGAAACTACGTCAAAGAATTAAAAAACATTTTGAAGATACGGTATCTCCTATTAAAATGCACAGAGATGAAGTACATAAAATCGATATTTGCATAGTAGAAGATCCAATGGAACGAGAAATTTACGAAACATATATCATTAATAAACTCAAGTCGAAATATAACGTGGATAAAGTATTTAATTAAAAAGGGATTACAGGGCCAAACCCCCAGTGTATGAAAGCATTACTGTGCTTGGGTTAGGCCCTAAGTTTCTAATATCTTTCTTTTCGATAAATACATTACCTAAATAATCTTCCAGAACCACGTATGATCTGAAGGCGTTGTTGCTCTAGTTCCCTCCATATTTCTCGACATCATTCCTCTTATAAATCCCGAAGTATTCATCTTTTTTCCTCCTAAACTAAAAAAAGAATAGAGGGCTAATTGTTTGACCCGACGAATTGGGTCAGGCCCCTAGTTAGAAACTTTTTATACATTTTTTACACAAAAATATTGGCAAATATAAGTGTTTGACAGAAAAAGAGTATAATAACTTCAAAAAGGAGTACTGAAATTTGAAATTAAAAATTTTAGATTCAACCATTTCCGTTTAAGATTTCCATCAACAAAAACAATACCATTGTGGCATTGAACGCTATATATTTTTTCTAACACGAACAGATGAGGAAATCGTGTTAGAAAATGAAACTTATTGAATCTAAAAGAATATTCCAGTCAAAGGTAGGCGATAGAAATAATGGGTAAAATTAATTATTCAATTGTAGATGTATTTTCACAAGGAAAATATACAGGGAATCAACTTGCTGTTTTTAAGAATGCTGAGAACCTTTCAGATAAAAAAATGCAACAAATAGCTAAGGAGATAAATTTTTCAGAGACTTCTTTTATTTTATCAGATAGTAAAAAAGATGATGGCTATAATGTTCGTATTTTTACACCTAATGAAGAGGTTCCATTTGCTGGCCACCCGACTTTAGGAACGGCATATATCATTCAAAATGAAGTAATAGGGGAACAGATAGATAAACTAATTTTAAATTTAAAAGCTGGACAGATTCCTGTAACGTTCGATAAACAAGAACAAATACTTTGGATGGAACAAAATAAACCCACATTTGGTCGTATATTAGATACAAATAAGGTTTCTGATGTTTTAAATTTGGATAAAGAGTACATAGATGATAGATATCCTATCCAAGAGGTTTCAACAGGACTTCCCGTAATTATTGTCCCTTTAAAATCTTTAGAAGCAATTAAAAAAGTTAGAATAAATAAAGAAAAATACTTTGAGTTAATTGAGCATACTGATGCAAAAGCAATTTTGGTCTTTTCTCCTGAAACATATAGTATCGATAATAATTTAAACGTTCGAGACTTTGCATATTATTTTGGTATTCCAGAAGATGCAGCTACTGGAAGCTCTAATGGGTGTTTAGCTTCTTACTTAGTGAAATATCGGTATTTTGATAAAAGTGAGATTAATATTCGTGTAGAACAAGGATATGAAATTAAAAGACCATCTTTATTGTTTTTAAAGGCAATTGATAAGAATGGAGAAATAATAGTGAATGTTGGAGGAAAAGTAGAAAAAATTGCTCAGGGCGAATGGTTTCTATAGTAAATATATATTCTTTCTTTTTTATTTAACGAGATCAAGATGTAGGTCGCTCTTTTTCTTGTTATACGAAAGGAGAAGTTTAATTAAACAACAATTTAATAGAATTGTACAAAAGTAAAAAATGGACTTAATCTGTAGTTCATGGAAAATTACATCTAGGGGGAAATCTTATGGAGGACAAGAAAAAAGCGTTAATTATAGTTGATGTACAAAAAGCGTTCGATGATAAAAAGTGGGGAGAGCGAAATAACCCAAACGCAGAAGAAAACATTAGGAAGATACTACACTTGTGGAGAAGCAAAGGTTGGTTAGTAATACATATACAGCATACTTCCGATAATCCTAATTCAATATTTCATCCCGAAAATGATGGGTTCGCTATAAAAGAAATCGTTGAGCCTACTGATAAAGAAGTAATAATAAAAAAGAAAGTAAACAGTAGTTTTATTGGTACAAATTTAGAAGACCATCTTAAAGAAAATGAAGTAAAAACAGTTGTAATAACTGGTTTTACTACACCTCATTGCGTATCAACAACTACCAGGATGAGTGGTAATTTAGGTTTCGATACATATCTAATTTCAGATGCAACAGCAGCCTTCGGTATGAAGGATCAAACCGATACATATTATGATGCAGCAACTATTCATAATATATCTCTTGCTACATTGCACGAAGAATTTGCCACAATACTGACAACAGAACAATTAATAAACAATTTTACAAAATAAGCTTGTTTCATGAACGAGTGGTCTAAAAGAATAAGCTATCATAAAAAGTCGAATCCTTCGCGTAAGAGGAATTCGACTTTTTAGATTCATATTCACTTAGCGTAGAAAATTTTCGAAATGTGACGATTCACTTACATTCAAAATATCGATCAAATTGGTATTCCATAAAAAGTGCCATGGGAACAGTGGGGCGGTTCAAACGATTCACTTAAAATGCTGAACAGTCCCCTCGTTTTTACAATATGTATTAGGTTATTGAAGATGATAAAATAATGAGTAGATGGGCTACATAGTTATTGAAATTGTAAACTAGTAAACTTGCGACACTTTTTTGAGAAGGAGGAAATAAAGTGGGTTATGAAATTGTTACATTACCTGGCTATCGGGCAGTAGGATTAAAGTGGGAAGGGACATTCTCTGAGATTGTCCCTAAATTAAAAAACGTTATTCGGCAAATAGAAGAACGTGCCAATGAGTTAGATGACAAGCTGAACCCCCATGTTCAATTAGGACTCTCTTATCATGTAATTGAAAATGGTTTCGTGCATTATGCAGTATATGAAGTAAGTAACAGTCAGGAAATTCCTGATGGGATGATAGAAATAAAGGTTCCTCAATTGACTTATGTGAAGACAACACATCACAAAGGGGAGGATATACAAAAGACGTATACCGACCTACATGAATGGTTATTTGATAGCGATTATACCGCATTTAGGGAACCAGGTGTAGTTTACTATGATTCATATATGCCAATAAAACATGAACATTATCCAGTGGAACGCGACCCTAGTGATCCGCATTTTGATATTTATATACCGATTGTTAAAAAGTAGAACAGAGAGATGGTTCCAACACTTCACCTTGAAAAATTGCAACAGCCCCTTGTTTTTCCAAGACCTTTTCAGAGGAGAGTGAGATTGTGAAAGACAAAGAGATCATAGACGCCTTTGAACAGTCAGAAATAAATTTACTCGTAGAACTAAGAATGGGAAATGGATTCCATGAAAAGGAGTATGAAAGGTTAGTTAAGGCTCTCACCGTCTGTGCGGATGAATGGGAGAATCGTACAAGTATTCCGGGAGAAGTCGTCCATACTTTAGTTGGACTATACGATGAACTGTACAACTTTTCTTTAATATATGGTGGTGAAGAATCAGTCCGTATTAAGAACGCAGCCGAAAATACCAAAAAGCTGATTCAAAGATGTACGAAAGATAAAGGAGAAATAGAACCCGAAAGAGCCAGAGTGATTGTCAGGTTGATTGAGAAAATCAACGAAAACGGAAATTTTTTTAAAAAACTTCAAACTGGCAAAGGAATGGATGAACAACAATTTGAAAGAATCTACCATGAATTAACACGTATTATTGACGAGATTTATTCGTGGGAGGAAATTCCAAAAGTTTTGGTAAATATTTTGATTGATTTTCGTGAATTAGATTTGTTTGTCGGTCAATATCAAGATGAGTTCAAACAACCTGAAGAGGCAAATAAAATCTATGATGCGTATGAACGTATTTTTAGTTTGATTTTTGGTTGAACCAGTGAGATGAGAAATATAACAATTTGATAGACAAATAGGTACATATGTGACCAGTGACACAAAAGTACTATGATGGGCCTGCCACCAGTGCATTAAAGCATTACTGTGCTTGGGGTTAGGCCATAAATATCCTACTTTTTCATAAATACATATCCTAAATAATTTCCTGAACCTCGTTTGATCTGAAGGCCTTGTTGCTCTAGAACCCTCCATAGTTTTCGATCTAGGGCATACGGATCTCTTTGTTGAAGGGTTTTTATCTCTGTTTCTGTAATTGTAAGTTGGAGAGATTCTTGTGTACATGTAACAGCCAATTCATAGTTTTTGAGCTTCATTACGATCACTTTAAAATCTGGATCCCATTCCTGCAGCTCTTGCTCAATGCAAGTCGCAACCTGAATCAAAAATTTTTCTCCCACCGTATTTTTTGACATCATTTCTCTTATAAATCCCGAAGTATTCATCTTTTTTCCTCCTAAACTTTAAATCAATAAAGTACAAGAATGAAAGCAATGAAAAAGGCTCTTCATTGCGTATGAACGCAACAAAGAGCCTAAGCCGATCGTCATCATTCAAAGCATTGCTTTGCTGGTTGGAGCACCTTACCTATTGGCAGGTTGCTGTGAAGTCATTGAGCCAGGACTCTCGTTCACTCTTGATAACCTTATTGAACTATATATATTATACCTACACCAAGTAGGTACCAAAAACTCTTTTGTTTGCATTTCCCATGTATAATCGATAGCACCACCATTCTCGTCACCCTTATAACTCAGTGCCTTGAACGTATGCTTCATCTGACTTGGATCAAAGAATCCACTAAATAGGGAAGTTAGTTGGTCTTTACCTTCCTTGCGGAATCCAAAAGTAAAATCCTCGAAAACACCATCATCCGTAAACATATTTAAAGCTTTTTCTTGTCCTTCATAGGTGAAATTATTTAAAAGTTGTTCTGCAAATTGTATATTCATACTAAATCTCCTCTCAATACTTGTATAAGATGATATTTTGGCTCTTGCACACGTTTAAAAAATAAATAGCTTAGCTTGCTTTTCGTTTAAATAAAGCTTTGAATAATCGAGTGATTTTATTTTCTTTAGCCTGAATTGGTTGAGTATTCTCCTTTAATTTAAGAATTTCGCTAGCAGCGTCATAGTAGTCGATAAGACTCGTAATCTTTCCATCCTTCAAGGTGATTACCATAGTTCCACGAAGGTTTACTAGTTGGCCGTTTGTTGGAACCCCCATAAATTCCTTCGTTTGCATTTCCCATGTGTACTCGATCGCACCACCATTCTCGTTACCTTTGTAACTAAGGGCATTAAACGTATGTTTCATTTGGTCAGGGTCAAAGAATCCACGGAAAAGGGAGGTTAGTTGCTCCTTACCCTCCATGCGAAATCCAATCGTGAAGTCCTCAAATACACCATCATCTGCAAACATCGCCAAGGCCTTATCCTGCCCATCATAATTAAAATGGTCCAAAAGTGTTTTTGCAAATTGCATATTCATGTTAAATTCTCCTCTCATTTTTTAATAAAATTGGTTTGCAATTGCTTTGTGACTTTATAGTAACAGGAGGAAAAAAACGAATGTACCAATAGAAATGGAGAAATGTCGTTTATCCAACATTTCAATAAAATTGTCTGAAAAATAGGAGTGAGCTTACACCATTACAATGGATTCTAACATTTTGGAATATATGAACAGTTGATGGTGCCTGTTCTCTTTACGGATAAACGTTTCCGCATGGGGGTCATGCACCTTTTTTATAGACCTAGGCGTAAAGAGGTTAATTATCGAACTGATATGGTATAATTTACCTAAATAAAAAGCACAAAAAACCGAGTCTATATATAAACTTACTCATGCAAAATGCTATTTAAAAATGCAAAAGTGGATGATTATAAGTTAAAGGGAGCTAACGAAAATGAGTGTGTATTTTCAAAACAAACGTTTTTCAGAAGTAGCCTATGGAAAGGAAATCGAATTAGAAAGAGACGTTGTCCAAAATGCTGAACTGTTTTTTGGTCAACGTTCTATTTATATTGATGCTAAAAAGAAAATTGAAGGAAAATCACTGGGTGGGAGCATACCAGACGGTTTCTTATTCGATTTGTCTGATTTAAACAATCCTGTTTTTTATCTCGTTGAAGCGGAGTTAAGTCAACATAGTTTTTATGGTCATATCTTTCCACAAATTACAAAGTTCTTTGCTTTTTTTAATAATCGTAAAAGCCAGGATGAATTAATAAACAAGCTTTATTCCCTTGTACAGGAGGATAAAGAAATCACTGAAAAGTTCCGGAGTCTACTAGGGAGGCAAGAACTTTATAAATTCATGAAGGACACTGTGGAAACCAGCCGAAACATATTGATTATTATTGATGGGGAGAAAAAAGAGTTACCGGACATCATGGAGACCTATGGTGAATGGGGGAATACGGTGAAACTATTAATACTAAAAAAATATAGTGACGGCAAGGATATTATTTTTACACTTGATCCTGATTTCGAAAATGTTGAGTACTCTGTCATGAATATTGACGAAGACGCAGACGAAGAAGTGAAGAAAGAATACACAGAAGAAATACATATGGACTATGCGATTGATAAGATTAAAAATCTTTACCTTTCAATACGAGGGATGGTGAAAGAAACATATCCAGAAGCCGAATTTAACGCTACGAAATATTATATAGGGTTACGAAAAGGAGAAAATAAAAAACAGGCTATCTTTATCTTTAATAAGAGAAGTCTTCGTATTGTCTTGATGAGAGAAGAGGACTATGTAAGACCAATGTTACCATCTCATACAATTAAATCATTATCCGCTTCTGTACAAAAGTTCTGGAATGGTTCTTGTTGTGAAGTTCAATTAACAGATAGTGAAAACATTGATGAAGTGGTAAATGTAATTATTGACTTATTAGAGAAGGACAATGGGTGATATTCTATTTACTTAATTATGGTGGTAGAACCTTTATCGCAAGAAAATTAACTTGAAATTGTATAGTAACTAAGAAAATTAAAATGCTAAGTGATAAACAGTTTTTATAAAAAACAGGAGGACAAGCAAATGGTAAATCCTCTTCAACTAGGCTGGATTGACTATTCAAATGAACATCGAAATAAAGTAATGGCAATACTTGATTTACTTGCACAAAAAGGAGCTGTTGATGAGCTTGGTATCGGCATGATACGCGATGGTTTCTCAGATACGTTCTTCCCAGGAACATCTACCTTACAAACGAGAGCTAAATACTTTTTTATTGTTCCTTATTTACTAATGGATCTCGAAAAAGAGTCATTCGCTAGCCACAAACAATTCCTAGATAAGCTATCACAACAAGAACTTGAACTTATCGATGTACTAAAACAAGGTGAAAACCTGGAAGGAATTATTGGAGGCAGATCTGGAAAGAAACTAAAAAGAAAGCCATCCAGTATCTATTGGAACGGTCTTAGGAAATTTGAAATATTTAAATATGAAAACCTTACTCTCGATAATTACGCGAAAACAGTAAACGCAATGAAACGAAATAAACAAGCCTTAAAGTCTCTAGGTGACGAAGAGACAGATGATGCCGACGTTGGAAATGAATATAGTGGGACGTTCTGGCATTGCCTATTACCCGAGGACGATTGGAAACAAAATCTTCAAATAAAGCTAACTCGACAAGAAGCGGAGTTTTTAAAGCAACGAATTCTCTTATCTTCTAAAACAGAACACAGCCTTTTTGCTTTTTTACTTCAACAAGATCCCGAAAAACTGAAACAAGTTGAAAGTTTCGAAATGGTTGGAGAGATGTTTGCTTTACCAGAAGAAATAAAGAGAATGTATCAATTAGCAACCAAATTTAATCATTTTATCTCTGGAGCCAATATACGATACAATGTCATCCTTTCAAAACAGGAGAACCAGCAGGCAGTTGACGAATGGGAAAAATGGTTAAATAGTTCTTTTGTGAAAAATGAATTCGCATCTTTTCCTTATTTAGAAGTGATAAACCTTTTACACATAGACAGACGAAATATTCGATTGAAAAATTTTCTTCGTGATTGGCAGAAGCTTGCAACAAATGGTAACGAGGAAAAAATTGATAAACTACTAATTACTAGAGAGATAGAATTAAAATCAAAAGATCGTGCCAAATTATATAATTCGAAGGCCTTTTCTTATGACGGAAATTGGGTTGGTATAAGGTCTTTGGATTATCGTTTTCGAATTGCGAAGGCGATTATAAACGATATTTTGGAAGGATTGGAGGAGTAGCGTGCTTAAACCTGATAAGAACAGATTGAACTATAGCGATATGTTAAAACCACCAGTAGGATATGAAGTGGAATTTGCAATCGGGACAACTTATTCACTCGATTTAGAAGCATTGATTGGGGTCCCATTGGCACTCAGCTTAGCAGAAGAAATGGGTCATGCTTTCCACGACAATCCAATTTTTATGTTGGAAGGACTTAGAAGAGCATCAGATAAATTTTTGATATTCTGCGAAGCAGGGCAAATAAAGGTACCTCAGAATAACAATACCATTTTTGCTTTAGTAGAAAATAGCGTTTGTGAAATCGCGTTAGAAAACAACCTCTCCTTCCATCCCAAACTATGGTTGATCAAATATGTGAATGAGGAAAATCGTGAATTATATCGTCTCCTTGTGTTAACAAGAAACCTAACGTTTGATCGTAGTTGGGATCTTGCATTGGCATTGGAAGGGGAAAAGCAAGAGGAAGTGAATACGAAAACAAAGCCACTTAAAGACTTCTTTCAATTTCTCCTTCCTTATGTACCAGATGCAACGAAGGTAGAATCCATGAAGAAGTTGATATCAGCGTTGGATTACGTACATTTTGTACCAGGTGGTAACTTTGTGGACTATGATTTCCTACCACTTGGAATCGAAGAGTACAGCAAGGACAAGACGGAACTTTTTGATACATATCATGATCTTATTATCATGTCTCCGTTTTTGAGTGGAAGTACGATAAATGAGATAAAAGAGAAAAAACTGTCAGATAAGAAGTTTGTATTGATTACAAGGAGAACAGAGTTACATAAGCTTCCACATGACATTCTAGATTATAGTGATATCTATGTTTTAAAAGAAATGATTGTTGATGGGGAAGGTGTTATCAGCGAAGAAGATGAAGAGGAAATGGGACAAGCACAGCAGCAGGATATTCACGCAAAATTATATGCGAAGAGTAAATATAATCAACATCATTTTTACATAGGTTCTGCGAATTGTTCGAGGAATGCGTTTCACGGAAATGTGGAATTTTTATTAAAACTAAAATATAAAAAGTATGGGTTTAAAATGCAACAATTACTTGAAGACTTATTTGGAAAAGACGAGGAAGACAATCCATTTGAAAAAATTGATGTCCTTCCTGTTTTTGAAGAAGAAAAGGAAGATGATGTACTAGAACAACTACAAAAAGGGATTAAGCAGCTTTGTAGAAGTGATTTACGGGCATATGTTACAAAGACACAAAGTACATATTCGTTGGCGATTCAAAGCAAGGAACTACAGGGTACGATTCGCTTTTTTATTAAACCATTGTTAAGTCAAGTTCAAGAGCAACTACTAGACGAAACCGTTCTTTTCTCTGATTTGAACTTAGTAGAACTTGGAGAATTTTATCGTGTCAAAGCAGTAATAGAGGATGCTCAAATAGAAAGAATCATAAAAATTGATACAGAAGGAATTCCGGCTGAAAGGGATAGCGAGATCTATAAAAGTATTATTCGTGACCCAGCGACATTTCTTAGGTATGTTGCGTTTCTATTAGCGGATGATTTCTTATTAGCTGCTCTAGAACAGTTTGAGAGAAGTAAAAAAGGGAACATTGTATGGGACTCCGCTTATTTAGATGGACCTATTCTTTACGAGAATATGCTTAAGACTGTTTCTCGCTCTCCTGACAAGCTGAATGATGTGGAATATGTCATGGATATTATTCGTGACGAAGAAATCATCCCAGAGGACTTTGAAAAATTGTATCAAATATTTAAAAGGGCAAATCAGAATAGGTGAATGAAATGATAAATCTGGAAAAGAAAGAAGCGGAAATTCTTTCGGGGCTAAAGGATTTCCAAAGAGCCACGGTTGAACGAATTCATGATCTATTTACCAATCAGTATAGCCGTGTACTTGTAGCCGATGAAGTAGGTCTTGGAAAAACGTTAATAGCCAAAGGAGTTATTGCTAAAACAGCTAGGTACCACAGGGAAATAGTAGAGGATCCCTTATTTAAGGTTGTGTATGTTTGTTCGAATCAGGGAATTGCTAGCCAGAATATAAAAAAATTAATGATTGATAAACAGGTAAAGGTGGAAAAGGCCTCTACGAATCGTTTATCCATGCAGCACCTTAGAATTTTTAAAGATAAGTATGATGATGAGTTAAAGGAAAAATATATTCAATTAATTCCGTTAACTCCCATGACATCTTTTGAAATGACTTCGGGATTTGGTAGTGCAAATGAAAGAGCCCTGATGTTTGCATTATTAAGAAGATACAAAGGGTTTGAAGAACATATCGAAGAATTAGATTGGTTCATGATGGATAAGGCCAAATCAAGTTGGAACTGGCTAAAGGACTATTTTGAGGACAAGGTATTGTCGGTTGATGAAATAAGTAATGGGGAATACATTGAAACAATGCTCCAACAGATCGGACGAGCTTTTGATGACAATCCATCTATACGTAAGGAAATTCAAGATGTTTGCCAACTCATCAAGGAAGCAAATTATCCTGATACAAGAGTAGAAGGCGCAAAGAAGGTTATTCTTTTTTTACGTAAAATGATGGCTGAAATCAGTGTGAAGATGATGGAACCAGATTTGGTCATCATGGATGAGTTCCAACGATTTTCGGAGTTAATCAATACAGATAGTGAAAGTGAGACCGCAATTCTCGCAAAGAAATTCTTCAACAGTGGTAATTCATCAAAAGAAGAAGTGAAAACGTTACTTCTATCGGCAACACCTTATAAAATGTACTCAACATTAGAGGAAATTCTGGAGTCAGGAAGTGATGAACATTACCACGAATTCTTCCAAGTCACGAATTTCTTGTTTGAGAAAAATCCAGATCAGCAACAGAAGTTTGAAACGGTATGGAAAGATTACTCTACAGTATTAAGTGAGTTTACACATCATGATTTTGCAGTTGTAAGGGCAAAAAAGCAAGAAGCAGAGGAACAGCTTTATAAAGGAATAGCACGCACGGAGAGAATGCTGGCAGAAGGCGCAAGTGAATTGATTAAAGGAAGAATCGAGAATTTAGAGGTTACCGAAGAAGATGTAAAATCCTATCTGAATATGGATCAACTTCTTCAAGAAGCGGAACTACCTGATAAACTCCCAGTAGAATATGTAAAATCTGCGCCATTCTTGATGTCTTTTATGGATAAATATAAATTGAAACAGAAAATCTCACAATATTTCATTCATCATCCAGATAAAGTTTCATTAGCCAATAAAGAACGATTATGGGTTGAGAGAAAAGGAATTGATACCTATAAGAAAATACCCGATGTAAATGCAAGAATGTCAAAACTCAAGGAAATTGCTTTACCAGAAGGGGCAGAGAGATTATTATGGGTCCCACCATCGCGTCCTTACTACGAGTTTGGAGGAAGTTATGCGGGGCATCAGCAGTTTTCGAAGGTGTTAGTTTTTTCTGCTTGGGAAATGGTGCCAAGGTCAATAGCAACGTTACTATCGTATGAAGCAGAGCGCTTAACTGTAGGTGGAATAATAGAAAAGATACCTAGTAAGAAAAAACGCAAAAGTAAAAAAAATTATCTCTATTCAGCTGAAAGGAGATTTCCACAGCCACGACTTCGCTTTGTCATGAAAGATAACGCGCCATCTAATATGAATCACCTGACGCTACTCTATCCATCTCTTTCGTTAGCGAAGTTATTTGATCCGATTGATGTCTTAAATCGGAACGTAACATTACCTGAGATTAAAGCAGAAATCAGTGAAAAAATTAGGCGCATGATTGATGAAATACCAGAGGAAGAAAGTGCGAGAATAGATGAAAGATGGTATTTTATGGCTCCTCTTTTATTTGATTTAGACGACCCTGATATAAAGAATTGGTTCGCTGATGAGCATTTCATGGAAGATGATGACCAAGGTGCTACAAAAGATGGCGATGACAAAGCATTAACACTCCATTTTAAAGAATTAAGGGACATTTTCTTATCGGAGGAATACCCTACTTTAGGAAAGAAACCAGATGATTTAGTAGACGTATTAGTGAATATGGCTCTCGGTTCTCCCAGCGTTTGTGGAATACGCATGGTCGGCCAAGTTGACTCAAAAACGTTAACGGATATCGTCATGTTTTCAAAATCTGTACTAAACAGATTTAATTCTCAAGAAGCAATCGCGATCGTCGATTTACAGTACACAACGAAAGATAGAGAGCACACCCATTGGAAGAATGTACTCCGATACTGTGTAGATGGCAACTTCCAGGCAATGGTTGATGAATATGCGCATATGTTGCTTGAAGAAGGTGGATTAAAACAGAAAGATCCAACAGAACGAAATCATGAGCTAATTGAAGCTATCCGAGAATCTTTAGAATTTCGTAGTGCCCCCCTACAAGTAGATACTTTCTCGAGTTTCAAGAGAAGGGTCACAAAAGGGAGCACCGCATCGGGATTACGTATGCGAACATCTTATGCAGTTGGCTTTGCTGATAAACGAAATGAGGACAAGGCACACGACCGAAAACAGAGTGTTAGGAAATCCTTTAATTCGCCATTCCGACCATTTGTGCTTGCCTCCACCTCAATAGGACAAGAAGGATTAGACTTTCATTATTATTGTCGGAAAATCGTTCACTGGAACTTACCTTCAAATCCAATTGATTTGGAACAACGGGAAGGCAGAATTAATCGATATAAGTCGTTTGCGATTCGTCAAAACATAGCTGCAAAATATGGACATATCGAATTTGAAAGTGATATTTGGGAGGAAATGTTTGAACACGCGAATGAAAGTGAACGTGATGAAACTACGTCTGAGCTTGTTCCATATTGGACACTTTCTGGGGACCAAGGAATTCAAATCGAACGAATTGTGCCTATCTACCCTTTTAGTAAGGATGGTCAAAAATATCATCGGCTGATGAAAATACTTCAGCTTTACCGATTAAGTCTAGGACAAGCAAACCAAGAGGAACTTCTAGAATATATCTTCCATCATGATGTGGATGAAGCAGAGCTTAAAGAGATGTTTATGAATTTGAGTCCTTATTATAGGGGTTAAGAAATACCTTTTCTGAAGTAGGGGAATGAACCTCCATCCATTAGAGCAGAGAAAAATTACATGAGAAACAGAGAAGTAGTCCTATCTATCTAGGGGATGCTTCTTTGTCATTTCTACATGCAACAATTAGTGGATTTATATCTTCATCTAGTCTTGAGCGTTACTTATGATTTTGATGATGGTAAAGAAAAAATGATCGACCATAGTTAAAGGAAGTTCTTGAAAAGGATAGTTTAGACCTTTTTTAAACATATGCTTTTACTGAACATGGTAGATGAAGGAAAGACATTGTCTGAAGATAGTTTGGAGTCTCTGCTTATGTTAGAGGGAGGAAATCTAGCATAGAGAACTATTAGAGTTGTCAATCATGTGGTTCTATTAGTATGGTATAATTTCCCTATGCAGTGACTGATTTAGATTTAAACATATATTTATAGCTGGATAGGGGTATCGGTAATGTCAGTAAAATATTTATCAACTACAGCACTCTCTAAGGCAATACAAATACCTGTTAAGGATGTATTTGCATTGCTTGCTGATAAAGGATTAATAACTAGAGAAGAAAATAACTGGATATTAACAGAGAATGGAAAGAAACAGGGAGGTATAGTGAAATCACATCCTCAGTATGGTACATACATTGCCTGGAATGAAGAGATGGAAAATAATTCCATATTTCAAAAATTGGAGAACGAAAAAAACTTGCTTACTTCTACTTCGTTGGGAAAACATTTTGGAATTTCAAAGTTTAGAATCAATCCAATCCTTTCCGAATTGGGCTTAGTTCAAAAAGATGTGAAGGGATGGAGAGTTACTCCACTTGGTAATTTAATGGGTGGAAAACAATTTGAACATGTAAAGACGGGTATTCCCTATGTTTGTTGGAACCCGGAGATTTTAACAAAAAAGAGTATTATCAACGCTTTGAAAGAAGTTCAAGGAGACTCTGCGTTCGAAGAAAAAAATGAAAGTAAAAATACTACGGTAGAATTTCGTGAAAAGTTTGAAGCGAAGCATAGAAGTGCGGATGGGCATTATGTACGTTCTAGAGCAGAGATGCTAATAGATAACTGGTTGTATATGTCCGAAATAGTTCATGCTTACGAGCGAAAACTTCCAATTGAAGAAGATGTATATTGTGATTTTTACTTACCAGTAGGCAAAGTATACATTGAGTTTTGGGGTCTGGAAAATGACGAGAGATATAAAGAAAGAAAAAAAGAGAAAATAAGAGTCTATGAAAAATATGGATTTAATCTGATTGAACTAGATGATAATGACATTAAAAATTTAGATGATATATTGCCTAAGAAGCTACTAAGGTTTGGAATACAGGCGTATTGATAAATAATTTATTACAATGGTAAATTGGAAAACTTTTAGGATAATTGATATACCCTTTTTGAAAATATTGATAGTAGTGAACTTAAAACCAGGGATTATGTAACCAAATACATAAAACTAAGTAGTACTTGTTCGCCCCCCGACCACCGGTATCTTTAGGTAAAATTGAGTTAAATTAAGAAACTATAGAACACTCGCAAATGTTCATACATCAATGTTTGTGGGTGTTTTTTAGTTTTTTGGGTAAAGGCTGAAGTAGGTGGGTTTTGAATTTGTTTTACACATTTTTTACACAAGAGGATACCTTTGATTGTTTGCGGAGCAACTATTATTTAATGTAATAGGCAGTTAATAATGCATAGTAGACTAAATCAATCACTTAAGGGAGATTTGTGTAAAAAATGAAAGATTTACGTTATGAAGTAGGTAAGCGAAGTAATTCGTGGTAAAAGATATCAATTACCAATATGCTGATGTAATTGTTACAGGTTAGCGCAAAAATGAATTCGGTTGGGTACACTCTGAACAAGACGGAGAGTATCTCGGTTTAATGAAGCTCAGAGTACCTCCATAAGAAAGAAAAAGAGGTTACCAAGCTAAGAGATTTAGGAGTCTGACGAATTTGTTTATATAGAGCGGTTTTAGACGAAAGTTAAGTTTCGGGAAGTAACGAAAGCAGGGATATTACGGTTCCCTTCGCTCGCCTAATGGCGGGTTTTTTTATATAAATAGGAAAAAAGAAGGATTTAGTATGTCTGTATAGAATTACAGAAGCAGTAAACATAGAGGAGACGAGAAAATGCCCAATAATATTGAAGTATATTTCACTAGACCTGGAAAAAGGTCTGAAATAAGAGACAGATTGCTATTGGACTTAAAACATGCTAAGCAAAGGATTTATGTTGCAATGGCATTTATTAATGATAATGACTTTTTAGAAATAATCGGGAAATTTAATATTAATTCCCAAAAAAAGTTTATTATAAATACTAATGCTAATAGACATAGAATAGTGACAACAGCTTATACAAATGAATGTGTTCAACTTGGGGGTGTTGTTAATGGAGAAGAAAGTGTGAATTCCCTTATGCACCATAAATTTGTTATTATTGATGATATCCTTTGGTTAGGTTCCTATAATGCAACAGAACATGCTGCACAAATTCACTGGGAAAATATGATTAGAATTACTGATGAACAGGTAATATCCCAGTTTGTTAGAGAATTCAATAAAATGTTCATTATAGGTAGTGCTATACAGCAAAATGGAGAAAGTGTTATTGAGTATACAAATAATGGCCACCAAGAAAGGTTCAATACTATATGTACAGAGTGTAGGGGCTTGACGGCGGGGGATGCTGAGTTAGATGGAACAGTTACTGATGATATACTCTCGCATTTCAATTTTAGTCTCGAACATAATCTAATAAGTATAGATCCCCATGAAGTTACAGAAATATCATACTTTATGGAATGTGCCACAAGAAGATTCCTTTCTCCAGGACCGAGTGAATGGACCGTAGGCGTTTGTGAATTATGTAGCGACGTTCAAAATAGGAATTCTTTAATAAGCGTACACTTTCAGGAACTAGACAGGGGGACAGATAGTAATGGTCTAGTAGATACGCTTGTTAGAAGAGGTAGGGAATATAGATTTTGTACTAAATGCATATTTGACGCTCTAACAAATCACAGAGTGTATAATGAATAGATGATAAAAAAAAGAAAGCCTCGTCACCATCGACGGGGATTTTTTCTTCCTTTCATCATATGCGACAGCTCATCACGATCATAGCTTAACACGGTTATGCTTCGCTATTTCCTCCTCAACAGGGTTAAAGAGTTATTCGTTACTATCATTGCGCATAGAGCCTTATAATAGCCGACAACCCCTACGACCTCTTGCATTGCAGATACACCGATTGATCGACTGTAACGCTAAGCTTATACTACGTACTTTTTACCCTTCTTTGCACAGTAATAGATCTGCACCAAAGTCACCACCGCCCTTTGTAACCTCAGCACGATACACAAACTTTATATGAAGCAATGCAATGTTCGAAGTCATGGCCGTCCATTTGATCGAATTCATGTAGATCCTTTACATGGTGAAAGTATTATTAATAAATACACGGTAATATCCATACACAAAAATAGTAACTAACTCCGCGAAGAAAGTATAGCTAAGTATTTCTTAGGCTTATGGAGTTTGTGATTAGTACATTGAATATATGCCCCAACAATTTAATTTTCTAATTTCAAATACCACTACTTTTTTGTTTTAGAATTGATCGTCCCAAACTCTTCACCTCATGGAACTTTTATTTATTTATCTCCAATATGATTCGCTATAAACTAATGTATTGCCTCAATGAAAAGAGGGTTTAACCCCGAAAAGGGTAGCAGACTATTGAACTTATAAAAACATAACGAACTTTAAATACAGAATCATCTTGAAACAATTTTACTTAGCTTTAAGAACAAGTAACATACCCAAAGTCGTTTGCTGAGCAGTAAAAATATACTATTCAATAAAATGCTTTTTCAATAAAGGGTGCTTTATTGAATTGTGATATATGAAAGCTCAGAGTTAGTCTCTGAGCCTACATATTCTTAAAAGTTTCTATCGTCAGTTTCTCCTCTTCCTCCCGCAGTTCCTTAATCACGTGAGAATAGTGTTAATATGTCGTTTCGATATTGCTATGTCCCAGGTGTTCACACACGTAATTAATGTCAATTTTCATATATAATAGAACACTTGCATGAGTGTGTCTTAAGCCATGAATCGTCATTGGAGAAATTCCAAGTTCTTGTAAGGTTTTTTTAGAGTTTGTTGGCATTGGTGTTGCTAATTTCTCTGTATTTGGACTCTGGGCTATAAAAGACTGAGCCATACAGATTAGGTGTAACTGTCTCGAAAAGTCTTCTAAATTCTTTCATTGTTTTTTTATTTAGTTTAAAGATGGTGCCTGACCCTCATTGTGGTAATTCATTAACGTATTGGGGGGCAGGCATCTTTTTTCGATGTAATAGTCTCCAATATGGGGTAACAGTAAACGTAGGCACTGATAAAGCTAAAATAGCAGAAAAACTAGGTTTCGGTTTCTTTGTTACAGATAAATACTACTAACAGCTGAAGTTGTATCAATCTTATCTTGGTTACTAACGAATTCCACGGCTTTTCCTGAAGAGTATTAGCGATTTGAACAAGTATTATTTGATCTTGATACATTCTCATTTATGAAGGGAGCCATAAAGTTCCCTTATTTATAATCTATAACTTGTAATCGGGAATTAAGGAAGAATCATTAGTTCCAATCCATGGGAATATATAGTATTATAAGAACAGATGTTCTTAATAATTACAGGCTAAATATCATTCCAATTTTAAACGGTTGGATAAGCCATAAAAACAAAGTATAATACATTTAATGAGGTGGAGAATA
Organism: Bacillus sp. JJ1533; assembly: GCF_036965045.1. Classification (NCBI taxonomy): domain Bacteria; kingdom Bacillati; phylum Bacillota; class Bacilli; order Caryophanales; family Bacillaceae; genus Bacillus; species Bacillus sp. JJ1533. The sequence continues at coordinate 58,463 of NZ_JBALOV010000003.1, read as the reverse complement.
TGAAAAAATTTAAAGTTGCGTCTTTATTCTGTGGCGCAGGTGGTCTAGACTTAGGATTAGAAGCAACCGGAAAATTCCAGACAGTCTTTGCCAACGATATGGACAAGGATGCTTGCACGACTTTTTCTAAATGGTCAGATGCATTAGTAGTACCTGGTAAAGTTGAAAATATTAGTGTAGATGATATTCCTGATGACATAGATATTGTTACAGGAGGTTTCCCATGTCAAGGGTTCTCGGCAGCCGGTCCACGTCAAGTTCTTGACGTGCGTAATAAACTTTATTTAGAGCTTAGTAGAGTGATTGAAGCAAAACAGCCTATCGGCTTTTTAGCGGAGAATGTTAAAGGACTTACTACAATGGCTGGAGGATTAATTTTAGAGAAGATTGTTGAAGATTTTAGCTCAAAAGGGTACAACCTATATCATCAGATTCTTAATGCAGCAGATTTTAATGTTCCTCAGGATCGTCAAAGAGTAATTCTTGTTGGAATTAGACAAGATATCGATAAAGGCTTTGAGTTCCCTGAGCCAACCGGTAGAATTTCTTTACAAGAGGCTATTGGAAATTTCCCTGAACCAAATCCAAATGACGTTTGCCAAGCACCTTTTTCATCAAGATACATGAGCCGAAATAGAAAACGTGATTGGGACCAAGTTAGTTATACAATACCAGCAATGGCTAAACAAGTAACACTTCATCCTAGTTCGCCGGATATGATTAAACTTGATAAAGACTTATGGAAATTCGGTGAAGGGGTAACAAGACGTTTTAGTTGGCAGGAGGCTGCTGCTATTCAAACATTTCCACCAAACCTTGAGTTTGAAGGGGATTTAACAAGCAAGTACAAACAAATTGGAAATGCTGTCCCTCCTAAACTAGCTGAAGCCGTCGGATACAAATTTGCCGAATCACTTGAGAAAGCTGTAGAAATAGAGAGAACAAAGGTAGTGATTTGATGGCAACCCAAACTAAAAATGGCAAGGCATTAGAGTTTGCTTTTCTGCAAATTCTTGATCAAACATTAAGTAGACAAACTAATGTTATGGTTATTGATTCACCCCAATTACAAACAGCACAAAATGCTTATTTGTCATTTCCGAACACGTCGCAACAAAGCATGAGCGCTGGTGCAAGCGCAGGAATAAACACAATCCTTCAATTAGAGCCGCGGCTAATTCACGGTAATGGAACATTACAACTTTCAATTCAACCTGACTCAGCAGGTCAAGCCGGCGACGTTCGAGATGTAATAGGTGTGAGAAGCACAGAAGGATGGGAAATAGGAATATCTTGTAAGAACAATCACGCTGCTCTTAAGCATTCCAGATTATCCTCTACGATTGATATTGGAAATTCTTGGTTTGGGTATAACTCAACTGCTGATTACTTTCATTACGTTGTTCCTATCTTTAATGAGCTCAATGATTTAAGATCACATAACGTGTTATGGAGCGAAATCCCAGATAAGGCAAACCGATATTATGTACCAGTCCTCAATGCTTTAATAGAAGAGTTGTGGAGGCTAAACAGTATTTATCCTGGTCAGATACCACAAAGATTGTTGGAGTACTTACTGGGGCGATTTGACTTTTATAAGGCAATTGTTAAACCAGGCAAAAGAACAACTGAAATTCAAGGTTTTAATTTACAAGGAACACTAAACCAGAGTGCTCATGGAGTAAGACCAACTCTAAGAATGCCGCATCTTAAATTGCCGACAAGATTTTATGACATTCACTTTAAGCCTGGCTCAGATAATACGATCTTAATTGTTTGTGATGAAGGCTGGACAATATCTGCTCGAGTTCATAACGCAAGCTCGCGCGTTGAGCCTTCACTCAAACTGGACGTCCAACTTGTAGGACTACCGCCAACCATTTTCAGGCAGACTTTAGGCTGGTAAGTATAATAAGAGTCCATTCTGGACTCTTATTAGTTTTGACTAGTAAATGAAGCTGGTCTAATAACCCGTTACAGGAGACATTAAACCGGTTTTAATGCCTTTTTCAAAAAAATCAATTGCTTAATTATAAATAGCAATTAGTTTTCTTCTAAAATACTATCGATGTTCTCAATGTTTATATGGTTTGTAAATAGAATATCCGCTATATCAATACCTGATATAATTAGTATCGGATGTTGGTCTTCTTGAATTTCCTCATAGGCTTGTTGTGCTATATAACTTGTTGTGACAAATACGCCGAATTGTCGATGCTTTATTCTTGAAATTAACCTTGATGTATGCTTAACTCTGACCCCAGTTTCCGGACTAAAGAGTTTCGCTTCTAAAGCACAATCTATAATTAATTTCTCGTTTAAGTGGCCAATTCTATATTTGCCAATTGCATCTCTACCGCCATCTTTCCAGGGGCGTGTTAAATCAAATTCAATAAAATTTTTATCCATGAGTTGGACTATTTTGACGGCAAATTTTTCAAAACCAATAGGATTTTCTTTATAATGTTCGTAGATTTTTTCTAGAATTTGTTTTTTTATTTTTTTTGTTGGTAGTTGCTCTATTTTAGTTCTATATGTTTTAATTTTTGGAGCTTTTAATGGTTTTACAGCTGTTAGCCCTTTTTTTATAAAGTCACGCCATACTTTTGGTGCTAACTCCAACAGATTTTCTTGATTCATTCTTAATGCATTTAACCATTCCTTTGAAATTGGTTCTATCCCTGTATCTAAAATAGTAAAATAAGCCTCGTAGTTTTGAAAGCGTTCTCCCTTCTTTGTTCTCCAGATTGCAACTAGAGCTTCATCTGGGTTGATTGATGGATTCCCTGGTACGGCTAATCCTAAAAACCGAACGCTTCTTTTGCTATTATCTGTTATTCTTTTTTGAAATACTAAAATAGCAGGTAATTTCTTTCTTGCTTCCGGACCTTCATAAACTGTTCGAAAAATATCTGCCAATAGTTTATTGCCGCCCTTGGGTGTTTCATGTAGGGTATTTCCAGGCTTACGGTTGTCTCCATAATAACGAAATATCCCAGTTTCAGTGTCAAACAAATCGGGCCATTCTGTCTCATTTCCAGTTGTATATAGTACTACATAAGCCCAATTTTCTGAACTTAACCTTCTGGTTTTACGGAAACCTCCCATATTTTCTAAATTAGGTATTAACTTTGGCAAAGGCTCGTCCCTCGTGTTACCATAGGATCCGCCTTCATAAATAGCATCGATTACTAATGGTGCTTCCGCAAGTTCATCAAATTTATAGATTTTCATATAATACCTCGCTCTCTTACTGCTGTAAATAAAAGTATAAAAAGTGGTATAGAACAATAAAATTAGACACTCGATGGTTTGTTCAAGAACATTTTTGATTTCGTGTTCCCAAGTCTTCTTCACACCCAAGTTTTTTAATATAGTAAGTTGTAACCTCTTCATCCCTTTGTTTGATTCTTTCAAGTTTATATTACCAGCAATCCCTTTTGCTTTTGGACATATACCCATGGATAGGGCAATTATAGCAAAAACAGGAATCGATAAAAAAAAATTTCATATTCTTTAATTTCAATATTAGGTTTCCTAATTAGACATTTATACTTCGCCAAAATCTTACCCCTTTTTTCAAAAGCTCTTTTGCTATCACTCTCTAACTTTGAAACAGACTTAATTGACCGCAGCTTTTTAGATCTGTTTTCTTTCGAGATTTTATATGCCTTTTGAAAACACCTTAAATCGGGAAAGTAGAATAATATAGAATTTACTTTTTATATTTACTTATCTTTATACGTTTAAACAAAATAAGCTATTTGAAACCTCGTAGGAAAGGACTATAATAACTTACTTCATTAAAACAATATAGCTGCCCGTTTTTTACATTTAGTGGTACTATTATATTAGAGTGAATTTTATTAAAATAGTGTTACAGATAAACTCAAATGGCATAAATATATTTTAATACATAAAACCTTTTTAGAAATAGATATAGTGATTGCAAGTAATTGAACACTTATAGAGAGGAGGTAGAAAATGACATATATAAAATGGAACGATTTGATTGCAGAAAATTTTTTTAATGAAGATATGGCCGGAAAGGAAGTTCTTCTATTTGTAGATGAGGCTTTAATAAACGAAATTGGAAGTAAAATCGGTAAGAACACGGATAATTTTATTTCATCAGTTATTGAAGGACCTCCATGGGTTAATGTCCGCAGTAATTCAGGTATTTGTCGAAAGGCAATACAAACATATAAAAATTGGAGATTAAAGAAAAAAATTAAATACCCTCCTTATATAGGTTACCTTGCGTTATTTGTTTTAGCTGGTTATGTAGAAGACGAGAACTACTCTCCCAATGCATATTACCCAAAACTTCGATCTTTATTGAGAGAAGATGAAGGGGGTGGGCAATATCCATTCTTTAATCAAATGATTAATTTGTGGATGGATTTGGAAAAATGGAGTAAAGAAGATAAATTTGAAGAGTTGGGTCGTTTTAATGTTAGAGTACGTGGGAATTTAAGGCATGTTGGCTTACCTCAGTCTCAAACTATTATTTCGAGTAAGGAAAGGAAAAGCCTCCCTTTAATATTTAATAGAGCAGGTATTATTTTCTCGGACTCCCCCGACTATGAAACAATCCGTAATATTTTGCTAGAGCATGGTCAGGACATCTTAGCAAAGAAAACACTAAGACTGTTAAATTTACAGGAAAAAGATAAACATTTATTACAAGCTTTGCTAAATTTGGTTATCGATGAATTAAACGAATGGGATGGTTCTCTACCGGAAGAGTTCTTAGATACAAATACGTTTGCTAGAGCTCGATTGAAAATTTGCATAAACTTAAATAAGGTCACAGAAAAAGCTACGTTTAGTTTAAGGATAAATGCCCAAAATGAGTTTCCAGATGAAACGTTATTTTTGCAGAGAAAGGGAAATATAGGATTATTTCAATGTACACGAAGTATTGAAAATTGGTCTTCTGAACTCAAAAGTGAAGATGGTTCAATATTAAATGGAACTTCATTGGATTGGTTAAATGGAGAAAATTTTGAAGATCAAAGTAATAGATGGAAATGTACTTTAAAAGGAACTAGCGTGCGTGTTTTTGCAGAAGGCCGAAAATTTGGCTTGCCAAATAATTTGGTTGAAATTTCTCGGCTGGAACGGGGATCTCGGTTTATTTTGCTTTGTAATAAAACCTATGTTAGTAACATATTGGAATGGGGAAAAAACTCTTGCGAATCGTTCAGTGAAATTAATTATCAGGGTGTGCCGGCTGGATGGAGTTTATTTTCAGGGATAAATCCGAGTAAATCATGTATGGGAATATCTGAACTGACTATTGGTAGCGAAATAAAAATTCGTCATGTTGATGGGATTCGTTTAGGTAAAGGAAATACTTACTTAAAAGCAGCTCCACCTAAACTATTAATAGAAAATAGTAATGGGACAGAAATTCCCTTTTTGAATGATAAACCACTTAAATTTAATACTGAGAATAGATATTGGGAACTTCCAGAAGATTTGCCAATAGATCAAACTCTTACTATAAATATATTAAATGAAGGTATTGAAATTCGACGAACAAATTTTAAAATTACAAACTCTAGAATATATAATCGTGACAAGAAAAGGTACTTTGATACTGCGGGGTTGCAAGAAAATGAAGATAATCCGCTAGTAATAGGAGTAAATGTATATAATAATGATTCTATTCAATTTGAAAAGGAATACGCCTTACCAACGTACTCATATAACGAAATCATTTTTTTAGGGCAACACCCAGGAGAAATATTTCACTGGCAAAGCAAGGCTGAAATAAATTTAGAATGGGAACCTGTATGGGCAATTTGTAGGGTAAAAAGAAGAAAGTGGAAGGCTGAATTTTGTTCTATGAAAAAAATAGAGGATTGTCAAATCAATAACCAGATATATGATAAAAACGATTTTAGATTTTGGAAAACAGTCATGCGTAAGATGAGAAAATCAATTAAAAGTCCTGAATTTCCTCCCTTAAAAGAGTTGTGGGAAAGCTATCTTGAGGTGGCAAAAAATGTCCATTGATATTCTTACTGTTTTAAGTGTAATGGGTAAAGTTTCTTTTGAAAAATTCAAGGAGGTTTATGATATTCTTCTTAAACAAATGTTTAATAGAGATGAAAAACTAGTACTTGAATATTCCCACTATACTATTTTAAGAGAATTAGAGGCAATGGGGTATTGTGAAATAGATTATATAAAAAGACAAGTTTTAGTTTGTCCACCCTCATTTGCATTATTGCCTATCAGAGGATTACCACGGCTAGTACTAGCTGGCGGAAGGTCTATAGAGATGGTAAATTACATTACAAGACTAGCGAAAAAAAATTCTGACAAAATTAATGTTTCATTTGTAGATGTACCAACAGCAAAGAATGCTCTTTTTCCAAAGTCTATATTTGTAGAAGCTAAAAACATATTCATCCTTAAACAGGTAGTTAAAAAATTGAAACTTGAGGGGAATATAGAAATTCCTGCTTCATACTGTTTATTAGGTTCCTCGCCAAGTGTAAGCGAAGTTAACAACGCTCTTATATTTAATTACGCTGATGAACCAAATTGGAAAAAAACTGTCTTCTGTCGTGAAAATTTATATTTTCGGCAATTTGAAACTTTTGATGAAATAAGGTTAGTCAAATACACAAATCCTATGTCCCAACAACATTACACATGGGTTTGGTTTAACAAAAATGCAGCGGCAATCGATATTTCATGGGGGAGATATTTAATTCTGCACTATTATAAATCAAAGGTGCTTTTATTTGATTCAGTCAGGAAGCGCTTTGCAGTGCCAGCTATTTTACCTCTACCTAAACAACTTTATAAAGCTGCTATTTTTTCAACAGGAATTCTTCCAAGAAATAAAATACTTCGAAAGCAGATAGGAAATTTAAATGAAAATATGAATATTACAGTTTTTGATTGTATTTCGGATACTATAGCGTTAGAAATATCAAAGAAATTAGGGCTTGATTTATTGGAAGCTAACCTAAGTTAGGAGGAAAAGAAATGAGTAGTCCAATAGAAGCTTTTGAGGAGATTAAGCAAAATTTTACTAGATATATTAAGACCGCATTTGGCACAAGTTTCCCTTCACTAGAAAAAGAGAGGGAGGAATTGCTTTTAAACCCAGGTGTTCTGGCACAAGATCCATGGATTGAACCATTGCCAAGGTATAAAAGTTCAAACAAGAAAATAAAGGACCTAACCAACAAAGATCTTCCTAACTTTACTTCAGAAGAGATAAATTTATTTAAAAAATTAGTAGAAAGTGGTCTGTTTAATCCTGAAATTCCCTTATATACCCACCAAGCCCGGATGCTAACGGAAGCATTATCTTCAAAGCATTGTGTTATAACTTCAGGGACCGGTTCAGGTAAAACTGAATCATTTTTATTGCCTCTCTTCGCTTATTTGTCTAAAGAAGCTAGTAAGTGGGGAACTATTGTACAAAAAGAACCCCATGCCGACGATTGGTGGAAAAGCTCAGAGTGGCAAAATCAGTGCAATCCACAAGTTGGAAAAACACGTAGAATTAAAAGATCTTATCGGGTTCCTCAAAGGAAGCATGAGAAGAGGCAATCTGGTGTTCGTGCTTTAATATTATACCCAATGAATGCATTAGTTGAGGATCAATTAACCCGCTTAAGAAAGGCATTAGACTCTGAAGATGCCAGAAAATTCTATGATGAGTACCTTGGGGGAAATAAAATTTATTTTGGTAGATATAACGGAATGACCCCTGTCGCGGGTCATGAATTTAAAAAAACAGGAAATCCTAATAAGGATAAAATAGAGGAGCTAGCAAATAAACTGAAAGAAATAGAGAATACAAGCATTTCTGCTCTTCAATATTCAAAAGAGAAAGGTGATCCTGAAATCCCGTTTTTTTTCCCAAGACTTGATGGTTCAGAAATGAGATCCCGATGGGACATGCAAGATTCCCCACCAGATATATTAATTACAAACTATTCAATGCTAAGCATAATGATGATGCGGGAAGTGGATGATGGAATATTTGAAGAGACAAAGAGGTGGCTTAAAGAAAGCAAAGAAAATGTCTTTCATTTAATAATTGATGAGCTGCACATGTATCGTGGTACATCAGGTGCAGAAGTTTCATATTTATTAAAACTCTTACTAAAGCGTTTAGATTTAAAACCAGACCACCCGCAGTTACGTATTTTAGCATCAAGTGCATCCCTTGAACCAGATGATGCTGATAGTAGGAAGTTTTTAAAAGACTTTTTTGGAATAGAAGGGGAAAAATTTGAAATTATTTCAGGCATACCTGAATATATACCTTCTTCCAATTATGACCTGTTCTTGCCATCAAAACCGTTTATTCAATTTAATGAAGAGATTGAAGAAAATCCTGATCAAGCAATTTACAACCTATTAACTAGTTTGGGTTCTAAAGAACCAAGTGGTGAGACACTAAAAGACTTTTTGGAATCAAAGGATTTGAATTTAACTAATATACTTCTAAATGCCTGTATGAGCGGCAAAAAAATACGAGCTGTATCAATTAGTGATTTCACTAAAAAAATATTTGGTCCAAATGTAAGTATTAAAGATAGAAAAAATGCAGTTAGTGGATTATTTAAGGCTAGGGCTCTTTGTGATAATAAAGATATGAGCAGTTTACCATCCTTTCGTTTCCATTGGTTTTTTAGGAATATAGAAGGGCTGTGGGCATCTACTGCTAGAGAAGACATCGATAATAAAACGAGATCAGTAGGAAAATTATTTTCTAAACCAAATATCATTGATGATAAGGGAAGAAGGATACTAGATCTCTTATACTGTGAACAATGTGGAACGGTTTTTTATGGTGGTAATCGATTGGTATTGCAAAATGGAGAATTTGAGATGCTTATAACATCTCCTGATATCGAAGGAATACCAGACCGTAACAAAAAGAATATGGTTGAACAAAAAAAATACGAAGAGTATACAATTTTTTGGCCCGTGACAGAGGCTGAAGAATTGCATAAAGAAGCTTACTCATGGAATCAACCAAAAAGAAAAAAGGAATGGGGGAAGGCAAAGGGTGAATGGAAGCCAGCTAGCCTTAGTTCATTAACTGGCAGCGTTATGATGACTCATGAAGATGCGAATAAGAATCCATCAATAAATATTAAAGGCTACAATTTTATAATTAATAATGATGAAACAGAAGACTTTAATGCATTGCCATCTATTTGTCCTTGTTGTAGTGCTGATTACTCAAAAAGAAAATATTTAACTAGCCCAATTCGGGGGTTCCGAACGGGTTTTTCAAAAGTGAGCCAAATTCTATCAAAAGAATTGTTCCATCAACTATCTGAAAAGAATGAAAAAAAGTTAGTAGTTTTTTCGGATAGCAGGGAAGATGCAGCTCAAATATCAAATGGGGTTGAACGTAATCACTACAAAGATTTATTTAGAGAAGTGGTGGTAGATGAACTTCGGTTAGCTACAATTGGAGAAACGCAACTTTTAGCTGATTTAGAACAGGGGAATACACTCTCATCTGTTTCTATGCAATATATCAGTGCTTATCCTATGGCGAAGCAAAGAATTACTGAGTTATTGGAACAAACAAAAGAAGTACCACCTCCGGCATACAGGGGATATTATGAAACTGCTTTAGCAGAGTTAGAGCAAATTCGTAATAAGAGGGAAACACTAATCGTGCATTGTAATGAGTTAATCAATACAGCGTCTACAGATGATTGTGGAAGAATAATATCTAGGCTCCTAGGCTTAGGGGTAAACCCAGCTGGGAACGATATTAAATATCAATCTTATTGGTGGGGAAACCACGATCACCGCTGGACGGAACTTTTTGATTTTGAAAATAAAAAGTGGAGGAGCAATTTACCGCCTGAGGCGGATTCTTATAAGAACCAAATATATACTAAGATTCGAAAAGAATTATCTGAGTTGTTATTCAGCAGATTGTATTTCGGATTTGAATCTTCTGGGCTTGGATACCCCATTATAAACATTGAAGATACTTTGTTGGAGGCTAGCTCAAGTTCATTAGGAATTGAGTCTAGTAAATTGAAAGAAATTTGTAATTCAGTTCTGAGAATACTTGGTGATCTTTATCGGCACGAAGGCTCGGATTATCGCATCGATGACTGGGTTGAATACAAAAATGCACGAAGTTCAGTAAAGCAATATGTAAGCAATGTTTGTGGGCAATCAGGACTTCCTTCGAGCGCTCACGCGGTTGTAGGGGAGAAAGTCCTTCAGTTATTAATAAAATCAGGACACTCTGGTGCTATTATTTCTACCGATAAACTGTTATTAAAAGTTGCGGCGGAAAATGACCCTTATTGGGAATGCCCTAATTGTAAAAGACCACATCTACATTTATCTGCCAATATTTGTACTAATTGTTATACACAGATCCCAAATGAAATTAAGGGGACGTGTCGGGAATTAATGCAGCAAAATTACTTGGCTCATATGGCAACAGATGATAGACTACCTATCAGATTACATGCGGAAGAATTAACCGCCCAAACAGATGACCAGGCTGCACGTCAACGGTTATTTAGAGGCATTTTAATGAATACCCAGGGAAGTAACAATGTTAAAGAAGTCGACGAGATTGATATTCTAAGTGTGACTACTACTATGGAGGTAGGCGTAGATATTGGTAGTCTTCAAGCAGTTATGCTAGGAAATATGCCGCCAATGCGGTTCAATTACCAACAGCGTGTAGGTCGTGCTGGGCGAAGAGGTCAAGCTTTCTCATTTGTATTAACTCTATGCCGGGGAGGCAGAAGCCATGATGACCATTATTTTGAGAATCCCTCTGCAATAACAGGTGACCCACCTCCAGTTCCGTTTGTTACGATCGATCAACCGCCTATAATTAAGAGGCTTTTGGTAAAGGAAAGTTTAAGGCAAGCCTTTAAAACTATTGGTCTTCGATGGTGGGATGGACCGGAGAGCCCTCCGGATTCACACGGAGAATTCGGCTATAAATCTAATTGGGGTGCCAATAGGGACGCGATTGATAAATGGCTAAGGTCTAATAAAAATGATATTGAAGATATTATTGTTTGTTTACTTCCAAGTTGGCAAGCCGATAAAGAAACTGTAGAGAAGTTATTAAAATATGTGCAAGAAGAATTAATAAGGGAAATTGATGAATGTGCAAGTAATCCCGAATTAGTTGGGGAAGGGCTTGCAGAATGCCTTTCAGAAGGGGCGAAACTCCCAATGTTTGGTATGCCAACCCGTACAAGGCTTTTGTATCATGGTTTTGATAGTAAAACAAATGAACCTCTTACTATTGATAGAGATATTGAATTAGCTATAAGTGAATTTGCTCCTGGCGCACAGAAAACAAAAGATAAGGCAATCCACACTTCAGTAGGATTCACTTCTCCACTTCTAAAAGTAGAAGGAAAATGGCAACCATCTATTGAAGATCCATTACCACAGAAAAATAGGTATCAAATTGCACACTGTGCGAATTGTGGTTATATGAAAGTAGATGAAAACTTAGAAGAATGCTTCAACTGTGGTGAAAGTATAGGTGAAAAATTTAAAATATATAATGTTGCAATACCCCTAGCATTTAGAACCGATCTTTCTAAGGGAAAAGATGCTAGGGAAGAAGGAGGGGCTATTTCTGGGGCTCCATCGAGTATCGCTGAAGGAAAACAGGTTGTCTTTAATAATGTAATAGGTACCAATTCTCAGGTTAGTTTAAACAATGATGGACGTGTTTGGAGAATTAATGACAACAACGGAAACTTATTTAAAGGCGGTCATATAACTACTAATCATACAAGAAATAATAGTGACAGAGTCGTAAAACATTTTACCTTTAAAGGTCAATGGATACTTGAAGATTATAAGTATACAAGTGATCAGGATTTCATTACAAGTGAAAAATTAGGCATTGCTAGTGCCAAAACAACTGATTTATTAAGAATCAAACCAATTTCTAATAATAAAGGATTAAATCTTGATCCTATAAACATAACAGCCAAAGCGTCCCTATATTCAGCAGGATTTTTACTTCGTTCTGTGGTTTCAGAAGAATTAGATATAGATGCCGATGAAATTGAAATCTCCCAGTGTTTAAGGTCTGAAGTTGATGATGGAAGTTTTGTTGGGGAAATAATCTTTAGTGATAGGTTGCCAAATGGTGCAGGTTTTGTACGTTGGTTAGAAAATAATTGGATAACCGTGTTAAAAAACATTGTTGAACCAAATGGAAAGCACTCATTTATGGACTTTCTAACAAGTGAAAGGCATCAATGTGATACTGCATGTTATAGTTGTTTAATGAATTATAGAAATATGCAGTACCATGGATTATTGGATTGGCGTTTGGGGCTAGCCTTTTTAAGGAGTATGTATGATAAAAAATACCAGTGTGGGCTAAATGGGGATTTTTCAACTCCAGAATTAAAAGGGTGGATTGGCTTTGCAGAGATGCTGGCAAACCAATTTGCTAATTTTTTCGATTATGAACTAACCGAATGGGCAGGAATCCCAGGAATAAAAGCTGGAAATAGAAATATTATTATCGTTCATCCTCTATGGGACAAAAATAACTCTGATGGAATCTTAGCAGATGCTATAGTTGCTGCAGGAGCAAATATGGACAACATCGATTTTATAGATACTTTTAATCTTGCAAGGCGCCCTGGATGGTGCCATGAATTATTAGGAGGAAGTATGGATGAAAATGATGCCTGGTGGTAAAATCCCATCATCCATAAACATAAGTCCATTAAAAAGGATCCCAGCAAGCAGATTTTTTGATATGCAGTTATGTAGTTTTAGGGAAGTAGTAGTATCAAATGGGTTGGAAAAGCTACTTCCTTCATCTCCGAATACGTATTTTGGACTTGCTGCACATTCGTTTTTGCAAAAAGTTGGTTCAGGATTAATCAATGAGCCAGATGACTTTGAAAATGGGTGGTTAATGGCACTATCAGAGGTAGAAAAGCTCCTGTTAAAGTCTGAAAGAGAAAAGCATTTTATTCCTTTAAGCAAAACAGTTAAGCAATTTGAGATTAAGAAAAGGGTATTGTTTAAAAAGGCTTCAAGTTTAATGATTAATAGAGGAATAAAATATAAATCAAATTCTAACTTATTTCAAGGAATTGAAAAATGGTATCAGACTGAAGATGGTATAGTGGGCGGCTATTTAGATAGGGTCTTATTAACTGAATCAGGTTATGAAATAATTGATTATAAGACAGGGATACTTTTTGATAAGAACACAATGGAAATTAAAGATGCTTATAAATATCAGCTCTTAATTTATGCAGCATTATTTTATGAAAATTTAAATGAATGGCCGAGTGCGTTAAAAATTCAAGGAATTAATGGGGAAGAACTTTCTATTAATTACAACAAAGATGAATGTGTTAAGATACTAAAACAAGCAAGAGAGTTGTTTTATCGTGTTAACGATTTGATAACAAGATTTAACGACTACCTAGAATTACAAAAACATTTAGCCAAACCAGCTCCTGAAAATTGCCAATACTGCAGTGTCCGACCTATATGTAATGAATATTGGAAAGCAAGAGAAAAATATCCCCAATTAAATTGGAACAATGATATAAGGGGGCAATTCGAGAGCCTATTTACATTAGGTAACGGCACATATTTGCTTAAAATTAAATCGGGACTTAACACCTATAAAATTAGGGGGCTTAAACCAGATAGGCATCGAATCATGGAAGGTGGTTTTTTAAGTATCTACAATTTATCGAGCGATAAAAACGAGAATTGTTTTCGCGAGAATATTTTAACAACAATATTTACTTAATTTACTTTGCATTGCCCTCACAAATAAATTAGTATAGTACTAAATATTGAACCAGTGTTTAAAAATGCTGGTTCTTATTTTTGCAGTAAAATAACAATAAAAAAATAAATAATAGGAAAAAAAATATAAATAATAAGATTTTAATAAGTAAAAAACTTCTGCTCATAGGTTTGGGTTAATGGGTATAAAATATTTGTTAGATTTAAATACCTATTAAGTTAAGAACGAGGAATTTTACATAATAAATAAAGTTCTATTGAAACTATAAACACGTAGAGTAATATTTGAGAATTGTAAGATTAAGATTACCATAAGAACTTATTTTATGTATGATACTGGGCTTATTTATAGGATAAATTATTCGACAAAATACTCTAGGAAGTAGAAATACAATTATTCGGGTATTTTTCTTCGTTTCATATGGTGGTTCAGCCTTCATGCTTTGTGCTAGCATTTGAATCGAGTCTATGATACTATCAAGCTTCGTTTCAATCTCCGATGCAAAAGATAGAATGTCACGACTACTGGAAAGCCCACCTCTTGAATAAAAGGCATCATTTACTCCCTAAAACTCCACCTACCTCTAAATAAGTAGAGCCAACTTCCTAAAAGGAGAGCTGGCTCAATCAAAATAATAGTTCAACTGTTTCAACATTGGCTCGACAACTCGTGCGCCTTTTTCTCAACAATCGGCCCACCTGCTTTAATAAATGTACTGGTTGATACAATCAGATCCCTTACTACGGAAAGTGCTTCTGTATCAACGGGTGCTATTGGATTTTCAATAAAAATTGTTGAAGTCTTTCCATCCTCATTAATAAATTGCTTTTTTTGCTCCCCCATTCTTTAAAATAGTTTCAATTTTACTGTCCGTCACCAGCTAACGAATAGCTGTTATTACGGTCAAAGCTTACATGCTGTAAACATTGAAGTTTTTTAATTGCAACGGCTACTGAATATAAATCATCAGCTGTTACGAATGGGTTGATGTTGTTGTAGTTTTAGTTTTTTAAATCATCATTCCTTTATCATCAGTCCCATTTTTAAACACAAAGCGTAACTGTGTACGTTGAATACACTGCATTGCTGGCATGTCTCTAACCTTTTTTACACATATGTGATAGAGATAGAAAGGTAGAAGAGGGACACTCAATTTAAAAACACTTTAAATGGACTTGTTGCTTTTTATTTTCACTTTCTATTTAGACGAGTTATTAACTATCAAAAACGGAAAGAAAAACTATTAATTATTTCTAATAATTGATTCTCTAAAAAATTTTACTCAAAAAAGCAACCTAATAGGTAGTTTTTTGAATAATACAACCCCATAGGTTATTCACTTTTTATTTCTTCTAGGATTTACTAATTTTAGAGGTGATTTTATGTATGAATTAGTGGGTCAACGGATTAAAAAGTTTCGAACTGAGAAAAAGTTAAAACAAGAAAGACTTGCAGAATTAGCAGATATTACAACAAAGCATTTAGGGGAAATTGAACGTGCCGAAACTAACGTTTCACTAGTAACTTTAGAGAGAATTTGCCAGGCTCTAGAAATTTCACCTTCACAACTGTTTACACCTTATGAAGATGTGAAACATATTAAAAACCCGCAAATTCTTTTATCATTGATAGATTTACTTGAAAATAAGCCAATAGAATTACAGAAGGATCTATTGAAAATTATGAAGATTCTTATCAAAACACTTGAATATATCCGTTCGAGGAAATAAGAAAAATTCGACTTCTTTCACCTTAGATTAAAAGCATCCTCTGATTATACTGCTATTTTTATAAATAAAATCCCCGAAAAAACAACACCAAAAAGGAGAGAACCCCATGAATCAAATTCAAGAATTCTATGAAATTAATCCTCAAACCGAGGCAATTCTGTCAGTGGCTGAAATTGAATATTCAGCAATTGTCCTTGAGGAAGACAGGAAGATTCTAGTTAGACAAACACCCTTACAAATTATTAAAACAGCTTGCCTAGAAGGTGGGGCTTCCTATGAAGGAAGACGAAAGGCTGTTATCCATTTAACGGGTGCAATACAAAAGGTACCAATCCCGATTAACCCTCGAAGAAAGATCTTCGCATTTCCAACTCATTCTCCAACCACGTTTGAGTGCAACTGGATTTTCTTCCACCAAATCAAAGCAATTGCTCCAGCAAAGATTTCAAGTCCAACCATTCAATCCATTATTTATTTTAAAAATAACCAATCACTTTCCATGAATGAATCTTGTTATGTATTACAAAAACAATACCAACGTACAGCAATGTGTATATTACAATATTCAATACCGGAACAAATGAGAGCGCATTCAATGGTTGGAATTTAAAACAAACCTCGAAAAAATTTCACAAAAAGGATGGCTATCACTAATGAACGAAAATCTCCTAATAAAAGAAATGATATTATTTTTTATTCCTTCTCTCGCACTATGACTGAAGAGGATATTTTAGGAGAGCATCAAGGCTAACTGTTAGAGTAAATAGTTGGATGTTAGCTTTCGTTAGAAGTAATAGTTAATAATTGTTTCAAAGAATAAAGAAATTGTATTCGCTGGTTACTGTCCAATATCCTGAAGTAGTGCAAAATAACAATTTATTTTATGTAATAGCAAAATACAGTGGTTAAAGTTTTATAAGTAAATGATATAACTGTATAATAGATTATGGAAAATTTAGAAATTAGTACATATAGAATAGGGTAAAAACAAAGGCGGTAATAGGAATGTCAGGGATTAACTTAAAAAATGATTTTATTCATTGGCTTAATAATCAGGTAAAATCCAATGGAAAGCCATATACGGAGTTGACCAAGAAAGAATACATAAGAGCCTTGAGCAGTGCCTGCAAGGAGTTAGATAATTTGCCATTATCAAGCCATGACCTGTTTAACATTCATTCTTCAGAGGAGTTTCAACAAATCACTTTGCTTATTAGGAATCATTCAGATTTTTCAAGAGTCAATTTAAAGTATGGGAATGGTGCACTTTCCGCAGCTTTGATTAAGTATGCTGAATATCTTAAATCAAATAGTAAAGAGGGGACCGTTGCCTGGTTTGTCGGAGCTTCGTATGGTGGTACGAAGGATCAGTTACAACGATTTATTATTGATGGTATTTGGGAGAATGGTTATGATGACAAATATACTGACCAGGTAAATTTAATTAAAGAAGGGGATCTTATAGCCATAAAATCCTCCTATGTAAAAAAGTATAATTTGCCATTTGAAAATTACGGGAATATGGCTTCAGTAATGGCAATAAAGGCTATCGGTGTTGTTAAGAAAAATTTTCATGATGGAAAGCGAGTAGCCGTCGATTGGAAGTTGGTCAATCCAATAAAAGAATGGTACTTCTTCACTAGCCGAAATACAATCTGGAGAGTGGAAGAGAAGAAGGACTGGATGACTAAAAATTTAATTGATTTTACCTTCCATAATAAAGAACAGTTTATCAAAGGATTTGTTAATCATCCTTATTGGAAGGATCGTTTTGGGGAGAAACGAGATTCCCTTTATGAATGGACAAGCTTTTACGAAGCAGCCGCGAAGGCATTGTTAAAATATAAAGAGGACCGTAGCGACTTGGTTAAAGGGCTCCATGCGATGTTTGAAAAACTTAAATTGAATAATCCGTTAATCGAAACAAAAGTTGGTGGGACGAAAGGGCAGTTGGAGGATATTTGTCCATTTACAGTTTTCGGACTTTTTAACAAAGGGATTACGGATGAAAATAGGCGTGCTATCATGAAGGAATTGGCTAAATTACTACGAGTGGAGGTAGAGATCCCATCGACCTTCTACGGAGTTCCGACTCTTAATAACATGAATGCATGGTTCTTTGGGGGGGAAGCGTATAGGAAAGTATCGGATATTGACCTCTTATGGTCTTTATTTGATGCTGCAATCGAATATGCAGATGAATTTACCGAAGAAAATAAGGTTAAGTTTATTAATATGTTTGATCAAGTTACGCAGCAATACGGTATTCAATGGAATATAACATTTGCGTTATATTGGATAAAGCCTTGGGATTTCCTCCCATTAGATCAAAATACAAGGAATACCTTAAAGGAAAAACTAAACATTTCCATCCCAACGGGTTCATCAAAGAAAACATGTTCAGGTTCTGAATATTTAAATCTGATTGAATTTATGGTAAGTCAATTTGAAGACGAAGGATATCCAGTGCATACGTTTCCAGAGCTTTCTTACAAATCTTGGAGTGGAGAACTAACAACTCCAAAAGAGGGTATTGCGTCAGTAGAGCCAATAGAGCCTGTATTGGAAACGTACACTAAGGAAGACTTTCTTAATGAAGTTTTCCTGAATGAAGAGGACTATGAAACTGTTGTGTCTCTATTACTAAGAAAGAAAAATCTTATCTTGCAAGGGGCTCCTGGTGTAGGGAAAACCTTCACTGCTAAAAAGCTAGCTTATTCCATGATGGGTGTGCAGGATGAAGAAAGGATAAGGATGATCCAATTCCATCAGAGCTATTCCTACGAGGATTTTATAATGGGCTATCGTCCCAATGGTTCTGGGTTTGAATTAAAGGAGGGACCGTTTTATCAATTTTGTCGAAAGGCATCTAAGGATCAAGCTAATCCATACTTCTTTATCATTGACGAAATTAACCGAGGGAACATGAGCAAAGTTTTTGGTGAACTGATGATGCTAATCGAAAGTGATAAAAGGGGGGAAGAGTTAACACTCACATACTCGAATGAACCTTTTTCTGTTCCAAAAAACCTATATATTATTGGGATGATGAATACAGCTGACCGAAGTTTGGCGATGATTGATTATGCTTTGAGAAGAAGATTTTCTTTCTTTGAACTTGAGCCGGCTTTTCATACAGAAGCTTTTAAAAAATATTTATTGGATAAAGGGGCTAGTGAAGAATTAATCAATAGAATAATAATCAAAATTGGTAGACTAAATGTAGAAATCACCAATGATGCTAATCTCGGAAATGGTTTTCGAATTGGTCACAGCTATTTCTGTGATTACGAAGCCAATGATAATTGGTACAACGAAGTTATTAAATACGAAATTGAACCCCTTGTGAAGGAATACTGGTTTGATGAGGAAGATAAGGCGAATAACTACATTGACGAGCTTTTACGGTGATTCCCATGAGTAACGAACCGAAAATACCAATAAAAAATATTTACCATATGCTTTGTTATGCGTGGAATGTCTTGGATCAGTCAGGTAATGTGTTTGGTGGAAGTGAGAAGTTTGATACAATCCATAACTTATTAGCGAGAATTTATATTAACGGCACGAGTAATCTCATTAAAAGAGGACTCAATCGTCATTATATTCAAGAGACGGAGTCCCTATCCACGCTGAGGGGTAAAATAAGCATCGGGGATTCATTGAAACAACAAACGTTTCAACATGGCAGGATGGTATGTGACTATGACCATTTTTCTGAAAAAATGATGCTGAATAGAATCATTAAAACTACACTTTTTTTGTTATTGAAGGCACCCCAAGTAAATAACGATTTAAAGAAAAAACTTTTGAAGTTTCGGTTGCATTTTTCTGACGTGGACGATGTTGTATTCTCGCCAGTTTTGTTTTCCAAATTAAGATATCATCGCAATAACAAACACTACCGAATGCTGATGAATGTTAGTGAGTTAATTTATAAAGGACTTATCGCTAAAGAGTCAAATGGTAACTTGGAGTTTGCAGATTTCATTAGGGACCAGCAAATGAGTAAGTTGTATGAAAAGTTCGTACTCCAATTTTATCGAACTCATTTAGAGGCATTAGTTTATCGTGTACACTCTCCGAAAATCAACTGGGACCTGGGAGAAGAAGTTGATGAAGAAGTGATACACATGCTACCGGAAATGCGTACAGACATTGTAGTGGAAAACAAAGTAGCAAATACACAGCTCATTATCGATACGAAGTATTATCCTAAAGCCCTTGTCTCTAGTAATTGGAGTGATTTAGATAAAATCAGGACCAATCACCTGTATCAAATTTATGCTTATCTAAACAATAGCCAGTTCGCAGGAAAGAAAAATGGTGTACTTTTATACCCAACAGTTGAAAAAGAATTAAACGCCAAATTTCCAATCGGCGGAAAAGGTATCTCTGTTCTAACGTTAAATTTGGGAACGGACTGGGAAGAGATTGAGGATAGATTGCTAGGGATTGTGGGGTGATTTTTTTAGATTTAGTGCACTGCGTAAAAGCCTTCGTGAAGGGGGATGTATTTCAAAGTTACCTTTCAGATGTAATCAACTGTGATATGATTTGTGATCCACTGGTTAGCCTGACGCAAGATTGAACTTTGTGTGAGTGCTATCATATTTTTTAAGCAAGATTTTACGCTAGTTAACTGAAAAACCTTATAAAATCAATACTTTGACTGCTATTACGCCCCCGACCAACGATATCCAATAGAAGAAATGCACTAACAGAGTGTTAAAATATGCGCTCTGTTTTTTTACTTATTTTTAAACTTACTTAATAGATATGGTAAAATATTCATACTACATTTACGGAGGGTCCATAAATGATCGTCTACGAAGCAAGCAAACAAGAATTTCTTGATCATGTCGATAAAGATGTACTTGTTTCTCATATTCTGAATCAATTTGAATTGAAATTAGGACGCACAAGTGAGTCGGAAATTCGGTCCTGGGATAATTCGATGTTACATATGTATCGTGTTCTAAATGATGAATCAATTCCGGATGATGCTGGTGTGGCCATCGAATATAAGATTCCATATACATCAAAACGAGTGGATTTTCTTCTATCAGGACATGATGGGGAGAAAGATTCTGTGGTTATTGTTGAACTGAAACAATGGTCGGAGGTACAAAAGGTTGAGGGGAAAGAGGCAATTGTTAAAACTGCCATTAACCGCGGATTGCATGAAGTAACGCATCCATCCTATCAAGCCTGGTCCTATGCGGCATTAATTGAAGATTACAATGAAAACGTGCAAGAACAATTCATTCAACTAAAGCCATGTGCCTATTTACATAATTATCGAATCCGCCCAAATGATCCGTTAACTGATGAACATTATAATTACTATCTTAACCTTGCACCAGTATATGCAAAAGGTGAGGTTGAGAAACTACGAAGTTTTATAAAAAAATACATAAAGTACGGTGATCAAAAGGAAATTTTATATCGAATCGAGCAAGGAAGAATTAGACCTTCAAAATCACTCCAGGACTCATTAGCAAACATGCTAAAGGGTAACGAAGAGTTTGTCATGATTGATGAACAGAAGGTATTTTATGAGACTGCGCTTCAGTTAGCAAAGAGAGCAATTAAAACGGACACTAAACAAGTCATGATCATAGAAGGTGGTCCTGGTACAGGAAAATCTGTTTTAGCTATCAATTTATTAGTGGCATTGACGAATAAAGCTATGACATGTCAATACGTGACAAAAAACTCAGCACCTCGTAATGTATATTCCACAAAGCTAAAAGGTGATTTTAGAAAAACAAGGATTGATAACCTTTTTAAAGGTTCTGGAAGCTATACAGAGTCTGAACAAGATGAATTAGATGTATTGATCGTGGATGAAGCCCATCGGCTTAATGAAAAGTCAGGGATGTTTCAAAATCTGGGAGAGAACCAGGTAAAAGAAATCATCCATACTGCTAGAATGTCTGTATTCTTTATTGACGAAAATCAGCGGGTAACCTTGAAGGACATTGGAAGCATAGAAATGATTAGAAAATATGCAAAAGAATATGGAGCAGAAGTGACATCGGGAGTTCTAGCTTCACAGTTTAGATGTGACGGTTCAGATGGGTATATCGCTTGGCTTGATGATGTCTTGCAGATTCGTGAAACAGCAAATGCCAATGATATGGGCTTAGACTATGATTTCAAGGTGTTTTCAGATCCGAATGAGATGAAGAGAGAGATTGAAAAGAAAAATAAAATCAAAAACAAATCTAGAATTGTTTCAGGTTATTGCTGGGAGTGGCCTAAAGGTAACCGTACAAAATCGAATTATCATGATATTAAAATTGAAGAATATAATTTTGGTATGAGCTGGAACCTAGACAGTACAACCACATGGGCTATTGATCAAAACTCAATACATGAAGCAGGATGTATTCATACTTGTCAGGGGTTAGAGTTTGATTATGTTGGTGTTATTATCGGTGATGACTTACGCTATGAAAATGGACAAGTAATCACGGATTACTCGAAACGTGCTAAAACTGATCAATCCCTCAAAGGAATAAAGAAAATGCTTAAGGAAAAGCCCGAGGAAGCAAGAGAAACCGCAGATAAAATAATTCGAAACACCTATCGTACATTAATGACTAGAGGACAAAAAGGCTGTTATGTTTTCTGTACCGACAAGTATTTGGAAAAGTATTTAAGATCCCGATTGAAAAGGATAAGTATGTACAGTGAAAAAGGATTCGGTAATTTGAAGGCGGCGGAGGAAAAGGAAGGTTATTAATTACATTACATATTAGAATAATGGATCCATTTAGGAAGGCTCATGCATGTTGGAAAAACAACGTTTATGAGCATTTTCTTTTTTTATAGAAAAGGTCCTGTTGACCTAATAGTACTACTCTCCCAACCTTTACAACTCCCCAACCTTCCTGTATGATTTGAATTGAAATATTATACTGATTTTTCTGATTTTGAAAGCGGGTGGAAGGGGAATGGAGGAGCGGATTTTAGTTTTGATTCGTAAGAGAAGGCATTCGATGATGTATGCGTTGGCGACTGCCTTGCTGTTTTATTTTTTGCTTCCGTTGTCTCTTATTTTCATTCCTGATGTGATGAATCGGCCAAGCTTTCTTTTTCATATTCCTTGGGCATGGGTGTATGCCTTTTTGCAAATTCCGATGACGTGGTTTTTCTGCAGCCTTTATCATGTCACGGCGAAAAAGCTTGATCGACAGATGGAAGAGTTTCAGGAGGAATACTTGTGAATCCTACTTATTTTTTATTCCTTATTTATATTATTGTTTGTACCTTGATTATTACCTATTGGGCAGCGAAGCGCAGTAACACAACGAATCGGTTTTATATTGCGGCTGGGACCTTAACCGGTTTTCAGAATGGCATGGCGATTGCAGGCGATTTCATCAGTGCCGCCTCTTTTCTCGGTATCGTTGGAATGGTGGCGATTCGTGGCTATGATGGTTTTTTATATTCGATTGGCTTTTTAGTATCATATCTAGTTGTCTTGTTTTTAATTGCGGAACCGATTCATCGCCTTGGGAAGTATTCGCTTGGCGATGTTATGTGTTCCCGGTTTCCAAGTGAGAAGATGCGTTTAATGATGGCATTTTGTACGGTGATCATCTCGATTCTCTATATCATCCCTCAGCTTGTTGCTTCAGGATTTCTGCTTCGTTTGCTGCTTGATATCGATTATTCCATATCAGTTATTGTCATCGGGGGATTAATGACGATTTACGTCGTTGTAGGTGGGATGATTGCGACTTCTTGGGTGCAGATTGTGAAGACCGTCCTTCTGATGTCAGGAACGTTTCTGCTCACCCTTATCGTTTTTTCTCATTTTAATTGGGATGCTGGGAAGTTAATTGCAGAGGTAAAAACAGGCACGCCATTAGGAGAAACCTTTTTCCTTCCTGGAAATTTATATGACAATCCACTGGAATTTTTGTCGCTCCAGCTTGCACTCGTGCTTGGTACAGCCGGATTGCCACATATTTTAATCCGACTTTTTACGGTTAGTAATACATTTGAGGTTCGCAGATCGCTCATCAGCGCAACCTGGATTATTGGCACTTTTTATATCATGACTCTTGTCTTAGGCTTTGGGACGATTGCCTTCTTGGGATATGATTTGCTCATGGAACTGGATCCAACCGGTAATTTAGCTGCACCCTTACTTGCGAAGGCAGTCGGTGGCGACTTCTTGTTGGCGTTTGTTTCGGCGATTGCTTTTACAACGATTGTAGCGGTTGTGGCAGGGCTTGTAATTTCCGCGACGACTGCTTTTTCCCATGATATTTTCCATCACATCTTAAAAAGAGGAAAATCAACTGAGAAGGAGCAATTGCGGGCTGCCCGTTGGTCGGCTTTAGGAATCGGATTGATTTCCACGGTGGTTTCGTTACGTTTGGAGACCATTAATGTCACCTTTCTTGTATCGATGACGTTCATTGTGGCGGCATCTAGTATTTTCCCGGTTCTTTTATTAACGATATATTGGAAACGCTTTACCGAGGTGGGAGTTATGACGGGGATGGTGACGGGTCTGGCTGCTTCCTTGTTTTTTGTTATGTTAGGTCCTTACATTATGAACCCAACTGATGGATGGATTAGAGAAGAGGCCGTGTTTTCTCTCTATAATCCCGGTATTATCACCATTCCGATTGGCTTTCTTGGTGCATATCTAGGAACCATTTTTTCAAGGAAGAAGTCCCAGTCCATCACAGAATTTAACGAGTTTACGATTCAAGCACAGTCCGGCATCGCCTCAAGGAGAGAAAAGAAATGGAAAGCTTAACGATCATTTTGTTTGAACGGTTGGGCCTGCTTCTTATTGTTGCATTTGTGATGACACGGACACCTGGCTTCAGATCTTTACTCTATCGGACGTATAGTGTGAAGATGTCACTCGTCCATGCCGGGGTGTTTGGCTTATTTGGAATCGCCAGTACGTTTACAGGGATTGTCATCGACGAGAATGGGGTCTTCGGTCATCAATTAGTTCTTTTTCCAGTTGGGGAGCAACACCTAATTGTTAGCATGAGTCTTGTTGCAATCGTCATTGCGGGTTTATTGGGAGGGCCGATCCTTGGTTTGGGTGCAGGTTTGATTACCGGGATTCATCTCCTTTTTCTTGGTGGTGTCGGGGCATTGGCAAATGCCCTTGTTAATCCGATTACAGGCTTACTGGCAGGATTAACGGCACGCTTTTTTTCCAACGAACGCGTCATTTCTCCGCTGAAGGCTTTATTTATTGGCGTGTTTCCTCCTATATTGCACATGCAATTATTGCTCATTATGTACTCAAATCAAATCGATATGATTTCAGTCGTTAATACAATTGGGTTACCACTTGTGTTATCCAATAGTGCAGCGATTGCCATTTTTACAGCGATGATTGGAATTGTCCTGCGTGAACAAGAAAATGAGGCGGCTTTAGCCTCGAAACAAGCATTAACCATTGCGAAGGAGGCACTCCCTTTTTTAAAAAAGGACTCTCCTCTTGAGGTGGCAAACGGCTTAGCGGATTTATTACATAGTCGCCTGAGGCTTGCAGCTGTTTCGATTACAGATCAAAAGGAGGTCTTAGCTCATAAAGGGTTAGGAGAAGATCATCATCATTCGGGTGATCCAGTTATCGCACATCCAGCACAAAAGGCGATTGAATTGAAAAAAATCCAGGTTACACATGTGAAAGCAGATCTCATGTGTACTCATAAAAAATGCAGTCTTGAGGCTGCTATTTTCATACCTATTATAGAAGATGATCGAGTGACCTATCTAATTACGTTCCATTTTCGTAATGCAGAGCATATTTCTCCAGTTGAACTGATGATGGCACAAGGGCTCGGCCAATTTATTTCCGATCAATTGAATATGCTTGGAGCGGAAAAACTAAAAGCACATATTCGAGATGCCGAATTAAGGAATTTACAAGCACAAATCAATCCGCATTTTTTATTTAATACCCTTCAATTAATTGCGGGTTTGTTCCGGGAAAACCCAGCGAAGGCTCGTCTCATCACATTGCAGCTAGCAAGTTTTATGAGGTTTAATCTGCGCTTAGTATCGAAATCACTGGTTGAGCTTGAAAAAGAGTGTGAGCATGCGGAAGCTTATACCTCTATTATTCAGGAACGATTTAAAGGAAGATTAGACATTACTTTTGAAAAACCGGAAGATCTTCCCCCTATTTATATTCCGCCATCAACCATTCAGCCTTTGATTGAAAACTCGGTTCAACACGGCTTAAAGAATGTAATCGATGGTGCAAAGATTGATATTATCATAGAAAAAGAGAATGGGAGACTTACCGTTTTAGTTCGGGATAATGGCAGAGGTTTTCCTACACATATTCTGCCGATTGTCAGTCATCAGCCATTAGTCGGTGATCATAATGGGGGAATCGGAATCTATAATGTGAACGAACGATTGGTTCATTTAGTAGGAGAGTCTGCGAGATTGCATATTCGCAATTTGTCTAATGGGGGCAGTGAAGTGAAGTTTTCAATTCCAATACCAAATCAATATGAAGAAAAGCAGGTGATGGGATGAATATTCGTGCGATGATTGCTGAAGATGAGATGATGGCAAGAAAGGAATTGCTGTATTTATTGCAGGATGAGAAGGGAATTATCCTCACTCCGCATGCAGAAACGGGAGAACAATTAATAGAGTTATATGCCGAACATCGGCCGGATGTTATTTTTCTTGACGTAGAGATGCCCGGTCTGACTGGAATCGAAGCAGCACGCTATATTTTGAAACAGGAGACAGACACAACTCCTTTATTTGTGTTCACGACGGCATATGATGAGTATGCCATGGATGCGTTTGAAGTAGAGGCGGTTGACTACTTATTAAAGCCCTATGATGAAACACGATTTCGAAGGACGATGAACCGCATTCGCAAAAGCTTGGCGAATCGAGAGAAGAGGAGTGAAGCAACAGAGAAGAAAAAAGCACCAACGATGAAGTCAAAGATCTTAATTGATGATGGAGAACGGATGGTGGTCGTCGCTCCTGATTCGATTTACTACGCTGTACCAAACAACCGTTTATTAGAGGTTCATACTGAGGATAAGGTCATCATGAGTCGGATGACTTTACAAGAATTAGAGGATCAGCTGGCTGGTCATATGTTTTTCCGTGCCCACCGCAGTTATTTGGTCAATCTAAATCATATTTTAGAAATCACGCCATGGTTTAATGGAACGTGTAATTTGACGCTAAAGGATAAAAATCGAACAAAAATCCCTGTTAGCCGGTCTGCGAGTAAATCTATTTTTACTCTTTTCAAATGAGGAACAATGTCTAAAACCATTCACCAGCCAACCTTTACCATTCACCCTTCATTTTCAACCGTTCATTCATTTTTCGATTATATAATATTCGTAATATATATAATTATCTATAAACTAACGGAAGGGGATGGTTGATTTTGGCCCAAAAGGAACTCGCTTATGGCAAGAAGAAAAGTGTAGATTATGAAAAGGTGCAAAGCAGTCCGCAGTTTAAGCAATTTTTGCGAAGAAAAAGAGCATTTATCGTTCCGATGACCGTATTTTTCATGATTTTTTACTTTTTGTTGCCTATTTTCACCTCCTATACAACATTCTTAAACAGCCCAGCCATTGGAGATATTTCTTGGACTTGGATTTTTGCCGTTTCACAGTTTGTGATGGTTTGGGTGTTAAGTAGCATCTATGTAAAAAAAGCTTCTTCATTTGATAAAGATGCCGAACAAATTATTGATGAGCAGTTAAAATAAGGGGGGAATGTAAATGGATCCTATCGTAGTAACTCTTTTTCTCGCAATCGTCATTCTGACGCTTGTCATTACCTATATTGCAGCAAAACAAACGAAATCCACTGGAGATTTTTATACAGCAGGTGGTGGATTAACTGGATGGCAAAATGGACTAGCAATCGCTGGTGACTATTTATCGGCAGCATCCTTCCTTGGTATTGCCGGAATGATTGCTTTACAAGGGTTTGACGGATTTTTCTATAGTATCGGATTTTTAATTGCTTATTTAGTTGTCTTGTTTTTAGTGGCAGAGCCATTGCGTAACCTTGGTAAGTATACATTAGCCGATATGATCAATTCTCGTTTTGAGGCGAAAAAAGTAAGAGGGGCTGCGGCTCTTAGTACAATTACGATTGTTCTTTTCTATATGATTGCACAGCTTGTGGGTGCGGGCGCACTTATCCAGCTTTTATTCGAGATTCCATATTGGATAGCCGTGTTAATTGTTGGGGTTATGATGACGATTTACGTTCTATTTGGTGGAATGATTGCAACGAGCTGGGTACAAATTACAAAGGCTGTACTATTGATGGCCGGAATGATTGTCATCTCCTTCCTAGTCCTTCTCAAATTTAACTTTAATATCGGGGCCATGTTTACAGAAGTGAAAACGGCAACGAGTCATGGTGCAGATTATTTAAATCCAGGAATTAAATATACAAATCCGTTAGGAACACTTTCATTAATGCTTGCTTTAGTCCTTGGAACAGCTGGGCTGCCGCACATCCTGATGCGCTTTTTCACGGTAAAGGATGCAAAGACAGCTAGAAGCTCGGTTATTACAGCAACTTGGACAATCGGAATTTTTTACATTTTAACGTTATTCCTTGGCTTTGGGGCTGCTATTTATGTCGGGGAAAGTGAAATTCTCGCAGCCAATAAAGGTGGTAACATGGCTGCACCACTGTTAGCTGAGGCAATTGGCGGTAATATCTTATTTGCCTTCATTTCTGCAGTTGCATTTGCGACAATCTTAGCGGTTGTGGCGGGTCTTGTGTTATCAGGAGCATCTGCATTTGCACATGATATTTACGGACAAATCATTAAAAAAGGAAAGATTACTGAGAAAGAGCAAATGCTAGCAGCACGTTATGCAGCATTAGGTGTATCTGTATTATCGATCCTATTGTCATTAGGTGCTCAATACTTAAACGTCGCCTTCCTCGTTTCGTTAGCATTTTGTATTGCAGCCAGTGCGAATCTGCCTGTTATTTTATACACCGTATATTGGAAACGCTTTAATACATCGGGAGCCATTTGGGGAATTCTTTCCGGTTTAATTTCAGCCTTAGTTTTAGTATCAATGAGTCCTAGTGTATTTTCACCTGTTGAAGGGGCGGCACTATTTGTAGGGAATCCAATCTTCCCATTAGATAATCCTGCACTTATTAGTGTGCCATTAGGTTTCCTTGGTGGATATCTCGGAACGATTTTCTCGAAAGAAAATGATGTGAAGCGCTATGCCGAAGTGGCTGTCCGCGCACATACTGGCTTTAAAAAAGCAGAATAAGAGTTTAGTAGAATACCGCGTTTTATATAAGGGGATTGAATATAAACGTCGTAAAAAATTTAGTAAAGGGATGAAGTGGATTGGTAATGAACCAAGATATAAATGTGGAAGAGAAAGTGACAAGGTATCCACAACAGCCACATGGGGGGAAATTAGTTAACCGTGTTTTAACTGGAGAAGAACGAGATCAAGCGATGGAGCGGGCAAAGCAGCTTCCATACATCATGGTTGATTTGGAGGCTGTCATAACGCTTGAAATGATTGCCACAGGTGTACTCTCTCCAAATGAAGGGTTTATGATTGAAACAGATTACAAATCCGTATTAACAGAAGGGCGCCTGGCTAATGGACTTGTTTGGCCAGTGCCCCTAAGCTTCGCACCGATTGGCGACCGAAATAAGCAAGTGATTCAGACCCTATCTGTGGGAGATGAGGTCGCATTAGTCGATGAAACGAAGGAGCCAGTCGCGATCTTACAATTAGATGATATTTTCGACTATGACCGAGAATTTCGGGCCCAACAATTATTTGGCACGACTGACCGTAATCACCCTGGAGTTGATTCCATTTATCGAAGAATGGGGGAAACGGCATTAGGTGGTCCTATTCAGTTACTTCGCCGTGTCCATTGGGGGCCATTTGAAAATTTGCGGATCGAACCGAAGGATACATGGAAACTATTCTATGAGGAGAAAAAATTCAAATCGGTCGGAGGTTTTATTACCGGTGCAAATCCATTGCATCGCGGTCATGAATATATTCATCGTAATGCACTTGAGGAAATGGATGGCTTATTTGTTCAGCCGCTAGTTGAGATGGCCAAGCGTGAATATACTCGACATGAATACCGTATGTTATCCTATCAGGCTGTGCTTGATACGTATTATCCAAAGGAGAGAACAATTCTTTCACCACTGCGTGTGACCTATATTTTTGCAGGTCCTCGTGAAGCGGTTCTCCATGCCCTTATTATGAAAAATTACGGGTGTACCCATGCATTGATTGGCCGAGATCATGCAGGTGTTGGGGATTATTATGATAAGTATGCAAGTCACACGATATTTGATACGTTTACAAATGAAGAACTAGGCATCGATATTCGGTTATTCCATGAAGTGTTCTATTGCACACGCTGTGACAGCCCAGCAACCGAGCAGACATGTCCGCACGATGATCGGTACCGCATCAATATTTCTGGAACAGGTATCCGTGAATTACTAAGATATGGTGTGTTGCCGCCGAAGGAAATTGTAAGACCGGAATCTGCTCGGATTGCCATGCAAGGTGTGCAGCCTAAAGGTGTCGACGAGGATGGGCTTGCTATTGCTCCTGTTGGAAAAACGATAAAGTCTATTTTTCCTTATTATCTCCATTCAAAGGGAATCGGTGGTTCCAAACGCAAGCGTCCATTAGAGGTGTCTGAGCTCACAATCGACGATTTAGAAGCAGCGATTAAGGATGTCCGCGAAAATGCAGACCGTGTCTATAAGGAAGTCTTTCAAGAATTTAGTTATGTCACAGACCACCTTCGTTCTGTCCAGCCGACTTGGGTAGCAGAAGCGCGCGAATCGATTTCTCGTCAGCAACAAATGGTCGTTGAAAACTTGGAGGTAAAAGTGAGTCGAGCCTTGGAAAAAGCGTCTGATGAATTTTTATACCAGGATAAATCAGAAGCTGAGCGTGAACTAGAGGTAGCGAAGAAAATATTGGACGATATTCCTGCTGCCTTACGTAAAGATGACCTCGAATACCGAACCTGGAATCCGCTTCCATATAAGAGATATCGGGGTAGTGATGAGGAATAGAAATATAAAATAATAGATTGAACGATAATTATATAAAAATAACCTTTTTCACAATCCAGACCAATGGACTAGATAACGACGTTTTCCAATCGGAACGTCGTTTTTTATGGTTTAAAAGGTTATTTTCGCCCTATTGACACTCCCACACCCCCACTGGAAATAACAAATTCTTTACTAAAATAGTATTTTAATGATAGAATTCAATTAGTTGATTCATGCTTAATCTTATTTTTAATAAGAGCGGGGGACCCAATAATTACACGGATACGTTTCCGTTATAGGTGAATTCTGAAAAGAAGGGGCTCAGTGTTTCCGATAGTCCTAACCTGAAAGCTAACCTCGTAAGCAATTTAGTGGGAACGAGAACGATAGAGTTCGAAAGTCGGCACTTGCCGCTTTTTTTGTGGAGAATTATCGTATTCATTTGTTTCCCTTACCTAAGGTAATACGTCAAAAAAAACAACAAGAGGGTGAGGTAATTTATGAAAAAGTTCAAATTAAGTCTAGCGACTCAAATTTTTATTGGTCTTGTATTAGGGATTATCGTCGGTGGGATCTTCTATGGAAGTCCAACGGCACAAAGTGTATTACAGCCATTCGGAGATCTCTTTATCCGACTAATTAAAATGATTGTTGTTCCAATCGTGCTTTCAAGTATCATCGTTGCGATTGCTGGTGTAGGTGATTTGAAATCAGTTGGGAAGTTAGGTGCGAAGTCCCTAACGTATTTTATAGGCATGACATTAGTCGCGATTGCAGTCGGCTTGATTGCTGCCAATATTTTTCAGCCCGGTGCTGGTTTAAATATGGACAAGCTAGAGCAAAGTGATATTTCTGGTTATGTCAACACATCAGAGGAACAAGAAGGCAAATCGATTACTGATACGCTGCTTCATATTGTTCCGACCAATCCAATCCAAGCAATGGTTGAAGGCGATATGCTCGCGATTATCTTCTTTGCGGTCGTGTTTGGTCTAGGAATTGCAGCAATTGGTGAAAAAGGAAAACCTGTTTTACGTTTCTTTGAAGGTATGGCAAATGCCATGTTCTATGTAACCAACTTATTTATGAAGTATGCCCCAATTGGTGTATTTGCATTAATCGGTGTAACAATTTCTAAATATGGGTTTGCATCCCTTATTCCATTAGGGAAATTAGCGATTACTGTATATGGAACGATGATTTTCTTTGTGATTGTTGTGTTAGGCTTACTGGCTAAATTCATTGGGCTTAATATTTTTAAATTACTGAAGATGATCAAAGAAGAGCTCATCTTGGCCTTTTCAACAGCAAGCTCAGAAACCGTCCTTCCGAAAATTATGGACAAAATGGAGAAAGCCGGAAGCCCGAAGCATATTGCGACTTTCGTCATTCCAACAGGTTATTCCTTTAACCTAGATGGATCTGTTCTATATCAAGCCATCGCTTCATTATTTATTGCCCAAATGTATGGAATTCACCTAAGCATTGGTCAACAAATTACGCTTATGTTGGTCTTGATGGTCACATCTAAAGGGATGGCAGGAGTACCTGGAGTTTCCTTTGTTGTGCTATTAGCGACATTTAGTACAATTGGTTTACCAGCTGAAGGGTTAGCCTTTATCGCGGGTATTGACCGTATTCTTGATATGGGACGTACAGCGGTTAACGTAGTAGGAAATTCATTAGCAGCGCTCGTTGTTGCGAAATGGGAAGGTCAATACAAACCACCTGCTAAAGTTGAAACGCTAACTGAAGCTCAAGCTTCTTAATATATACTAAATCAAGTAAGCACATTTCTAAACAATAGAAATGTGCTTATTTTTTTGTATAAAAATAACATCTTCAAAATTAGGATAACAGCCTGCATGCCTATTGCATAAGATAAAAGAACATGAAGGGGGAGTGATCAATATGCCTACTCATATCAATATTTATAGCATGAAAGTTAACAGCATTTCGAATAACGGTTCAGTGAATATTGGTGAATCCTTTCATAATGCTCACACAGCAAACTCAAAGTCCCAAGGGGAAAATTCATCCTATGGAGATCTTTCACCAACGACTGCAGGAATGGAGAATGTGTATATTGATCCAGATTTAAATGATCAAGGCGATATCGGTAACCCAGCAGTTGTAAATGCAGCTCAGGATTGATTGCTGTTAACCTTTATTCAGCAGAAGTCTCTCTACAATTAGGCGAATGTAATGAAGGATAAAGTCAAAGAGAAAGGAATAAAAAAGATGCCCTATATGATCAATATCTTTAATATAAAGACGAATAGTATGAGTCAAAATGCGAATTTTGATATTGGCGGAACGGTTCATAACAGCCATACGGCCAATTCAAAAAATATATCATTAAGCTTTTCTTTAGGGGATTTATCACCCAATTCATCTATAACTGCAGGGGGTTATTTGGATACAGATGTGTCCGATCAAGATCAGATTTTCAACCCATCATTACCGGTTTCAAATCAATTTTAGCTTCGGTTTAAGGAGGTTATCCCATGTTCCCGTTTCAATCCTTCTTTCCTTTTAAGGATATCATGCAGCAGTTGTTGAAACATTCAGGAGAGTCTTCGAGCATTGAAAAATTTGTTCAAGAATCTATCTCAAAATCAATGTCAACTTCCCTGGATCTTTTTCAAAATAATGCATCTGTATTGAATCGTGCTTTTCATGAGAATCAAGTAAGTGATGATGGAGAAATATCCTTACCCGAACAATCAACAGAATGTGAATTCACTCCTTCAATATTTGATTCTCATGATCACGTATATGTAAAGTTTAGAATAAAGGATCCGTCGAAATTATCAAACGTAAAAATTTTTCATACATCTAACCAAATCATTATTGAGGGGTATCCGAATAAGGAAAGTTACCATTTGTTTGCCTTGCCTGAGCTTGTAAAGAAAAAAGGAGCTGTGACAAGTTATAAAGATGAGTATCTTCAAATCAAGCTTCCTAAGGCAACCGATACGCAGTATACAGAACTAGATGTCCCTCCTTTTGAATGAAGGGGCATCTACTTCTTATATGACCAAAAATAAGGGGATGCTGGTACGAAATCAGAGGAATGAATCGTCAATCAAACAATATGAATAGTAGTAGAAGTAAGTGGCTTTTTGCTTGATGTGTAAAACGGGAGGGAAGCATCGTGGATATGGAAAAGCTCAAGCAGTGGATGGAGATTGCGCAGAATTACCAAACGGGTGATTTTTGGAACCATGTGTTTGATCAGGAATCCTCCAAAAAAATCATGCGGGACATGGAGGCAGAACAACCTGCCGAACAAGCAAGACGAACAACTGAATCGGTTGAATTTCCTCCAATAGATATCTTCAAGCTTGACGCTCAGATTGTCATCTTAATCGAAATCCCTGGCATCGACAAAAGAGACATCCAGTTAAAAGTAGTTGGGTCAAACTTAACCATCAAAGGAATTTCAAGATTACCATTTAAACCAGATGCAACCTTAAAAAATGAGCGAGTGTATGGAGAATTCGAGCGCACGATTGCGCTTCCAGAACCAACAGACGGCAATCCGATAAGAGCCAGATACAACCACGGTCTCCTCGTTATCACCTATCACAGAAAAATTGAACCAGAGGAATTTGTCGTAATCGAATAAATGCTTATCCCCAAAAAACGGTTCCATAACTAAGCCTGTTATGATGAAAAAATAGGAAAGGGTGGTGATGAAAAAGTTGCCTTTTAAAAGAAATGTTCGTAAGGAAAATGATCGGGAGGCTTTAGAAAAGAGAATCGCAAAGCTTGAAATAGAGTTTAAGAGAATCAATACGCTTGAAGTGACAATGAAGCGATTCCTGAAAATAGAAAGCCATTTTCTTGCCCTTTCCACCATGAATGGATTAGAAAAAACAGCTATCAAGGAAAAAAAGGAAAAGCAGGATTTTAGCATACCTGATGATTTTGAAGCGAAAATCATCGCCACTGTGGAAAAAAGATTGAAGGCTCAGTGGTTTCACGAAATGGACAAACTAAAGGAACAGCTTCATATACTTACCCATGACATGGCTAGCTTAAAAGAGCGGATTGAACAGTGTGAAACTGAAAATAAACATATCCTTAATGAATGTAATGAAATAAAGAAAGCATTGGGCAGTCAAACGAAATCAAACGAACTCCCCATTGTATATCAGGATATAAAGGTTGAGCGTATGCTAATTGACAAATATGAACTGAATAATAATATTGCTCACCTTGGAGTAAAAGATTTAAGCGGGAGCTTAAATGTCGGTGCTACATATGGAACGGGAATCATTCCGTCAGATTTAGCGGAGGATTTTTTATCTACCATGAATGAGTTTAAGAAAGGGAAGAACGACGAGCAGAATAGCAATGAGGTAACAGAACCGCCTGAACCGCCTGACACAAATAAAGAACAAGATGCAGGACTGAAAGTCGATATTAACGAGGAAGGGCAAGAGATTTTTATAGAAGAAGACTAGTTAACATTAAACCTATACAGGAGACCTGGGACTTCCCCGGTTTCCTTTTTTATTTTGCCTCATCTTCTGACTGAGGCTTTTTGTCTAAAACAGATGATTTTCATGATCCACCTTAAAGAAAATAGTCCGAAAGTCATCACGATGTCAATATTGTACCCCTAACAGTCAATATCGTTTCCTGTATTATGACAGTTGTACCGTTATAATAAAAGAAAACGGTTACAATTTGGAGGGGGTGGTGTAAATGGAAGCGAAGACAGCCGAAACGGGAGGACAACTGAGTCGAAAACTCGAACTTAAACCGAAACGAAAAATAAAGTGGAAAAACGTCTTAACCTATGCAGCTTTTGTGGGACCTGCTTTATTGTTTTTTGTGATGATTCAAATTATCCCATTTTTAATGGGGATCTATTATTCATTTACATCCTGGAATGGGATTAGCTCTGCAGTGGAATGGATTGGATTTGAGAATTATAAAAAGATTTTTACCAACGATGCAAAGTTTTTCAATTCCTTCTGGTTTACAACGAGGTTTATGTTTGCCGCTGTTATCATTAGTAATTTACTTGGATTTGGATTAGCGCTATTGCTAAATGGGGCATTAAAGACAAGAAATATTTTACGAACGGTCTTTTTTATGCCAAATGTCATTGGCGGACTCTTGCTTGGGTTTATCTGGCAGTTTATCTTTGTGAAGGGGTTTGCTTCAGTAGGAAAATACACCGATCTTGGGATTTTCAAGCTTGCCTGGTTAGGTGATGAGGCTACTGCCTTTTGGGGAATTGTCATTGTATTTGCTTGGCAAACGGCTGGTTATATGATGGTCATTTATATTGCGGCATTACAGGGAGTTGATCAATCCTACATAGAGGCGGCTAGAATTGATGGGGCCTCGAATTGGAATGTATTAACGAAGATTATCATGCCGTTAATTCTTCCAGCGTTTACGATTTGCTTCTTTTTAACGATTTCGATGGCCTTTAAGATCTTCGACATTAATATTTCGTTGACGAACGGGGGACCGTTTAATTCAACAGAGTCTGTCGCGATTAATATTTATCGGGAAGCCTTTCAGTATAACAATTTCGGTCTAGGTACCGCTAAAGCGGTCTTGTTCTTTGTCATTGTGGCAATCTTTACAACTGTTCAAGTTGTAATGACGAAGAAAAAGGAGGTTGAGGCATAATGAACCGAAGATATACCAAAAGAACCTTTTTATTAGAGATTTTGGGAATTGTGTTAGGTCTCATTTTTCTCATCCCATTTTATTTCGTCTTCATTAATTCCGTGAAGGCATTTTCCGAGATTTTAATTGATGCGGCTGCATGGCCTAAGGAAATTTTATTTGCGAATTTTGTGAAAGTATGGGAGATTATTCAGTTTCCAAGAGCGTTTTGGAATTCATTGATTATTACGGTTTTAAGTAATATAGGAATTGTCGTGATTAGTTCGATGGCCGCTTGGAAGTTGGTCAGAACGGGTGGCAAATTTAGTAGCTTTTTATTTATCTTTTTTGTCGCAGCCATGGTGATTCCGTTCCAATCTGTTATGATTCCGTTGATGAAGCTAGGTGGTATGTTAGGAATCGTCAATAGTATTCCAGGGATTGTGATCATGTACTTTGGGTTTGGCGTACCGCTGTCTCTCTTCCTTTTTCATGGATTTGTGAAGACGGTGCCTGTTGAAATTGAGGAATCTGCCAGAATCGATGGCTGTTCGCAGTTTGGCGTCTTTTGGCGAATTGTCTTTCCATTGTTAAAACCGATTACCGTGACGGTGATCATTTTAAACACCTTATGGATTTGGAATGATTACCTACTGCCATTACTTGTTTTAACAGATGCAGAGCTACGGACGATCCCATTAGCAACAAGCTCGTTCTTTGCTCAATACACAAAACAATGGGATATGGGATTAGCAGCACTCGTACTTGGTATCACACCAATCATTATCTTCTTCTTGTTTTTACAAAGACATATTATTAAAGGAATTGCAGCAGGGTCGATTAAATAAGGGTTATACATTTTTGTATAATACAAAAATTCATATATTAAAGGGGGAAACAAGTTAATGAAACGCATGTTGCTTTTGTTAACAATGGCTTTGGTATTAATCCTTGGTGCTTGTTCCGATAAGGAGAAGACAAGTGGCGACAAGGGTGAAGGAGGAAAAAGCGGGGAGGAAACCGTTACTCTAAACATGATGCAGTTCAAGGTTGAAATTGCTGATCAACTCCAAGCGATGATTGATGAGTATGAAAAAGAACATCCAAACATCAAGATTAAGCTTGAATCAGTTGGTGGCGGTGCTGACTATGGTGCTGCATTAAAAGCGAAATTCGCTTCAGGCGATGAGCCAGACATTTTTAACAACGGTGGATTCAAAGAATTAGAGCTTTGGAAAGAGCGTTTAGCCGATCTTTCAAATGAGCCATGGGTTGAGCATGTGTTACCAATCGGTAAAGTTCCAATGACGGACACAGATGGCAAGCTGTACGGCATGCCTGTTAACCTAGAAGGCTATGGATTTGTGTATAATAAGGACTTATTTGAAAAAGCTGGAATTAGCGAGGCTCCAAAAACTTTCTCAGAGCTAAAAGAAGCAGCAGAAAAGCTTGAAGCAGCAGGGATTACTCCATTCTCAGCAGGCTATGGAGAATGGTGGGTTATTGGTCAGCATTTACTGAATATCCCGTTTGCCCAACAGGATGACCCTGTTAAATTTATCGAAGGGCTTTATGCTGGAACTGAAAAAATTGAGGGTAATAAGCATTTTGAAGACTTTAAGAATGTACTAGATTTAGAGTTGAAATATGCAAATGATAATCCACTTACAACCGATTATAATACCCAAGTTACTTTGTTTGCATCAGGTGAAACAGCGATGCTTCAACAAGGAAACTGGACAGAAAATATGATTTATGAAATTAATCCGGAAATCAACATGGGCTTCCTTCCAATTGCGATGACGGATGATGAGGCGTCAGCAAATCGTCTGCCAGTAGGGGTTCCAAACAACTGGGTGCTTAATAAAAACTCTGAGCACCTTCAAGAAGCAAAGGATTTCTTAAATTGGATGGTTTCATCCGATACAGGTAAGCGATTTATTACAGAAGAATTCGCATTTATCCCTGCTTTCGATAACATCGAACCAACCGGATTAGGTGACCTTGGTACTTCGATTCTGGACTATTCGAAAGAAGAAAAAACGATTCCTTGGACTTGGTTTAGATGGCCAGATGGTGCGAACATGGAGAAAGCAGCAGCGATTCAAGAATATGCAGCCGGAAAAATTGATTACGATGAATTATTAGCTCGTTTTCAAAAAACATGGGATGACCTGAAGTAATCCATTAACACAGTGGAAACTCCCAAATTTTGTAGAAAGCATGTCTATACTAGATGTGCTTTCTATTTTATACTAATATTGTATATATTTAGGGGGGTGCCCTTTGTTTAAGAGGAGTATTCGAAATAGGCTGATTGTGCTATTACTGCTCACTACAATCGTGCCGTTTGGGACGTCCATTGCGATTACCTATTTTCATATTAAAGAATCTTTAAAGGATCAAGTCGTTCAAGAGAATAAGAGTCTCTTATATCAAGGGAAGGAAAATCTGACGAGCTATATTCGAGAGTTGAATGGATTATCGCTTTCACTTTATAATAATCCTGATATTGTCAGTTTTTTAAGGTCCCCACATACGGAAAAGCATTATCCGATTTTGGATACCGTAAAGGATGTTTTGCAAACGATTTTATATGCGGAAGAAAACATTGAACGGGTCTATATTACATTTGCCAATGATGAACGAATTATCTCCATTTCAAAGCAATCAGCGGTCGTCTTTGCAAATAAGGTAGTGAATGGAAACGAGGAAGCGTTCGAAAAGGCCAAAAACAGCCCAGGCAATATGTATATTGAACCGATTCATCTCCAAAAGAACTTGGATAATATTGTTAATGTCAAACGGCCAAAGCCTGTTTTATCGATTCATCGTTCGTTTATCAATTCACCATCGAAGGACGTTCTTGCCTATGTCACGCTGGAAATTACGCCAGATAAAATCCTTGAATTAAGTGAAAATTTGTATAACGATAAAAATGAGGAATTTTATATCGTTTCGGCTGAAGGAGATTTTATTTATCAATCTAAACAAGAGGATAAGGCAAATCACGAGGCATGGATTGACACATTAGTCCATACAAATGAAGAGCAGGGGACGATGGAGTGGAGTGATGATTCGTTTCATGGTGTGATGGTCTATAACAAGCTTCCAGAGATTTCAGGAAACTGGATGCTGGTTAAAAGAATTCCATATACCACTCTCTATGAAAGTGTGAATAACGTAGCCATTATTAATATTTTATTTGGGGTCGTTGGATTGATCCTAGTGGTGTTAGCCACTTTATTCGTGTCGTTTAAAATAACATCACCGATTCGAATTCTTCTCCACAATATCCGGCAGGTAGAACGCGGAAACATGGATGTGAATTTTCAACCACTGGGTGAGGATGAAATTGGGGTTTTAGGGAATCGCTTTCAGCATATGATTGAAAAAATCAATCATCTGATTAACAAGGAATACAAGCTCGAAATCGAAAACAAAACCAATCAATTACGTGTCCTGCAATCACAAATTAATCCGCATTTTCTATACAATGCACTTCAATCGATCGGTACACTTGCGCTAAAAAACAATGTACCTCAGATTTATTCGTTGATTACGCAGCTTTCAAAGATTATGAGATACGGCATGAATATGGAAGAAGACATCATTCCGCTGATTAAAGAAATCAACTATATAAAAGCATTCCTTCTTTTACAAAAAGAACGATTTGGAGAGCAATTGGAATTCAAGATTGAAGTGAGTGAAAGTGCACAAGATGTGAAGGTTCCGAAAATGATCCTGCAGCCGATCATTGAAAATTATTTCAAGCATGGTTTTGATGATCGAACAGAAGTGGGGAAGATCACCATCACATGTGCAGTCGAGCATAACGAATTATTGATTGCGGTAAAGGACAATGGAACGGGTGTCTCGGAAGAAAGACTTCAAGAAATTTATTCGTATTTTCATAGTGGAACGAGTTTAGGTGAAGGGACTAATATTGGCCTCAGGAATGTATATGCAAGATTAAAGCTTTATTATCATGACCAAGCAGCTTTACAACTTCAAAACAGTGAGGAAGGCGGTTTTCTAGTGACCATGAGACTTCCGATTGATGTGAAAGGTGCCGATTATGAAAGCAATCATTATTGATGACGAAAAGCATGTGCGTGAAGGACTTTTATTACTGGCAGAGTGGAAAAAATTCGGGATACATACGATTTTTGAGGCAAAAGATGGGGAAGAGGCAATGGACATCATTTCAGAGCATCAGCCCGAGATCATTTTTACTGATATGAGAATGCCCAAAAAAGATGGCATCAGTCTATTGAAATGGATCCGCACATCCGGGATAGGGAGTAAAACAATTGTCGTAAGCGGTTACGATGATTTTGAATACATGAGGAATGCGATTTATTATAAAAGCTTTGACTATTTATTAAAGCCGATTGAGCCAGACGTGCTTAATGAAACATTAGAAAAGGCGGTTAATGAATGGAAGGAGCAAGCCCTCGATCGCAAGGCATCGGTCACGACCGATAACTATCAAAAAGAGAAAACAGGTATCCATTTGATTGAAGAGTACGTCAGACAAAATTATCAGAATGAAATCAATCTGCAGGAAATAGCTGACCGTTTCTTCTTCAGCAGGGAGTATATTTCAAGGAAATTCAAACAAGAATTTGATGATACGATTACGGATTATGTGATGAAAATTCGGATGGAAAAAGCAAAAGAATTATTAGAAAATCCCAATCTGAAAATCTACGAGGTTGCCAATCTTGTGGGTTATCAAAATGAGAAATACTTTAGCCGACTCTTTAAGAAGTTAGTTGGGGTAAGGCCGAATGACTATCGAAATCGAAAAGTGAAAGTAAAATGAACAATGAGGAGGACGAAGCAATGCTACACGTAACAGTTTGGAACGAAGGCCGCCATGAGCAAAAGGATCGGCCTGTACAAGAGGTTTACCCAGAAGGTATTCATGGGACGATTGCAGGCTTTTTAAAGGAGGAGAACTTCCAGGTTCGAACAGCAACCCTTGATGAGCCTGAACATGGCTTAACAGATGAGGTTCTCGAACAGACAGATGTATTAGTATGGTGGGGACATCAGGCTCACAATGAGGTAAGTGATGCGGTTGTTGGAAAGGTGAGGCAACGCGTTCTTAATGGAATGGGGCTGATTGTCCTTCATTCAGCTCACTTCTCAAAAATATTTAAAGTGTTGATGGGAACGTCTTGTGATTTAAAGTGGCGAGAAGCCGGTGAAAAAGAACGAATTTGGATTGTCGACCCAAGTCATCCGATTGTGGAAGGGCTCGGTGAATATATCGAGCTTGAAAATGAAGAAATGTATGGAGAACATTTTGATATTCCCGCACCTGACCAGCTGGTCATGGTAAGTTGGTTTGAAGGTGGAGAGGTATTTAGAAGTGGTTGTACCTATCAGAGAGGGAAAGGGAAAATCTTTTATTTCCGTCCAGGACATGAAACATACCCGACCTACCATCACAAGGACATTCAACGCGTGATTCGCAATGCTGTTAAATGGGCAAAGCCTACGAAGCTGCCAAAACCTGTATATGGGAATGCGAAACCACTTGAAGAAATCAAAGCAATGAAATAATACATAGGGGAGGAAATACCGATGAGTAAAGTAAAAATTGCCGTGATTGGCTGCGGGAGTATTGCCCAACACCGTCACCTGCCTGAATATGCGATGAACAAACATGTTGAGATTGTAGCTGTATGTGATATTGTCGAGGACCGTGTCCATCAGGTCGCGAGTCAATATGGTGTCATGGCCTATACAAACTATGAAGAACTGCTTGCCGATCCTGAGGTGGAAGCTGTAAGTGTTTGTACACCAAACTATTTGCATGCGCCGATTTCGATTGCCGCATTGGAAGCAGGTAAACATGTGTTATGTGAGAAGCCAATGGCGACGTCTAAAGAAGAAGCGATGAATATGATTGAAGCAGCGCAAAAATCGAATAAGAAGCTGATGATTGGTCATAACCAGCGATTTGTTGCTTCTCATCAAAAGGCAAGACAACTAATTGAAGATGGTGTCCTAGGAAAAATTTATAGCTTTCGCACTGCATTTGGACATGGTGGTCCGGAAGGGTGGAGTGTCGACGGAAAGGAAAGCTGGTTTTTCAAGAAGAACGAGGCCTTTATTGGTGCAATGGGAGATCTTGGTGTCCATAAAACAGACCTGATGCGATTTTTGTTAGGGGAAGAGTTTGTACAGGTGGGGGCGTTTATTGAAACAAGTGCCAAGGAATACGCAGATGTAGATGATACAGCGGTCTGTATTTTACGAACAGAATCTGGCATTGTCGGAACTCTAGCAGCGAGCTGGTCCTATGTGTCCAAAGAGGATAACTCAACGATTATTTATGGGGAAAAGGCGATTTTACGTCTGGAGGATGATCCGGTTAATAACCTCATTATTCAATATAAAAATGGTGAGGTTGTGAAATATGAATTAGGTGGCATTCAAACAAATGAAGACGGCGGGCAATCAAATTCTCACGTTATTTCTCATTTTGTCCAATCCATCGTTACCGATACGAATCCAGCTGTACCAGGGGAAGAAGGCATGAAATCATTACAGGTGATCTTAGCGGCCATTGAATCTAAAGAGACGAACAAGATAATCTCGATCAATTGAGGTGTAAAATGAGTAAACTTCGAATCGGAATCATAGGAGCGGGTGGAATTGCACAAGGACGCCATATCCCGGCCTTCCAACAATTAACGGATGTCACCATTACAGCCATCTGTGATGTGAATGAAGAGACAGCAAAGAGGGTTGCAGAAAAATACCAGATTTCATCGGTTTTTACACAATATCAGGAAATGTTTGCTGAAGTGGATGCGGTTGTTGTTTGTACCCCGAATAAGTTTCACGCAGAGATTTCAATCGCTGCACTGGATGCAGGCGTTCATGTGTTATGCGAAAAACCAATGGCGATGTCAACAGAAGAATGTGAGATGATGGTTGAGGCTAGTCATCGTTCAGGAAAAGTGTTGGCGATTGCCTATCACTATCGTTTTCTTAAAGACTCGCAGGCTGCAAAGAAATTAGTAGCAGAAAATGAAATTGGTGAACCCATCGTCGCCAGGGTAAAGGCATTAAGAAGACGTAAGGTTCCAGGATGGGGTGTCTTTACCAACAAGGACCTTCAAGGTGGAGGAACCCTGATTGATTGGGGCTGCCATTTCATAGACCTGTCGTTATGGTTACTCGGAAATCCAGAGCCTGTAGAGGTCATCGGTACAGCCTATAACCGCTTAAGTAAAATTCCGAACCAAGTCAATCAGTGGGGAAGCTTTGACCCGAATACCTTCAATGTGGATGATCATGTGACGGCTTATATTAAATTTCAAAACGGTGCATCCATGCTTTTTGAAACGTCATGGTCAGCCAATATTCCGAAGGATGAAGAAGGCGTTAGCATTTCAGGGGTTGAGGGTGGAATTGATCTATTTCCACTTCAACTCAATCAAGCAAAGCACGGCATGCTCTTAAACACGGTTGCGAACTGGGTTCCTGGTGAAGAATCTGCAGATCTTCCACAAGCGAGAAATTTTGTTGATAGCTGTTTAGGGTTAGATGAACTCATCGTAAAACCAGAGCAAGCTTTGCAAGTATCTAAAATCATCGATGCCATCTATAAAAGCAGTGAAACAGGAAAAAGCATTTCATTATAGCAGGAGGGAAACGAGAAATGAAACTAGGAGTATTTACCGTTTTATTTTCAGAAAAGAGCTTTGAAGACATGCTTGATTATGTAGCAGCCTCAGGATTGCACGCAGTCGAAATTGGGACGGGTGGATATCCAGGCAATGCCCATTGTGATCTTGATGCCTTGTTAGAAAGTGAAGAAAAACGAAACGAATATTTAGAAAAAGTAACATCACGCGGACTCCAAATCAGTGCATTCAGCTGCCATGGAAACCCGATTTCACCTGAT
This sequence comes from Bacillus sp. JJ1533, assembly GCF_036965045.1. NCBI lineage: Bacteria > Bacillati > Bacillota > Bacilli > Caryophanales > Bacillaceae > Bacillus > Bacillus sp. JJ1533. The sequence continues at coordinate 14,274 of NZ_JBALOV010000003.1, read as the reverse complement.
CAAGCATTTGCCGAAAAATCTCATCAGGCTCTAGTTAAAACAATTAAGCTTGCAAGCTTACTAGATGTTCCTGTTGTGAACTGTTTTTCAGGCACGGCTGGAGACCATGAAGGGGCGAAATTCCCAAACTGGCCGGTTGCTCCATGGCCAAATGAATTTGCTGATATTTTAAAATGGCAATGGGAGGAAAAATTAATTCCTTATTGGAAGGAATGGGGGCAATTTGCAAAAGACCATAACGTGAAGATTGGGCTAGAGCTTCATGGTGGGTTTTTAGTTCACACGCCATATACGCTCCTTAAATTACGCGAGGAAACCTGTGATGCGATTGGCGCGAACCTGGACCCAAGTCATCTTTGGTGGCAAGGAATTGATCCTGTAGCGGCGATCAAAATCCTAGGCAAGGCAAATGCAATCCACCATTTCCATGCGAAGGATACATATATTGACCAAGACAACGTCAATATGTATGGGCTCACAGATATGCAGCCATATGGCGAAGTTCAGACGAGAGCATGGTCATTCCGTTCCGTGGGCTGTGGTCATGGTCTGCAAGAATGGTCAGACATGATGAGTGCGCTACGGACCTATGGCTACGACTACGTAGTAAGCATTGAGCACGAGGACCCAATCATGTCGATTGAAGAAGGATTTACCCGTGCTGTTCGAAACTTAAAGTCCGTCTTATTAGAAGAAGTACCCGGCAATATGTGGTGGGTGTAAATTAAATAAGGAAGTTCTTCAACAGGTGCCTGAGCCCCAATGCGGTAGCATATTACCGTAATTTGGTAAGGCACCTTTTTACTTGTAAGAAAGATTTCATTTACCGCTATGCACCCGACTGGTTTATAATTATAAGAGTAGAAAACGGCGTGGATTCCTATGAATCCATGAAAATGTAAGTAGGTGAGTACAATCGATGTAATTGAAACAAGGGTGAGAGGATTTATTTCAGATATCGCCCACCCAAAACAAAAAAAGAAGATTAATATAAATGAGTTAGAGCATCAGTTGCGCAGGATCATGGACGATTACTTTGAAATGGACGGATATTCCCTGTTTTATGCTGCCATTCAAATCCTCCAAGACGAGGGACAGATGACTCCCATTCTAAATAAACAATTCAACGGAAGGTCACCGGCACTTCCCCTCTTTTTTTGGGTAAATAGTAAGGTTCAGGAGGAGCAATGGGATCGTCTTGAAATGATGAAAATAAGTGATACCTTTGATTTTTCCTTTTATGAACGACATCCTGAATGGCAGACAAAAGAGGAATGGGCACGAATTGAAAAGCTACATCATTTTCTCCAATCCAGTCAGGAACGGGAAATCGTTTCAGTTGAAGAGAGAAGCCTTGAACTCTTTGGCCATGAAAAATTCTTGCTAGATAGTGATAGCTTTCCAGAAGGGACTGGATTTTTAGCTAGAATAGGAGTCGCAGAAGAACAGCTGAAAATGGTGCGCTACGGGGAACCATTTGTGTTCTGGATGAAACAAGGGGTAGAAATGAACGAGATCCAGAGAATTTTGATTGTCGAAAATCTATCATTCTTTCATACCTCTATACAGTTGTTGGAAGCCAATAAATTGGATTATGAACCTGAGTTGATTATCTATGGGGAAGGCACAAAAATTGAGCGGAGCTTTTCGTTTTTCTTCCGAATGTTTCCCGTTAAAAACTATCTATTCTATTACGCAGGAGATTTAGATGCTTCGGGATACGGAATTATGGTCAGATTAATTGAGAAATATCCGGATTGCAGCATTCAGCCGGCTTTAAAGATTTATCGCAAAATGCTGGAATGTGTTGATCAAAAAAATACGCAAAAACGTGGACAAGCACAAAATATCACCTACCGTGATTCCTTTTTTCAGTGGTTTACGAAGGAAGAGCAAGAGATACTGATGCAATTGTGGCAAGAAAATATGCGAATTCCACAAGAAGTCTTAACAATTGAAACATGGAGGAGATGGATGTGAACGAATCATGGGAAGGATTTGCCCAGCGCATGCAACGGTTAAATCCACTGTTTGAGCTCGGAAGGGGAATGGACGTTGGCGAGTTAAAGCCTCATATCCAAACGATTCTCATGCATGTCTTACTCACCATCTTTTACCGTGAATTAAACGATGATGATCAGAGACGTAAATCAGATATTAAGTATATGGTGGAAGATTCGATCAAACAAATGAAACTATTAGCAGACGAGAAGCAAATCGAACGAATTACAAGCGGACTGTTGTACCAAGGGAAAGAAGAGTTTAGTCAACCATTTGAAGCCCTCTATTACGATGAAATGAAGCAATCATGGGAGACTCAAGTCTTTCGTTATGTCACGATGGATGAATTATATACGAATTTGGAAATGGGCGGCCAGGTAGTTTATAAACTAACCGATGTTGCTCAGGAAATGATATTTATGAGCAGGGAAATGGCTGAAGATTTTTCAATCACAATTGAACAGCTCTATAGTATGCAGTTAATTAAAAACGGAAATTTCAGGAAAGCAACCCGAAACCTCGATCACCTCATTTCACGAGTTAACCGCTTAATGGCAAATGAATTCTCATTTCAAAAAGAAATGATCAACAATCCCAAAATTTTATTGATTGAAGAGGAATGGCAAAGGGCTGACAATCGCGTTGAGATTGAACAGCAGTTTGAAGAAGAAAAAAATCACTTTCGCACGATCACGAGCATGATTGAAAAATCGAAACGAACGAATGATGAAGATGATTTTATCCAAAAGGAATTGATTCTTCTCCAAGAAAAAATTGGTCATACAAGGCAGTTGCATGATCGGTTTGCCAAGCTTGTGATCCAAAATATTTCCTATGAGATGAAACTAAAGGTCGAAAACCCATCCTTGTTTTGGGAAAATAGTCTGGTTTCCTTTCGCGAGCATTTCTATGAAGATTGGATCATGAAAGAAGGCGTTACTTCTTTTACAACCGTTGAACAAATATTATCGCCATTGTTTTCACCGAAAAATGAATTTATTTTGCCCCTTGATTGGATATGGGGAGAACAAGAATTTGATGGACTTGAATCTAGTGATGATGTCATTGAAGATGAGGAAGAAGAAAATGTGACTCCGAAGCGGGTAACGGACTGGGATTCGGTTATTTCGGCATGGAGTTATGTGTTCCAATACTTACAAACGTATGGCGAGTTTTCGTTAACCGATTTAAAGGACTTGCCGCTTGAAATACAGGATTTGTGGTTTGAAGAATCAGAAACAATTGATTTATGGATGATGTTTGACAAAAAGCCATTAAGGGTTCAAGTGCTATATCGAAAGGAAGAAACATTAAGTGATGAGCGGGAAATTCTTCTTTATAAATTGATGCAGGAGTATCCTCAATTCCAAGTGTTTGAAGGTTTGAAGATTTATACAAAGTTTGATCATCGTGCGGAGCCTCTCCAATGGTATCGAATGAAAATAACCCCATTTAAAATCTGTGTAGAGGAGGGGAAGTAAATGAATACAGAAATCGTCAAAAAGGCGTCCACTGTCTATTTTACATTATTAAAAGAAAAGGTGATTGATGAAAACAGTGAGCACTTCCAAACGTATTTTGAGCCAGAAGTCAGACAAACCGTTCTCTTATTAGCGGATGAGTCTGGTACCTATATCATTGAAGCACCAAAACGAATCCACTTGGTCATCCAGCCAACCGGTTCAGTCTTTGCAACAAATTTCACCCATATGAAGGACAAGCATAAGCAAATCGAAACGAAAAAACACTTTCACTTGATGAGTGTAGTGATTATGGCGTTTTTGGCAGCGATCGACCGCAACCAAGCTGCAAAAATTCGTACAAAACGTGAAGGGATTAGCTTCTATGCGTTAGAGCGGCAAGTAAATGATCTGATCATGAATTGGGAGAGCCTTCTAAAATCTAAGCCTACCTTCGGAGAAGAAGAACAAATTGATATGAAGGAAGTGGTGACCACATGGAAGTACATGGAGGTTGACACTGAAAGTTTTGGGGTGAAAAAGGGAAATCGCCGTACAAGAATCGGGTTCATTGCAAGTAGTATGCGCTTATTAGAAACAGAGGGGCTCATCGTCATTTTGGACCGAGATGACATACCAAAAGTGATTCCCAAGAATGAGCTTTTCGAACGAATCGAATACCTGTATCACGATTACGATCGGTACGAACTATTTAAGAAATTAGTGACAGCTGAGGAGGATGAGCATGCCGAAAATATACTCGATTAGAATAAGTGGCCTGAAATATGATGGCATGCAAAAGCAATATAAAGATACCACCTTTCATTTTCATAATGAGGAAACCTCAACAAATGGGTTGATTGCGATGATGAACGGGGGCGGAAAAGGTGTATTCCTGCAAACGATTTTTCAAATCCTTAAGCCAGGAACGTCGTGGGGTAAGCAGAACAATCGTTATTATCAACAATTTTTCTTTAATAATAAAGAGCAATTTATTCCTTATACCTTCCATGTCGTCATTCAATGGGAATTGGACGGTGCTGATCATCGACATTTGATTACAGGTGGCATGTTCTCGGCGGAACAGCGAATCTCGATGAATGATGAAAGTGGAAATGAACATAAAACACTGGAACAAGAAGCGAAGATAGTGCCAGATATTACGTTTTATACAAGGGAATTTGACAGGAAAGAGGAAGCAGCTCTTAATCATATTCCACTTTATGAGAATGATGAGGTAGCCGAAACGGAGAGCCTGAAGGATTATCTTATGTGGAATGGTTATGACGTCTACCGGGACACAAAGAAGCACTATCGCATCCTCGATACATACGGAATTAACCGTAAGGATTGGGATATTATGAAGGATATTAATAAGGATGAAGGCGGGGTTGGAAAATACTTTGAGGGAGCGGAGGACGATCATTCCCTGTTTCAAAAGCGAATTATTCCGACTGTTAGCCAAGTGCTGCATCGTACCGAGCATCAAAAAAATGATCTTGTGGAGATTTTTAAGAGCCAGGCGAGTATTGCCAAGGATCTGCCTGTTCTTTTAAAAAGAGAACAAGCCCATAAGGAGTTTTTAGAAGACATTGTCCCATTTGAAGAGCATATCGCCATTGGTGTTCAACATAAAGAAAAGGCGAGTGCAAGTATCAAGATTGGCAGACAGCTACTGGGTGCATTGGAGCATGTAAAGCAACTAGAAGAGGAAACCCAGCTTACATTAGAAAAAGAGATGGAGAACCTGCACGAAAGACAAGATGAGCTGCGTTTTCAAAAGGAAAATTTGGAGTATGCCAAAGCACACCGTGAGGTCATGGATTGGGAAAAGAAACTGGTTGCGGAAAAAGAGAAGCACACGTCCCTTCAGGAAACCGTAAATGAAAAACAGGAGCGTAAGGAACAACTGAATTTTCAACTCTTATTAAAAGAGTGGAGTGAAAACGAACAGAGCATTCGGGCGCTGTCACAGCAGATTGTGAAATTGGAACAAAACAGTGGCTTAGAGCAAGTGAATCAACGAATGGAAGAAATCAAACAGGAAGCACTGCAGCAATGGGAATCCTCCTATCAATCACTCCAAGAAGCTGTCAAACAGTATGTTGGGTATCAAAAATTCCTGAAGAAAAAGGAAAAAGAACTTTCCAGGCAGGATAAGAAGTTGACCCAGGATTTAGCGAAGCTTACTACGGAAATCGATATGCTTTATACCCAGATGCATCATTTTGAGTCGAAGGAAGCGGAGTTGATCCAAGAATTTGGTGATCGATTAACGTACGACTTTGAGGGCTTGTTGGGTCACATTTCGAAACAAATCGAAGACAAAAAGGCTAGATTAGAAGACTTAGTGGCCAAGGAGAAAGAATCGATTGAAACCCAGAACCGTCTTGCCACTACACATGGTACGCTAGTCCAAGCGATTTCATCTTTGGAAGAAAAATGTGAGGAGCTAAAGGCATCTAAAGAAGAGCAAGCCCATAAAGAAGAAAAACTAGTAGACAGGCTTTATGGATTAATAGATGAGATCACAACTCCATTTACCCATTCGCTATTATCGAAATATGCGATTCAAATCGAAGGACTACTTGAAGAAAATCGAAAGCATGCCGAACAAATCAAAAAAGAGCTTTGGGAAACGCAAATCGACCATTCTTTAAATGACGAACCCTTTTGGATTCCGAATAAAGATGTGAAAGAATTAAAGGAATGGATTGATGAAAAGACGGGGATTGATGTGTTTTACGGAACACAATATCTTCAATCCTTACGTAAAGAGGAGATGGAAAGCTTTGCGTTAACGTATCCTCTCCTTCCATACGGGTTAGTCGTAAGCGGCCAGCAATGGCAAAAAATTAATACACAGGTTCTTTCAGGCAGAATGTTTAAAAGCCCAGTTCCGATCTTTTTACGTGAAGAAATGAACAGTGAAAACCAACCATTATCGTTTGTGCTCATCAACGGGACAGAGCAAGAGCTATTAACGGACAAAAATCAGTTTACCGACTGGAAAGTACAGATTGCCAAACAAATTGACGACAAGAAAGACACTCTTCGTGAAATGGAAAAGACAGAAGGATCATTACGCCGCCATTTACAGGACATTGATCGGCTTTTATCAGGGGAGCTTTCTAGTGATATCGAAAAACTGCTTCAACACGAACAAAATGCGCTCCAATCAAAGAAAATAAACTTACAAGAAATCATCACACAGGAAGCAAAGGAAAAAGAACTCCAGCTTCAGCTAAAGGATCAGCTGGAAAAGACAACTGGAAAGATTGAAAAGCTTAGAAAAGACGTGGATGTATTAACGGAGTTTGAAAAGGAAAAAGCACTCGATCAAGAAAATAAACGGGTGAAAGGAGAGAAAGAGAAACAAAAAGAAGCCTTAGAGATCGAACAGCAAGAAGTCGGGGACAAGCAACAACAAATCGCCCAGCTACAAACCAAGTGGAACCAAACTTATGTCGAATGGAAGCTTACAACCGAACAAACGATTAAAGAGATCACCATCTTTATTAGTGAAGCGGTGTTTCCGCCCGATGAAAAAGCGGATGAGAGTGAAGAGGTACCACGCTTATCTCCACATTTGCTTGAAGAGATAAAAGGTCATATCGAAGAGCTTAAACAACTTCAGAAATCCAAAGAAGAACAGGCTCAAGAATTACTCGTTATTCAAGCGACCAGAGATGCTGAGCAAAAGCAGCAAACGAAGCTTGAGAAAAAACTCAATGCCGCAAACGAGGAGTGGAAGCAAGCACCCGTACCGGATGAGCCAGTAAGTATTTTAGAGAATATGATGCAAACGGCACAAAAGGATGCAAGGGCAGCGGAAAAAGCAGAGCGGGAACAAGGGACTGCTGTTACCATAGCAGAAACATCCTTACAGCATGCCAAGGAACAACGTGTCAAAGCAGGAAAAAAAGTAGCCAAGTATGATAAACAGCCTGAAGGATGGGAAGATCTTGAGTTAGAAGTGAAGGAAATTGAAATCAAGGATCAAACGAAAGTAACAAATGAGGAAATCAAGAAGGTCGAGAAACGTCAAAAAGATACAGAAACATTGATTGCGGGTTATGAAGGAGATTTGTTAACTCTATCGGTTATCCTAAAAGAAGAAGCAGCAGCCTTCACGGAGCAAGATGTAGAAAAAATCAGGACGCAAGGTAAAAACTCCATCTTGAGCTGGTGTGAAGAACATCAAGTGATTCAAGAAGAAGGGCAAGAAAAGCATGCAAAAATTGATCAATCCTTACGAAACCTAAAGCTTACGATTGAAGGGAAGGATTGGGAAACACGTTTTAAAAACGAAGTGCTAACAACACTTGATCATATGGATACAAGGCAGTATGCCCATATTCAAAGCATCGTGAAAAACATGAAGCGTTTTTCTCAAAGTGGATTAGAGCAATTAGAACGTGACAAAGAGCGCGCTGAAAAGGCCCAAAGCTTCTGGGCAAGCCGTGCCAGCATGAAAGTGATGAGCATTTCAGAGGCGATCCGTTCGATGATTGCGAAAATGAAACTAAAAAATGAACGAGGAACGTTTCCGCTCGTCCAGTTAAAGGATGATATATTACCTAAAAAGGCAGACGAGATTGAACCGCTTCTGAAACAGCATTTTGTCGCAGCGATAAACAAAATTACGAAGAAATTTGATATCATCGATGACAATAATCGTGCGTTAGACCAAGAAATTAAGGAGCTCATCAGTGATGAACAAATATTATTTGTCTCACTTCGAAATCGATATCCTGAGCTGCTTGTCTATAATATGCGAACAGATAATGCCTTTATGTACGGGAAACCGCAACGGGAGCATTATTCAACCTGGCAAACCATTAACCAGGGCTCTAGAACGAAATCCGATGGCAGTGGCGGTCAAAAATTATCAGCCAGAATGGTGATGATGATGATGTTATTGTCTGTGAAAAGTGAAACAGATCAAAGCTGGGTACCGCTAGTCTGTGATAATCCATTCGGACAGGCGGCATCCGCACACGTTCTTGATCCAATCTTCGCAGTTGCACAAAAACTGAAGTTCCAATTCATCGTTGTTACACCACCCGAGCTGGTGAAGACGGAAATCAGCCAACGATTTGAGGCTTATTATAAGTTGGACTTCATTCGTGAAAAAGGAAAAGAAATTGTTTCAGATACGATTGTTCCTGCATTTCGGATTTATCAATAAGGGATGAGAACAATTCTGGAGCCTGCCCCCAGTTGCGGTAAAGACCGTAACTGGGGCAGGCTCCTTTTTTCTATTTAAGGAGAAAATAATCAAGAACTACAAGGAACGTCCCCATGGTTCTCCAGTTTACTCGTTTCAATCGTCTCGATAAATTTCTCAATCGTTGGGGTAAGGTACGTATCGGATCTTCTTACGAAAACCGTTTTTATTTTACTATACTGCTCTGGCAGTTTGTGAAAATGAAGGAGTCCTTCTTTTTCTAATTGCTTTACTTCTGATTTTGGCACAAAGGCAATGCCAAGTCCCATGGCCGTACTGCGCAAGATCGTCTCTAATGTGCCGAATTCCATTATTTTCTTGGGGGCAATATTTTGGTCTCGATACCATTCCGCTAGACGTGCCCGGTATCCGCAGCCCTTGCTAAAACAAAGTATCGGTTCTTCGACTAACTCATCTAGACTGGACACTCGATTGTCGGAAATGAGGACAAGTTCTTCTTGAAATACTTCATGGGATACAAGGTCGGGGTGCAAATCAGATTCAGTGATAAACGCGCCATCCAACCGATGCTGCAAAACTTCCTCCACTAATGTACTTGTCACACCCGTAAAAATAGACAAATCAACATCCTTATATTTTTTTACATAGCTTGATAGGATTTTAGGTAAATGAATAACCGTTTCCACTGTACCAATTTCTAATTTTCCTGAAGGTTCATGATCGGTTTGAACCGCTTGTTTCATTTCTTCAGTTAAGGCTAATATCTTTTGACTGTAGGTTAAAAGTTTTTTTCCTTCTGGTGTTAAGCTCATCCCGCGTCGATGGCGATTGAACAAGGGAGTGTTCATTTCCGCTTCTAGCTTCCGGATTCGGGATGTAATATTCGATTGCACGTATTTCAAATCTTTTGCCGCTTCTGTAATGGTTCCTTTTTCTGCAACCAACTGAAAAATCTCTAAATCTTTAAATTCCACTTTTTGTCTCCTCCGATTGCTATGATTCTATCCTTCTATGATATCACGAAAAGTGATAGTAGTTAATCATTATTATTCATTTTACAAGATATCAAAAAAGGGAGATAATCAAGATTGTCATTCATATAGGGGAGGCAGAAGAAAGTGAGAAACAATGTATTTTGGGGAGCTGTTTTGTGTTTTATTGCTGCGGTTTCATGGGGTGCCATGTTCCCTGTTGCACATGCAGCCTTTACACATATTGATCCATTTTATTTTACAATCATACGTTATGGAGCCGTTACGATTATTTTGGTTGCGATGCTGTTCTGGAAAGAAGGAAAACAAGCGTTTCGCTTTGAAGGCAAAGGCCTCAAATTATGGTTCTTTGGGACAATGGCCTTTACGGTCTATAACCTCTTTATCTTCTGGGGAGAAGATTTATTGGGTGAGCCAGGAGTCATGGTTGCATCCATTAATGAGTCATTGATGCCGATGATTTCAATTGTAATTGTCTGGATGTTATATAAAAAACGTCCACATTCATTTACATTAGCATGTGTCATCGTGTCATTGGTCGGTGCGGTATTCGTCATTACAAAAGGGGATATTCAATCATTCCTAAGTGCGACGGATAACATCATTCCATCTGTATTAATATTCCTTGCGGTTGTTGGCTGGGTAATCTACACAATGGGGGGAAGCGAATTTAGCGGTTGGTCCGTATTGCGTTATTCCACATTAAGCTGTTTACTCGGAACAGTAACAGCAGCTGTGGTTGTAGCAGGCGCAACGCTAGTTGGCTATGTATCTATTCCAACAGCAGAAGTGATCGCAGCAACAGGACCGCATTTATTGTTTATGATTATTTTTCCGGGTCTGATTGCACTGCTTGGTTGGAACGTCGGTGTCAGCATTTTATCTCCAATCAATGCCCTTTTATTCATTAATTTTGTTCCCGTTACTACACTTTTAGTTTCGATTTATCAAGGCTATGATGTCACGATGTTTGATATTCTTGGAACGGTCTTAATCATTCTTTCACTTGTCGCAAACAATCTTTTTGTAAGGTGGCAAAAGAAAGAATACAAACCAGTGCGTCAACCGAATTTGCGTGAGCGGGCATCCTAGTTAATAAAATATACGGAGGATTGCCTCCGTTTACATACATCTGTGATGAGATATTGTAAATAGGTTAGAATGAGCATATCAATTAAGATCCGAATTGGTATGCTTTTTTTGGTCTAGACTAACTTGTTAACATTCGTGCAGTCCGATTTACTTCTGGTTATGGCTGTGTTCATTTTGGAAGTACATCGGGTAAACTTAACGGTAAATATCGTTTAAGGCAACGCTATCTATGTAATGATTGCGGAAAAACTTTCAATGATATGACCAGGTCAAATGGTAGTATCTAGGAATCTAACTAAATGTTTTCATTTTAATTTCTCAGGATTCTTAATTTTTATTGATGCTACTTCTCCACAATCCAAGCAAACAGTATAAACTTTCTCTGAACCAATAGCCATTTTTTTATTTAAAGGTCGAAGATTTATATAATCGGTTGCTTGTATAAATGAATTTCCTTCGCAATTCTTACAATTCATATATTCACCCCCTATCACTATGTTATAACAATTTTTGTAAAATTAAAATATCTTTAAGTTAGTATCTTGTCAAGGAATGTATCTTAGAGCATCCATCTTTTAGAAAACAGCCAAAAGTTATTTCTCAATTTGCTTAATAAAAGCTTCTAATTCTTCAAATGTAGCAGGGGCACCATGCCCATGGATGTACACTTTTGCAGATTCTTTATGTAAAAACTTTAAAATATCCAAGGATGGAGAACCATCAGCAGATTTTGGATAAAAACAATCCCCAACAAAAAGAACATTTGAATCTAACACTTTTATCAAAATTGAATCATCTGCATGTTGCCCTCCAATAAAACTTAATTCTAAGGTAACTTTATTTATGTTTACAGTCATCCTGTCAGTAAAAGTAATACTAGGTAAGACAATGTTAAACGATTCCCAATCATTTATTGCTTTAATCTTTGATTCATGGCTGAATTTCAGCGATTGATCTTTTTCTATTTCACTTAATAAATATTCTTTACTCCAATTTATTTCTTGCATTTGCTTCAGATATTCAAAAGTGCGCTCATGGGCTATAACTTCACAATCATTAAAGATAGCACTGCCAAAGGTATGGTCCCAATGATGGTGTGTGTAGATGATATATTTTACAGGTGGAGCTTCAATCTTTTCTAATTCTTTCTTTATTAAATTCGCTTGCTGCGGGCTATTTCCACTATCAATAAGGATACATTTATCATCAGCGATTATAATGCCAACATTTGCTTGTACTCCTTCTTCACCAAACGGGAAAACAAATATCTTTTCACTTATATTTAATAATTTGCTCAATCTATACATCTCCCCAAACGTTTAATACATATATTCCACATTGATTACCCTTTTTCCTTTTATTGGTTTTCGTTTTGTTACTCAGACTTATCTTGATCTTAATAAAGTACACTCTGTCGGGAACAGTTTATGAAATAATTTACTCAAACTAAAAAAGCATCTCTTCAAGAGAAAGAATGTAATTGCTAGTTAAGTAATCGAGCAGGTTTTTTTAGCAAGAAGAAGGAAAATTTTGGGTGAACATTGAAATATAGTAATAAAAAGAATTGGGGCTATAAAATGGGACTTAATTTCCTTGAACTACTTGCTATCTTTACTGTATTTTACATTTTTAGATTACTTGGTGATTCAAAATATAAAGCTAAAGATAAGAAAAAGGTTGCTTTAGATATAATTTCAACATCTGTTTTGGCTTTTGTGTTGCTATGGATAATTGATTTCTTATTCAAATAAAGGGTGCAATAGTTTAATAGAGCAACCAGTTATTAAAACAAGTTGCTCCATTAAATTTGTTAGAAATACTTTTGATAAAACTCCTTCCTGAGACGACCACTTAATCTGCATATATTCGAGTAGTTCACTTTTCTCATGTCCCATCAAACTCTGTATCACTTCAATAGGTGCACCATTATTTAGTAAGTGGGTTGCATAACTGTGTCTCAGTTGATGCGGATGGATTACTTTGTTAATACCTGCCAGTTTTGATATTCGTTTAATGATATATCCCATTTGTGCTTTGCTCATTCGATGAGGATGTCTTTCCGTTACAAAGACGGCTGCATCATTATCTTCTCGGCTTTCTATATATCGTTTAAGCCAAATCTCACATCGAATATTAAAATATACTTCTCTTTCCTTATCACCTTTACCCTTAACGATGGCAGAGTGAAATGCTATTCTTATCGAGTGTTACGATCTCACCAATTCGACAACCAGTTGAAAACATTAACTCAAATAGGGCCTTCTCCGTAGGTGTAAGCTAGCTTCTCGAAGATGTTCAATCTCCCTTTCTGCTAAAAACTTTGGGATTCTTTTCCCTTTCTTTGGCTCTTTAATCTTAGCTGC